>NZ_NDHW01000034.1 GCF_002251945.1 Pseudanabaena sp. SR411
TGGTTTGAGTTCATGCTTTTCGTCGCCTAGATGAGTTGATAGTTCTGCTTCCAATGCTCTTTCCACCGAGGCGGTGGTCAGTTGCTTCAGGATTCCTCCTTCTCCGAATAGGTCTGGTGGAGTTTTACATTCTTGCAACAATTCATCGAGTAGTTCTTTACGAATATTCATCTTTTTAGTGTTGGTATTGTGTGTCTTGATTATCTCTCTGTATATATCCCAGACTTTACACATCTCACTTTACATTCTCTGACCGGGGGGCAAAAACTACAACGCTTAAATGGTTTCTAAAACCGATAAGAGACGGCGCGAAGCGCCGCCACTTATCGGTTTTAGAAAAGACAATAGAGGCGGCGCAAAGCGCCGCCTCTATTGTTAGGCAAACTAACTTTTAATAAAAAAGTACAGTGTCATCACTGAACCAACGCCAATCACAAAGCGCTTTACTACTATGGGGGCAATCTTTTGGACATAGTAAGCGCTGATATACCCCCCGATAGAAGCACCGATCGCCGCAACCGCCCCTTCTTGCCAAAGAATCACCCCTGCATTAACAAAGGGAATGACGATTACTGCATTAATACAACTGGTGAGCATGACCTTATAAGCGTTCATGCGATGGATATTGGTCATCCCCATCAGCGCAAAGGTTGCCAAAAATAAAATCCCCATCCCGCCCCCAAAAAAGCCTCCATACACAGCCACAACTAATTGCAAGATCGTAATGAAGACTGTTCGCAATTCTCGGAGCTTTGCAAATCGGGCTTGTTGCTGCTCAACCCATAGCGTCATTTTATTGCTAAAGGCAAAAGCCAATGTTGCTGTCAGTAATAAGTAAGGTAAGACTTGTAAAAAAGTTGCAGTCGGGGTTCTGAGAAGCAAAATGGCTCCTGCTAGCCCTCCAATTATCCCCAAGATACATACTTGAATTAGCGATCGCTTGTCTTGATTAAATTCACGACGATAGGCTCCTGCACTGGCTAATGTACCTGGTAACAAAGCGATCGCATTGGTGGCATTGGCTGTTATTGGCGGAATACCAACAAACATGAGAACAGGAAACAAAATAAAACTGCCTCCCCCTGCAATGCCATTGATCCCACCTGCCAATAGCGCCGCCCCAAAGATCAACAGATATGACACATTCATGAAATATATATAATTGAAACAATATAATGCAGGTAAATCCAAATCCACATTTTGGACGTAACTACAATCTAGAGAAAACAGAAATTCTTATTATGAAACTGATTTTGGTGATTTCAGTGCCGAAGACACTGAAATCACCAAAATCAGTTTTTTGAAAACCTGCCTAATATGGGTTTTCAAAAAACTGATTTTTATAATAAGAACTGCTGGTAGAGACAATGAACCAATTCACTAAATCGGGAAAAGTAATATGATTAAGGTTTTTAGGAGATATCAAAAGGTTTTATACAGCCTAGTTCTGGGTATCACCATCTGTTTACTTGCGATAAATGTTAGCGCACCAGCCCAATCTCATAATGTCTCCCCTACAACCATTAGTTCGCAGCTAGCTGACAATTCTATCAGTTTAGCAATCTATCAACAGCAAGCCGAAGCTGAACTCCTTTCTCAAAGCAACTTGATCAGCCAAAGCGCTAATTTCACTAGATTTGCAGCAATCTTGACAGGTGACGAGATTTATCCAAGTCCAGTGACAACTAATGCAGCAGGTGTAGTTGGAGCAGCTCTGTTCGGCGATCGGTTAATTGTACGTGGTGGTTTTTATAGTTTGAGCAGTCCCCTACGTGATTATGCTACTGATCCTCTAGTTCCTCCTAATCCAAACATTACTTCGGGTGTACATATTCATAGAGGCGCTGCTAAGGCAAATGGTCCTTTCCAGTATGCTTTGCAAGTGCAAGTTAATTCAGATGGTGTAAGCGGTAATGTTAAGGGCGAATATACGCTAACGGCTGAGCAACTCCAAGCTCTTAATAGTGGTGGTTTATACGTTGATCTCCATACCAAATCTAACCGTGCAGGTGAGTTACGCGGTATTTTGAAAGTACAGTCATAGCACTCAAAAGCTGATGAGTTGCTTGGCAACTCATCAGCTTTTGAGTCTTAGAGCTAGCTACAAAGACCAACCCGAAAGAGAGTGGCGGCGCGAAGCGCCGCCACTCTCTTTCGGGTAATAGCCATAGAGTGATGACAACTCTAAAGTTACTGAAACGTAGGAGCGTTCATTTTTGCTTTAATATTATTAATGTAAGCAATTATTGTCGTCTTAGTGTGTCTAAGCTGCGCGATGTCTAGCGTTTATCTTGCATTGATTCAAGGGCGTTTAGGATTTAGAGCGTAGCCGCAAACCTTCCGCTATAGGCACTGGTACATTTTTTAATCGTTATGCCCAAAGTTCTCGTTTCTGACCCCATCGATCAAGTTGGTATCGATATCCTTTCTCAAGTCGCCACCGTTGACGTAAAAACCACCCTTAGTCCCGAAGAACTGCTCCAAGTTCTCCCTGAATACGACGCGATCATGATTCGCTCTGGTACAAAGCTCACCAAAGAAGCTGTTGAAGCTGGTAAAAACCTCAAAATCATCGGTCGTGCTGGTGTTGGGGTCGATAATGTAGATGTGCCAACCGCTACCCGCATGGGCATTGTGGTTGTCAATTCTCCTGAAGGCAATACGATCGCGGCGGCTGAGCATACTCTGGCGATGATGATGTCGCTATCGCGCTTTATTCCCGCAGCTAACGCATCCCTCAAGGGTGGCAAGTGGGATCGCAAGAGTTTTACTGGCGTTGAAGTCTACAAGAAAACCCTTGGTATTCTTGGTTTAGGCAAAATTGGCTCTCACGTTGCTACGGTTGCCAAGTCTCTGGGAATGCGGATTCTCGCCTATGATCCATTCTTGACCGCAGAACGTGCTGAGAAATTAGGTGTCCATCTGGTTGAGCTAGAAATTTTGCTGCGTGAAGCTGATTACATAACATTGCATTTACCCAAAACTAAAGAAACCGCACATTTGATTAATGCCGATCGCATTGCAATCATGAAAGATGGCGTGAGAATCATCAACTGCGCTAGAGGCGGGATCATTGATGAAGTAGCGATCGCTGAAGCAATCAAGAGCGGCAAAATTGGCGGCATCGCCCTTGATGTATTTGAAAATGAGCCTCTCGAAGCTGACTCTGGTTTGCGTGAACTAGGTGCAAACGTAATCTTGACTCCTCACCTTGGAGCATCTACCGAAGAAGCTCAAACCAATGTGGCTGTTGATGTTGCCGAACAAATCCGTGATGTCTTGCTTGGCTTACCTGCGCGATCGGCGGTGAATATCCCTGGATTGCGCCCCGATGTATGGCAAAAACTCAAGCCTTACCTGCAACTTGCCGAAATGCTGGGCAATTTAGTTGGACAACTGGCTGGCGGTCGTGTCGATACCCTCAATGTCAAGCTTCAAGGTGAAATCGCCAACAGCGAAAGTCAACCAATCGTTGTTGCTGCTCTCAAAGGCTTGTTAACCCCTGCTTTGCGCGAACGTGTTAATTTTGTAAACGCCAGTATCGAAGCTAAGGAGCGTGGCATTCATGTCACCGAAACCCGTGATCCTTCGGTTGAAGACTACAGTGGCTCGATTCACTTAACTGCTCACGGCAGTCAAGGTCAGCAAGAGGTGACGGGAGCTTTGCTAGGCAAATCAGAAATTCGGATCACTAGCATTAATGAGTTCCCAATCAACGTTGCACCTACGCACTATATGTTGCTGACACTGCACCGTGATATGCCAGGGATCATCGGTAGACTTGGCTCACTACTTGGCAACTTCAATGTCAATATTGCCAGTATGCAAGTTGGTCGTCGGATGGTACGCGGTGAAGCGGTTATGGTGTTGAATATTGACGATCCATTGCCTAGTGGTTTGCTTGATGAAGTTGTACATATTCAAGGCGTCACCGATGCCTTTGTGGTGAAGCTATAGTTTAGATGGTGACGCAATGCGTTACCATCTAAACGAAGTTTAGTGGATAAGCATTATGTCAACTTCAAAACCATATATTTCTTCAGAAAAGTATCGTCAAATGTTGGTACGTGATGGCGATCGCCGTTTTCAAGAGTGGCATAACAGCTTTCTCAGTTACCAACAGGCTTATCTCGAAGACATGAATAAGCGTAAAAAATAAACAAAAGGCTCGCAATGCGAGCCTTTTGCTTGGGAGGATTAATTATGACTTTTTGGGAGTGGTACGATCGCAGTTTTTTATCAGCAAAACAATATGATGTACCTGTATATGAGCTTGATTGGCTAGTTTTACGGCTAACTTGCTTAGACAAATTGGACTTAAGATTACGATCGCCTGATATCTCGCAAAAAATTACACCCGAAATATTAACTAAACTCGATCAACTTTGGCAGAAAAGATTAAGCGATCGCATTCCCGTACAGTACCTAACAGGATCAGTAACATGGCGCAATTTAGAGTTGCAAGTATCTTCCGCCGTATTAATTCCTCGTCCTGAAACCGAATTAATAATTGATATTGTTGAGGAGAATTGCCAAGATCCTATTTATCAAAATGGTATTTGGGTGGATTTAGGGACTGGTAGCGGCGCGATCGCGATCGCTTTAGCACAGCAATTTCCGCAAGCAGAAATTCATGCAGTTGATTGCAGTCAAGCTGCTTTAGAAATTGCCAAAACTAATGCTAGTAAAAATTATCAGCAAATTCATTTTCATCACGGCAGTTGGTTTGAGCCATTAGCTAAATTAAATTTACAAAATCATCTTGCAGGAATAGTTTCTAATCCGCCTTATATTCCCAGTATCGAAGTTTTAAATCTACAGCCCGAAGTTACCAATCATGAGCCACATTTAGCCCTTGATGGGGGTAATGATGGACTAGATGCTATTCGAGAACTTGTAAATAATGCACCACAATATCTAATTTCAGGCGGATTTTGGATTGTGGAACTAATGGCTGGACAAGCAGAAATAGTGCGATCGCTATTACAAGCCAATGGCAGGTATACCAATATCCAAATACATCAAGATTACGCAGCGATCGAACGCTTTGTATCAGCTCAAACCAATTAAAAGGCGGGATTACGGATTAAATGGATTATTGACACGGATTTCAATTAATTTACTCTAGCCAAAACTTTTCATTTTAGATGTCTGGAAATCTGCCTCATCCTTTAATCCATCTAGTTCACAATTCTGACTTTTATCGCACTTGCATATATGCTACATCAGAAATTAAAGGAATTTTATCGGCATATTTTCCAAGGATACATTGAAATACGGAATATATAAAAGCCGCCGTTATCCCTAAAAAAGTAACACTCGCAATAATTTGCAACATAAATGGAAAGAATGCAAGTTGTCCTAAAATTGCTTCTAAAATCTGAGTTGCTGCTCCCACGAGAGCGACAATAATATCTAAGAGTAATGCTTGCATGGCATTAAAGCGCGTAAAATGATTTACCTTATAGCTTCTAACTACAAAAATAAATACGCAAAACCAAGCAACAAAGCGGATTGAAATAAAATCAATAATTGAAATAGATAGAAGTTGATTTAACTTCAAAACTGGTAAAAACACAATAAATAATGGGGGGAATTGGATAAACAAAAATGCCCCAAATCCCACTACTGCGGTAATTGGCAATAGATAAGTTAAGCTTGCATATAACTTATCTAAATTATCAACTGAACTACGTCTTGCCATAAATCTCTATTGATTTTCAAATTGTTTTTAAACTGTCTAAATATCACTAGATTCTATAAAATCTATGCCTAGATTAGTTTTATAATTCACACTGAAATGATGCAGCTTGTGAAAGAGTAGGAATGTCAGAATATTCACCTTTGACATTTTGATAAATGGCATAGCCAGCTATTAGAGTTGTACCAATAAAAATGGTATTGGCGATGGTTGCGCTGATCACAGATGGCAATCCATTGCTAGATAACTGTTGGACAACTTGAAAGAAAAGTTGTGCAATAAACAACACTATTTGCATTAGCAAAGCTTGCATTGTGTTGAAGCGAATAAAATGCGGAATGCGAGAATCTCTTACTATTAAGAAGAACAGCCCCATAAACAGGAAAAATTCGCCTGTTAAACCAAGTACAGGTACTAGGGGGAATGCCAAAACATTGCCATAAAGCCAAATAAACGGAAAAAAGGGAAGTACGAGAATTGGGAATTGCTGAAACAAGGTCGCCCCATAGATTACACCCGCCGATATGGGCAGTAGGTAAGGCAAGCAACTATAAAAGCGGTGCAGAGGTGTTACAGATTGCTGCCATGTCATAACTATTTTCTCTAAGTTCTGTGATGTTATTAGATTTAAAGAAATCCTAAATTCATTTGTGGGATTGAATGGTTTGAGAGAGTGCGCCCTACAAAAAGCGTACTCTCTCAAACTATTTAGGATTGCTGTATATAGAGTTCGATTTTAGCTCAAGTTCTTTAAAGAGATTTAAAAAATATTTGCATTTTGTTGTCGCAAATGTAACGAAATATAACGAAATGTAAACAAATCAATTTAAAATTATTGCATTTATAGCCCAAAATCAACCACGGCAATGCTTGTCTGGTATTAAATAGTGAGTAGGTATAAATCTTTAATTGCTAATTGTTATTCTATGTAACAGGTTTAGCAACACCATAACCAAACGCAATATATAAAATCCCCCAAAAATCAGGACAGTAATTTAAGGAGACTGCATGTTCACTTCTGTGCCACCGATCGCAACATTATCTGGTAGACGTATCATTCCCGAAAATCTACAGGGTCGGGTCTTAATGAAGTTGGTCTATGTAGTGCTTGAACCTCAATATCAGAGCGCTATGTCGGCGGCTGTAAAGTCAATCAACAAAAACAATCCTCATCTGGCGATCGAGGTAAATGGCTATTTAATCGAGGAGTTGCGTAGTCCAGAAAATTATGAAGCTTTTAAAGAGGATATTGCGGAAGCCGATATTTTTATTGCCTCACTAATTTTTATCGACGACTTGGCAACAAAAATTGCTCAAGCAGTTGCCCCCCATCGCGATCGCCTATCGGCATGTGTAGTATTCCCATCAATGCCAGAGGTGATGCGCCTCAATAAGATGGGTTCATTCAGCATGGAAAATCTGGGGCAGTCGAAAAGTGCGATCGCCCAGTTTATGCGGAAGCGTAAAGAGAAATCAGGCAGTTCTTTTCAAGACAGTATGCTCAAGGTCGTGCAGACCCTGCCCAAGATTCTCAAATATATGCCGATGGATAAGGCGCAGGATGCTCGCAACTTCATGTTGAGCTTTCAATATTGGCTAGGGGGATCAACGGAAAACCTTGAAAATTTCTTGCTGATGCTTGCCCAAAATTATCTGCCTACGGTCAAAGCGCGAGCAAAAGAAAATGGTTCCGCACCTTTACAAATCAAAGATCCTGTCAATTACTTAGACATGGGGCTGTGGCATCCCCTTGCTCCCAAGATGTTTGAGACTACTGCCGACTATTTAAACTGGTTTAACTCACGCACAGATATTCCTGAAGAAATGAAAGATCCCCTCGCGCCATGTGTGGGGCTGCTCATGGCAAGAACTCACCTTGTCACAGGCGATGACGCGCATTATGTGGCGATGGTGCAAGAATTAGAATCCCTAGGGGCTAGGGTGATTTCCGTATTTAATGGGGGCTTAGATTTCTCAAAAGCAGTTGAAGAATATTTCTATGATCCTAAGCAAAAGGATCGGGCGATCGTCGATAGCGTCGTTTCACTGACTGGTTTTGCATTAGTTGGGGGTCCTGCTAAACAAGATCACCCCAAAGCGATCGAAGCCCTTGAAAAGCTAAATCGTCCCTACATGGTGGCTTTACCCCTCGTTTTCCAAACTACTGAAGAATGGCAAGATAGCGATCTTGGATTACATCCTGTGCAAGTAGCGCTACAGGTTGCGCTACCAGAACTCGATGGCGGACTCGATCCCATCGTGCTTTCGGGGCGCGATAGTATGACGGGAAGATCCCATGCGATCGGCGATCGCTTAGAAACCATTGCTAATCGTGCAATCAAATGGGCAAATCTGCGCCGCAAGCCTCGCCACGAGAAGAAACTCGCCATCACCATCTTCAGTTTTCCACCTGATAAGGGCAATATTGGCACAGCCGCTTACTTGGATGTTTTCTCTTCCATTCATAAAGTTGCCGAAGCTCTTGGGAACAATGGTTATGATGTGCAAGGCTTGCCCAAGACATCCCACGACATGATGTCAGAAATTCTGCATAACCCTGAAGCAATGGTTGGCAGTCCTGAATTGAATGTTGCTTACAAGATGTCTGTGCCAGAGTATGAAGCAAATACTCCCTACGTCGATCGCATTATTGAGCAATGGGGAGCCGCCCCCGGACATCTCAACTCCGATGGACAGAACCTCCTCATTTACGGTAAGCAGTACGGAAATATTTTTGTAGGTGTTCAGCCCACCTTTGGTTATGAAGGCGACCCCATGCGCTTGCTTTTTAGCAAATCTGCATCCCCACACCACGGATTTGTCGCTTACTACACCTATCTCAATCACATCTGGGGAGCCGATGCCGTCCTCCACTTCGGTACTCACGGTTCAATGGAATTCATGCCAGGCAAACAGGTGGGAATGTCAGGTGAATGTTTCCCTGATAGCTTGATTGGTGCGCTGCCAAACATCTATTACTACGCAGTTAATAATCCATCGGAAGCAACGATCGCTAAGCGTCGCGGTTATGCCACAATCATCAGTTACATCACTCCTGCACCCGAAAATGCAGGCTTGAGCCGCAACTTACAAGAACTGAGCGAATTGATTGCGTCCTACAAGGATCTGCGCCTCGGTGGTCGTGGAGTCCAAATCACCAATACGATTATGGACAAGGTGCGCTTGGTCAATCTGGATAAGGATGTGCAACTTCCTGACCAAGATGCCAAGGAAATGTCCCTTGAAGAACGCGATAACGTCATCGGTCAGGTATACAACAAGCTGATGGAAATCGAGTCTCGTGTTCTCCCTTGTGGCTTACACGTTGTTGGCGAACCTCCAAAAGTCGAAGATGTCACCGATGTATTGACCAGTATCGCCAGCTTTGATCGCCCCGAAGACAACATGAAGTCTTTACTACGGATTATGTGTGAATGTATCGGACGCGATATTGAACAACTCTATAAATCCAGCGACAAAGGTATTTACGCCGATGTGGAACTTTTGGCAAACATTCGTGCGATCGCCAATAAAGCTGTAGGTGCATTGGTCAAAGCCAAGGCTGATGACGATGGCAGAGTTTCTAAACTCTCAGTACTTAACTTCTTTAGAATGGGCAAAACCGAGCCTTGGATTGAAGTTTTCCAAGAGAATGGCTATCCCAATATCAATAAAGATGACATCAAGCCTCTATTTGAGTTTTTAGAGTTCTGTCTCAAGCAAATCGTTGCTGATAACGAACTCGGTGGATTGATTCGCGCTCTCGAAGGTGACTATATTCTCCCTAGCCCTGGTGGTGACCCAATCCGTAACCCATTGGTGCTGCCCACTGGCAAGAATATGCACGCTCTCGATCCCAACTCGATCCCAACGAGTGCGGCTGTGCAAGCAGCAAAAACCGTAGTTGATCGTCTATTGGAGCGTCAACGTCAAGATAACAATGGAGTCTATCCCGAAACGATCGCCGTTGTCCTCTGGGGAACTGACAACATCAAGACCTATGGCGAATCCCTTGCTCAAGTCCTCTGTATGATCGGTGTGAAGCCTATGCCTGATGCTCTCGGTCGGATCAATCGTTTAGAGTTAACCCCTCTTGAAGAACTTGGCAGACCTCGCGTGGATGTCGTCGTCAACTGTTCAGGCGTATTCCGTGACCTGTTTGTTAATCAAATGGACTTGATCGATCGCGCTGTGAGAATGGCAGCCGAAGCTGATGAGCCTTTGGAAATGAACTTTGTCCGCAAACATGCGATCGCCCAAGCCGAAGAGTTTGGTTTAACCATCAGTCAAGCTGCAACTCGCGTCTTCAGTAACTCATCGGGTTCCTATTCCTCTAATGTCAACCTTGCTGTGGAAAACAGCACATGGGAAAACGAAGAAGAATTGCAACAGATGTATCTATCGCGCAAGTCCTTCGCCTTTGGTGCGAATGTCAGCAACACGCAACAGCGTCAGCTTTATGAAGCTTCGCTGAAGACCGTTGACATGACCTTCCAAAACTTGGACTCGTCAGAAATCAGTCTCACCGATGTCTCCCACTACTTCGACTCTGACCCCACTAAGCTCGTTGGCAGTCTCCGCAAAGATGGCAAAAAACCAGCCTCCTTTGTCGCTGATACCACGACAGCTAATGCTCAAGTTCGCACCCTGACTGAGACAGTCCGCCTCGACACTCGCACGAAGATTCTCAATCCCAAGTGGTATGAGGGAATGCTCAAAAGTGGTTATGAAGGTGTACGCGAAATCTCGAAGCGCCTTGTGAACACAATGGGCTGGTCGGCAACGGCTGGTGCAGTGGATAACTGGGTCTACGAAGATGTCAATGATGTCTATGTGAACGATAAAGAGATGTGCGATCGCCTCAAAAATCTCAATCCTAACTCGTTCCGTAAGATTGTTGGTACTCTTTTAGAAGTCAATGGTCGCGGCTATTGGGAAACCAGTGAAGAGAATCTTGATAGACTTCGTGAACTCTATCAAGAACTCGAAGACCGCATTGAAGGTGTAGAATAAAAATTAAAAGCGGCGCATTGCGCCGCTTTTAATTTTTAAAGTCCTGATTTTTTGTTGGAGGTTATATGATTCTTTTTCAAGAGATTATTGAAACGATTGAAAGCCTACCAATAAAGGATCAGGATTATTTGTTTGAGATGATTCAAAAGCGGAGAACTGCTACACAGAAAAATCTATCAACGGCGATGCTGGGTCAATCTAATATGCCAAATAAATTTATCTTTGATTACAGCGCTCCACCTATTTGGGAGGTTGTTGCTAAAATTTCTGCTCAAGTGCCTGATGAAGAGTGGCAAAAATTGCCAACAGATTTGGCAATGAATTTTGAAAACTATTTCAACTGCAAGTAATGAAAGAATTCCTTAATCAGACTCCTCCTGATGATACAGGTAGTAATACTCTAAAACGATATCGCTATCAAGCTCAACTAGCTTTACCATTCTGTTTGGAATGTGTTCAAGGTGATAGTGTTCATTCAGTTATTATGGAACACTTTGAAGATATTGTTGTGGAATACAAGGAATACTGGCAATTTATCCAAGTTAAAACCCGAAATGCTAATCTAGGTCCTTGGACACTTACAGATGCAATAGATGGTCTTCAAAGCCTCTATAGAGCTTATAAAGAAACATCAAATCTAAATGTTAAATATAGCCTTTTTTTAGAAGGAGCTATTGGAGTAAAGCAAAAAGATCTTCAGACTTTAGTTAGTAAGACACCTGAATTATCAACATCTCTCATTAAAACAGTTGCTAATAAACTTGAAATTAGTGAATTAGAGAGCAAAAACTTTCTTGGTTTAGTAACTGTTCATCCTAATCAGATTGATCGAAATGCTATTACCGCACATAATATAAGGCTGATGGGGCAAGTTTCTGGAAACACTTCAGCTAGAGAGATTGAGTGCTTAGAGCAAAAATTGACTGATGAGATTCTTCGAGCAATGTCGTATGATCGCCTAGAAAATCTTTTGTATCAGTATATTACCCAAGCAAATGTGATTGATAGCGAAGGGGAAAACAAGATTAAAGCCAAATGTCTCACAAATAAAAGTATTAAAGATATTATTGGTTCTCTTTTGTGTGGTGAGTATCCTTTACTGAAAAGATTCTCTGAAACTAATAATAATGATGTACTAGAAGATTCTACTAAATTAGAATTAAAGCTTATTGCAGGTGGTGCTTCTGAACGTATTATTAAACAGGCTAAGGAACTTAGAGCAAACGCTTCGTGTAGAGAATATGAGATTTTAGCTTCTGGATTTGAGAATGAGCAAAACAAAATTATAGATGTACAAATCCGAATTGAAACACTCACAAATTCAATTGTTGAATATCATGAAGATTCTCCAAAGCCAGCCAAAATTATATGGAAAGAAGTTCTTGAGGAACTAATAAAGAATAAGGGGGATATCGATCCTAATCGTATATATAAACAAGATCCTTATTTATTGCTTGGTGCAGCTTGTGGACTATCTGATGAATGTCGAATAGATTGGGGGGTGAAAATTGCGTAAAGAACTTTTTCACCCTACTATTGAAAGTGAGGCTAGAATACTCTTGTTGATCAATGGTTTCACTACAAAAACTAAATCCTTAGAAGGAAGAACCAAATTAGCTAAGCTTGATTTTCTGCTACGTTACCCCAGTTTTATGCAACGCGCTCTTTCTATTAAAAATCCTGAACAGACTATGAATGTCTCACAAGAAGAAGAACTAAATATTGAAAGTCGAATGATCCGATATAGGTATGGTCCTTGGGATCCATCCTATTATGCAATCTTAGGTAAACTAATAGGTAAAGGACTAATAGAAATTGTGCCTAATCAGCATGGGATTAGTTATCGTACTACAGAAAATGGACAAAGAATAGCCAATGCTTTGGCTAAGGAAGATAGTTGGTCTGAGACTAGAATTCGTATCAAACTACTAAAACAAAATTTTAATATCACTGGAACTAACTTAAAAAAGTTTATTTACGAACATTTCCCTGAAGTTACTGGTGCTAAATGGGGAGATGAATTATGAAAGTCTGTATCAATAAATTTTCCCTAATGGGTACTAATCGAGAGTTTTTCCTCCAACCTGGCTTAAATATTATTACAGGGTCAATTTTTAGCGGGAAAACAACACTCATGAAATGCTTAAGAGGTATTTTAGGATCTAACCTTCAAGACTTCTCAAGAGAGGCAAGAAATAACATTACAAATTTAGCTGGAGAAGTGTTAATTGGAAATGAGATCTATCAAATAATCAGACCTTTTGTAACAACTAGTGATGCTAAAGTTTCTATCGCTGGTGAATATGAAAATCAACGTTTACCAGCAATGCGTGGTAAGCGGGAAGAACAAACTTACGGTACATGGCTACTAGATAAACTAGGATTACCAACTTTAAGGGTTTTAACTGCTCCAACTCAAGCTGAAAGTGACACTAATCTTCTATCTATTAATGATTATCTAATGTATTGCTATCTTAGACAGAAAGAAATAGATGTCAATGTTTTTGGGCATACAGACTATTCTAAAAATATTAAACGCAAATATGTTTTTGAAGTGCTTTATGGAAAGTATGATGTTGAAATTGCTCAACTGCAAGAACAAAGAGTGGAGACAGTCCTTGAAATTCGTCGTCTCAAAAACTATACGAAAACCATTGAAGAATTTCTGTCTGGTACAGCTTTAGAAAATCGCGCTTCAATTATTCACAATCTTACAAATATTGAACATGAGATAGAATTATCTCATTTAGACTCAGAGAACCTAGCAAATGAAATTAGACAGAGAACAAACACAGATGAATTGCGTACAAATTTGTTGGAAATACAACAGAATATTGATGAATTTCGGCACAATCTTCAGTATGAACAATATAGTCTTAAACAAAAGCAAGGTTTAATTGCTCAACTACAAACTCAAAGTAAACGTCTCACTAAATCAATAGTTGCTAGTAGCTACTTGCTGGACTTTGATTTTCTCTCTTGTCCACGTTGTGGTTCTAGTATCAATACATCACGTTCCAATATAGATACTTGCTACCTATGCTTGCAACATCCAGAACCTCAAATTAGTCAAAATGACTTAATTGCTGAACAAAATCGTTTAGATAGACAGATTTCCGAAACTTTTGAGTTAGTTGACGCACATAGTAATGCAATTGCCGAAATTGAAAGCAGTATCAAGCAATTTGAAGATGCTCGTCAGATGTTGACTGATGAGATAAATCATCGCTCTCGTCGTTATGTTTCTGAGCAAGCTGAAGAAATCGCGCAACTAGAGCAACATAGAGTTGAACTACAAGAGCAAAAAAAGCGTCTAGAGGAATACTTAGAGCTATATACTCGACAAGATAATGCCATCTCTGGAATCGAGCAATTAGAATCTCTTATTGAAGAGCTTGACACCCAGATTGATCATGCTCAAAGTAAGGTATCAGAATTTGAAAGTTACATTGAATACTTGGATGATATTTACCAAATTATATTGCAAGAAATTCAAGTACCCTCCTTCCCAGATCCAGGTTTATCAATAATTGATCGTAAAACTTATTTACCAATTTTTGAAGGAAGACGGTTTAATGAATGGCAGGACTCCCCAGGATTGACGACAATGATTAATACGGCTCATGCTCTTGCTCATCAGTTGACTTGTTTAAATTTTCAACTACCACTTCCTAACATCCTTTTAATTGATGGGCTTTCAGGAAATATGGGGTATAAAAATGAAGATCTTGAACGTATTGAGGCGATCTATAACTATGTAATTAAAATTAGTCAAGAATATCGAGATCAGTTGCAGATTATTATTGCTGACAATACTGTTCCTGAAAATGCTCGTCAATACGTCTTTGCTGAATTTGATGACAATAATAAGCTGATACCTCTGTAATACGTCTCTCTAAAACTATTCATAAATTCTCTTTTATTTACAAATATTTTTTGCTGAGATATCTATGTGAACGATTAAAGAGATGTGCGATCGCTGTTTGATTTGAGGGAATAGGCGATCGAGTTTGTGGTGGTGTGAGGCGATCGCTGTTTGATGAGGAAATAGGCGATCGGGTGTTAAGGTTGCTGGGGCGATCGCTGTTTGATTTGGAGGAATAGGCGATCGGGTTTGGTAGGTGGTGAGGGACGATCGCTGTTTGGTGATGAGGGAAAAGGCGATCAGGTTTTGTGGGTGGTGAGGGGGCGATCGCTGTTTGATTTTGAGAGATTGGATGGAGATGCTGTTTCTATGATTATCAAGAGTCTAAAACGTCATGGGGTGAGCGATGAGGTGATTCGTGAGGCTTTGAGTGAGGTTGCTTAGTAGTTATTTTTGCGATCGCCCATTCAATTATTCTCAGTTAACGAATATCGCGATCGCCTATTACTAATCCCTTTTAAAGATAGAGTGTTGAGGCACTCGCGTTTGACTTGGAGTAAAATCTACGTTATTTTGTCCTAAATATCTTAGTACAGGACAAAAAGTTGCAAAAGTAGGCAGGAAGGGGTTTTATAAAAGATAACCACATCACAAATAAAACCCGTATGAAAGAGATTAGCGTATTTCGCGAAAAGTTATGAACATCTGCAATGGAATGGAGCAAGACTAGCGTTTGTGTCCATGTTCTTGATCGCACTAATGCGAGTAAAGACAGTAAACCTAGCCAAGCTCGCAACAGGATTTAGTGGTGAAGCTAAAGTCGAATCACACTATAAGCGGTTACAAAGATTTTTCCGAGAGTTTGAAGTGGACTATGAAAGCATCGTTTTAATGGTCGTCAAAGTGATGAAAATACCCGAACCATGGATCATCAGTATCGACCGCACCGATTGGAGATTCGGTAAGACTGTATTTAATGTGCTGACATTGGGGGTAGTGCATCACGGTATCGCATTCCCGTTGGTATGGATAATGTTGGACAAAAAAGGTAACTCGAACACCCGCGAACGTTGTGAATTGTGTAATCGTTTTCTGGAAATATTTGGAGGTCGCAAAATCGACTTTTTGACCGCAGACCGAGAATTTGTGGGAGAAGAGTAGTTTGATTACTTGCTGTGTGCCCCATGTATCCGTTTTCGTATCCGTATTCGCAAAAACACCTTGCTTGACGATGGGCAGAAACAACTGAGAGCTGACGTTTGTTTCCAAAATCTCCAAGTTGGTCAATGTCCAAGCCCAGATTAGTTTGGCAACATTGGCTTTATATCGCGGCTATGCGTCTGGATGATGGCGATTTACTAATTGTTGCAGCTCATGACCATAATAAGGCGATTGCCGACTATGCCAAACGTTGGGCAATTGAGACTTTGTTTGGTTGTTTTTAAATCTCGTGTTTTTTGTTTGGAGTCTACTCACCTTCAAGACCCTGAACGCCTTTCTAAACTAATTGCTTTAYTMACTCTGGCTTTATGTTGGGCTTTTTSTTCTGGGCTTTGGCTTGCTCAACTCARTCCCCTCAAACCTAAAAAGCACGGTCGCTTACCTAAAAGCATTTTTCGTCTTGGTTTKGATTYYCTGCGTCACTTCATCTTTGACCTTCATCTCAATTCTCTAACCTTTTTTAACTCCATTAATTTTTTGTCATGTACTTAGCCATCCGCCTACCAGATAACAAACACCTCTGACTAAAAAAACTTGCTGAGAGTCAATGCTTGAGCGTCAATAAACTCATCGAAGAACTCTCCACATCGCACTTGTCGAATTCGACACCTATACCAGATTTAAACTACTAGCTGATCAAGGCAACCCAGAAAAAGGTCTAAGACTACTTGATAAATTGGATTCCCTAACTGGATAAACTAGCGTAAGCAAATAGAATGAGTGCGATCGCCTATTCATCTTTGACTGCAACAAACTCCTTCGATACCCCGTCAGCTTGCGACGGGGTGATTCATTGTTGCTCTAGACAACCCCATTTTTCTTAAACCAATCCTGTAGACGTTTCCAGCCGTCCTCTGCTTCGGTTTGACGATAGGAAGGACGATAATCAGCATGGAAAGCGTGAGGTGCATCGGGATAAACAATGATATTGGAATTAGCACTGCAACCATTTAGCTTTTCGCGCATTTGCTCAACCGTATCTAGAGGAATGCCCGTATCCTTGCCACCGTATAACCCCAGAATTGGCACTTGCAAATTCATAGCGATATCAATAGGATGCTTTGGTGTAAGTGTTGTTGATTCACCAACCAGTCTGCCATACCAAGCCACACCCGCTTTAACTTGCGGATTGTGAGCAGAATATAACCAAGTAATCCTACCGCCCCAGCAAAAACCTGTAATCCCCAACTTTTGAGGATCACCGTTAGCAGATTTAGTTGCCCATGCCACAGTGGCATCCAGATCGGACATAACTTGTGCGTCAGGGACTTGACTAACCACTTTACGAATCTCAGCAATATCCGTCAATTTGGACACATCACCCTGTCGATAAAACATTTCAGGGGCGATCGCTAGATAACCTAATTTCGCGAGACGACGGCATACATCTTGGATATAAGCATGAACTCCAAAGATTTCTTGAATAACTAAGATCACAGGAAAATCTTTGCCCAAAGTTGGTCTAGCTCTATAAGCAGGGATCGTGCCATCTTTGACAGGGATTTTGACTTCACCTGCGATGATCCCCTTATTATCAGTGGTAATTACTTTCGCGGAAATTGGCTGCACGGCGATCGCAAAGCCAGCCGTGAGACTCGTAACGGTGATGAATTCGCGTCTGGTAAGTTTTGACATGAAAATAAACCTTTACAAAAATATAGATGGTGACAAGCTAGGCTTACCACCATCTATATTTTGCAACCTAAAACTAGAAATGAGTGTCGCCTCAAAACTCAAATAAATGAAGGCGGCGCGAAGCGCCGCCTTCATTTATTTGCTATAGCTGGCAATGATGCTATTTCAAAAACCACTCGAAGTAACTAATCTCAGGTACTGTGCCAATTCTTATCGGTAATACTGATATTCCTAATCCTTTTGATACATATACATCAATTGAATTTGTCTGATACCAACCGCTAACATAATTACCACTACGTGGTGGGCGTATAGGTGTAAAGCCAAATAATGATATTTGCCCCCCATGAGTATGCCCAGAAAGCATATATTGCGGCTTATACTCTCCTAATGTTTTCAATTCATCGGTAGAGATTTCATCTATATATGCGGGGGAATGGGAAAGTAATAAATGATTAGGATTAGGACTAATATTCTGAAGTGATTTAGTCAAGTTAGGCTCACCAACTAAATCATCAACACCTGTGATCAATAGTCTCTGATTACCTTTTTGATATAAAGCGCTTTCATTAACCAATAAACGACAATCATAGGTATTGTATATTTTGGTTAGAGTTGCCAAATCAACTTTTGACTTGTATTCCCAGTTTCCGAGAATTGCATATTTGGTAATTTTGCGATCAAGAAGAGACAAAAAGCGATCGTATCCATTAATTTGGTCAGCTTTATCAATAGAATCCCCAGTCAAAACAATAATATCTGGATGCAGTTGATTTACTTGTTCTACAATTTGCTGAGTACGATGATTAAATTTTTTCAGATGGAGATCGCTAATTTGAACAATTTTTAAACTGTCTTGATTAGTGGTGATTTCTGGATTGAGACGATATCGTGCAACGACAAGGAGACTTGGCTCGATACTAAAAGCATAAATAGCCAGTAAGGCTAAAAACGTAACAATAAAGAGCAGAATATATCGTTTTTTCCTTATTTTCCACATTAAAATATCTTATGGTCATAGTTAGCTAGTCAGCTAATGTAAAGTCTATGCTGAAACACCTGTTTCATGACAACGAATGCGAATTTTGGTAATTTGTGATCTCAATAGTCTATGCACTAGAGTTAGTTATTAGCCATACCATAACGTACTGTCGTTTAAGCTTTTGTAAGGTGTGTTACGCTGCGCTAACACACCTTACAAAGAGAACCTTACAAAGAGAAATAGACTTAGCTTGTTTCTCTAAATTATTTGCCAATTTTGACTGGAGTTTTAGTAGCTTTGATCTCGTAAATTGCTTTTTCTAGCAAAGAAACTCCTGTCATTTCTTCTGGTTGTGGAACTTGCAGGATTTCTAAAATCGTAGGTGCAATGTCTGCGAGACGACCGCCAGACTGCTTCAGCCTCACATCAGCACCATGACCATAGATCTTACGACCTTCACCCTCTACCAAAATAAATGGCACAGGATTACTGGAATGGGCTGTCCAAGGATTGCCATGCTCATCACACATATATTCGGCATTGCCATGATCGGCGGTGATTAAAGCTGTACCACCAGCATTGGCAATACTAGACAATAATTTTCCCAAACATCGATCCACATGTTCGAGAGCTTTAACTGTCGCTTCAAAGTTGCCAGTGTGACCAACCATGTCGGGGTTAGCATAGTTAATCACGATTAGCGAGTAAATTCGCTTGGCGATCGCCTCCGCAGCAATGCGTGTTACCTCGGCAGCCGACATGGCTGGCTCTTGATCATAGGTAGACACACGCGGACTATTGACCAGCACCCGATCATCGCCTTCACTAGCTTCTTCCAGTCCACCATCAAAGAAATAGGTGACATGGGCATACTTCTCAGTTTCGGCGAGGCGTAACTGCTTTAATCCATGCTGTGCGACAACTGGTCCCAGTAAATTAGTTAAGTTTTGGGGCAGAAAGGCAACAGGTACGGGTAAAGCACTGTCGTACTGTGTAAAAGTGGCATAGGCAAGATGCTCAATATATTCGCGTTCAAAGCCCGTAAAATTTTTGGCAACAAGAGCTTGGGTGATCTCACGGGAGCGATCGGGACGGAAGTTGAAGCAAATTACGCCATCACCTGAGGCGATCGCGCCATGGGCGACGCGAGTAGGTGGTAAAAATTCATCGGTAATTTTTTCTTTGTAGGCGGCTTCCAGTAAGTCAGTTGGTGCGGTTAGCTCAGAAGTAATTTGATCATTTGTCAAAACTTCATAGGCTTTTTGGACGCGATCCCAGCGCTTGTCACGATCCATGACAAAGTAGCGACCACTGATTGTGACAATGCGCCCAACACCAATCTTTTTGATATGTGCTTGTAAAAGCCGAATAAAGTTGATCCCTGAGTGCGGCAAGGTGTCGCGTCCGTCGGTAATCACATGAATGCAGACATCTTCAATTTCTTGGGACTTGGCTAAATCTAGTAATCCCAATAGGTGATCAATATGTGAATGTACGCCGCCATCGGAGCAAAGTCCGATCAGGTGCAATTTGCTATGGTTAGCTTTAACCTTTTCACAAACTTCTACTAGTACAGGATTTGATAATAACGAGCCATCATCGACGGCATCAGAAATTCTTACTAACTCTTGGGGGACAACTCGACCTGCACCAATGTTTAAATGTCCAACTTCAGAGTTGCCCATTTGACCTTTTGGTAAGCCAACATCTTTGCCAGAGGCTTGGAGGAGAGTTTTTGGGTAAGTACTCCACAGACTATCCATGATGGGAGTATTTGCTGCGACGATCGCATTGCCCTCGGTTTCTTCCCTATGTCCCCAGCCGTCTAAAATGATCAGAACCAGTGGAGAAACAGACCCCGTTTGCATAAAAGACAGTTCCTTATTAAGTACATGTTCACTCCTGACTAGGCAATCATACCATTGGAGTAAATCTACTGATTATCTTAACAATACTTGGCAAGTAGCGCGATCGCAATGTATCGTAAAAAACTTTTAATTATTCCCAAATTTGTGGTGCTTTGTTTCAATCGCTGAATTGCTGGGTTCAAAACCAATTTTGGGGTTTGCCGGGCCCACGGCGCGGCAAACCCCAAAATTGGTTTCATCATGAGAATTGCTCAGGTGAATCACCTCATTCTATTTTGCCGATCGCTAACGAATGTATGATGATTACTCTGCAATAAATTCTTTCATCGGTTAAAAAATTCCCCTCACGAATGGCGCTAATAGTTCAGAAATATGGTGGCTCCTCCGTAGCCGATGCCGATCGCATTAAGGCAGTCCGCGATCGCATTAAGCGGACAGTTGATGCTGGTAATCAAGTTGTAGTCGTGGTTTCAGCGATGGGCAAAACCACCGATGGTTTGGTAGCTCTCGCCGAATCAGTGTCAGCAACTTATAACCAAACCCTCACCGAAATTGCGGCAAAAGAGCGGGAAATGGATCTGCTCTTAGCAACGGGAGAGCAGATCACGATCGCCGCCTTAAGTATGGCTCTGCAAGCAGCAGGACAGCCTGCGATCGCCATGAATGGCTCACAAGTAAGAGTAGTTACGGAGCCAAACCATACTCGCGCCAGAATTTTATACGTAGAACCAGACCAAATCAGATCGGCGCTGGATCTAGGTAAGGTTGTAGTGATCGCAGGATTTCAAGGTGTGGCAATTGATCCAGCCACTGGTTTACCGAGCAATGAAATTACCACTTTAGGCCGTGGAGGATCTGACACCTCGGCAGTGGCGATCGCCGCCGCCATCAACGCTGACATTTGCGAAATTTATACCGATGTTCCCGGAATTCTGACCACTGATCCGCGCATTGTCCCCAAGGCGCAAATGTTAGCGGAAATTACTTGCGATGAAATGCTAGAGCTAGCCAGTTTAGGGGCAAAAGTTTTGCATCCGCGATCGGTGGAAATTGCGCGTAACTTTGGCGTAAAAATGTGTGTGCGATCTAGTTGGCTAGATGATGCGGGTACGGTGATCACTTCGACTGGCATTGGCACTGGCAATCTGAAATCCTTAGAAGTGAATCGTTTTGTCGAGACAGTTTCAATTGATTATGATCAAGTCAAAATTGCGCTGTTACAAATCCCCGATCGCCCTGGAATCGCCTCACAGTTATTTAAATCTCTCGCCGATCAGGGGATCAATGTTGACTTAATTATCCAAGCAGTGCAGGAAACCGAAGGGGTCAATGACATTGCCTTTACGATTCCTCAAAATCAACTCCAACTTGCCGAAGTAGTCACCCGTAGTTTAGAAATTGGCGCAAGTTCAGTCACCGTTGATGCTGCTGTTGCCAAAATCAGCATTATTGGGGTGGGCATGATCGGACGACCAGGGGTTGCCGCGCAAATGTTCACGGCTCTGGCAGAAGCGGGGATCAATATTCAAATGATCTCTACTTCTGAAATTAAAATCAGTTGTGTGATTGCGGCGGCTGATGGTGAGGCGGCGATCGCAGCGATCCAGAAAACCTTCGATGTGCCAGTGCGATCGCATCAAGCCTGCGAAATTACATCGGAACAAAACTCAGACATTTCGCCTGTGCGTGGTGTCGCTCTAGATCGCAATCGCGCCAGAATTGCGGTGCAGCAAGTACCTGATCGCCCAGGGATGGCAGCCAAAATCCTTGAACAGCTTGTCGAGCAGAATATTAGTTTGGATATGATCGTCCAGTCGCAATCTGATCGCGATGTTAACGAAATCGCTTTTACTGTGGCGATTACTGATCTCGCTAAAGCTGAAACTGCCCTCAACCAATATACTAAGGAGCTTGGCTACGGCGAAGTGACTTGCGATGCGGACATTAGTAAAGTCAGTATTGTGGGAGCCAATATGATCCATCAGTCGGGAATTGCCGCCCGCATGTTTAGCGCCCTTGCTGATTCAGGTATTAATATTGAGATGATCGCCACATCTGAAATTAAAGTAAGTTGCGTAGTGCGCGATCATCAAGCGGAACAAGCACTAAAAGTTATTCATCAAGAATTTAATCTGTCTGGTGATCGTGCAATTGAAGTTCCCAGTGCCTTGAAAAAGTAGTAAGTGTGGCGCGAAGCGCCACACTTACTAGCTAAATACGCTTTAAGATAAGTACATATCCCGCGAGCATTTCTCTATGTCATCTGATAAATCTAGCGATCGCCCTAGCAATCCCCCCACTGATCCCAAGCAAGCGCCACCAGTTCATAAACAAGAAAATTCATTTAAAAATTTCTTGACTGATAACTTGCCCACCGTCACAGTGGCTATTTTGTTAGCAGTTGGCGTAAGAATATTTATTGCTGAGCCACGTTATATTCCTTCTAGCTCGATGGAGCCGACTTTATTAATTGACGATCGCTTAATTATCGATAAGCTTTCAATTCGTTGGCGCAAGCCTGAACGTGGCGAAATTATCGTCTTTAATCCACCCGTTAATCCTGTTGTGCCTGATGCATCTAAGGTTTATATCAAGCGGGTGATTGGGTTGCCAGGTGATCGTATCAGCATTCATGATGGACGAGTCTTTGTAAATGATTCGCCTCTAAATGAGCCATACATTGCTTCACCTCCCAACTATACTTTACCCACTCAAGACGATGCTCTCTGCCCCAACTGCTTCCGTCCTGATAATGTGCAGTCTGGGAAAGATTATCCATTTTTTACAGTGCCAAATGGTAAATATTGGGTAATGGGTGATAACCGCAATAACAGTTTGGATTCTCACGCATGGGGATTTATGCCTGAAGAGAATCTAGTTGGAAGGGCGATGTTTCGCTACTGGCCCTTTGACAATCGAGCTGGTAATTTAAGCGTTCCTAAATACAACTAGTAGAAGGGGGCGCTTCGCGCCCCCTTCTACTAAATACACAATAAATAGATATTGATCCATGTCCACAGAAACTAAGCTCGATCCGCAAGTTCCCATTAAGCCTTGGTGGCAACAACATGGTGAAACCATCCGTATTTTTGTCGTGGCTCTTGCGATCGCTTTATTTCTGCGGGCGTTTATTGTCGAGCCCCGCTTCATTCCCTCTGGCTCGATGGAGCCGACTTTGCAAGTGGGCGATCGTATCTTGGTCGATAAAATCTCAATGCAATGGCAAGAACCAAAACGCGGCGATATTTTGATTTTCTATCCACCAAAATCTCCTGCGATCGATGATACAAGTAAGGCATATATCAAGCGCTTGATTGGCATCGAAGGCGATCGCATTGGAGTACGTGGAGGCAAAGTCTATCGTAATGGGGAAGCGATCGATGAGCCATATATTGCGGAAGCTCCTAAATATGCGATGCGTGAAGTGGTCGTTCCCAAAGATCATTATTGGATGATGGGCGACAATCGCAATCATAGTAACGATTCGCATATTTGGGGATTTTTGCCCAAGGAAAATGTCATCGGCAAAGCAACTATTAGATTCTTTCCTTTTGGCGATCGGCTAGGCGCAATTACAACAGATAAACAATAGATAAAATTTTCCGTCTAATATTATAGATTAAATCTAACAGATTTTTAGCTTATGAAAATTATTAGTGAGGATAGGCGGACTCCTTTCAAAAATTACTTTCTGCTTAGAGCAAATGTTGCAGATCAACTAACTAATTCAGGTGCAATTACAGATTCTTTGATTCTTGGAACAACAGCACTTGACGCTCTTGCAAAAATTTGGCTTCACGACTTTCCGAAAATTGAAAATGAGCTTATTCAGTATTATGGCGGCGGTATTTCAGAATCTATTCGTCTATCTCAATTACTCAAGCGATTTGCTAAAGATGATTCAGACGCAAGCAAAGTTGCTGTTGTTTGCTTTGCCGAGGACTGGAAGCTATTTCGTCCAGAAGACACCTCCTTTGCTAGTCAACTTCTTGATAAACGATTAAGTAATAATCCAAACGAATTCCTTCGAGCAAATGAGCTGCCGAAATCATATCTTGATTTACCTCTAAAAGAGCTTGAACTCGAATGTACTCAAATAGCTCAAAACCCTAAATTACGAAGGATTGCAGAAGAATATGAATATGGGGCTATGTTGTATAAATTTTATCGTTGCCCACTAGTACATTCTTCAAAGAACTCGGATCGAACTCATGGTTTCTCTCGTGGAGAAGAAATAATGTATTATCGATCTTATGTAGATCCCAATCGAACTACTATCGGTTTTGGCTCCAAACTGATAACACGTTGGCTAAGAATTGTAGCCACTAACTATGTTCAATTTTGTCAAGATGAGTCTGTGATTCCCGCAGAGAATTTTGATGCTGGTCTGTTACCAGAAAAAAGTCTTAAGGAACGTTGGAATAAACTGTAGAAATACTACGATCACCAAGCAATAATTATTTGGAATGGAGAAGAGTGAGAAATCCGTGTACTAGCTACAGGACGAAGACCATTGTTTAGGACTGCTTTACTAGATGAACATGAACTTGTTGTGCAGTTCACAGAAAGCGGGTTGGTTACGATTGACGAATTGTAGAGCGATCGCCGTCTCATTCAGGCAGACTGTAATGCGAATTGATCCAAGGATCTAATGTTGGATTTGTTTAATGTAGGCTTATTATGTAAAGAAGCATAAAGTATTGTAAACAAATCGTAATTTTTAAGATGCAAAATAAAGTTGTTGTCGTTGTCGGTGCAACAGGCGGAATTGGTTCGGCGCTTGTCCCGAAATTAGCATCAGCAGGCGCGAAGTTAGTTCTTGTAGCAAGAGATGTCGCCAAGCTGGAATCTCTAGTCAACAATCTCGAAGATGACTATGATATTGAGGCGATCGCAGTTCCTACAGACATTACTAAATATGAGCAAGTTGAAGGAATGGTGCAGCAGGCGATCGCGCAGTTTGGACAGATTGATGTCTTAGTAAATGCAGCAGGTGCAGGTGTGATGAAGCAATTTCTGCGTATTGAACCGCAAGAACTTGACCAGATGCTTGACCTCAATCTCAAAGGCAATTTTTATACTAGTCAAGCTGTGGCAAATGTCATGAAGGATCGCAAGATTGGACATATCTGTAATGTCATTGGCATTCTTGGCAAACATCCCATGGCGATGGCGGCGGCTTACTGTGCATCGAAATTTGGGGCGATCGGATTTAGTAAATGTATGGCTGATGAACTTCGGCGTTTGGGGATTAAGGTGACTCTATTCTATTTTGGGGGAATTGATTCACCATTCTGGGATAACGTCAGCCTGAAGGTCGATCGCAGCAAAATGCTAACAACTGAGACAGCCGCAAATGCAATCATGTTTGCTCTCTCCGCTGATCTACAATCCGTCCCAATGGAAATCAATATTCAACCTGAAAGTCATTTATTCTTTTAAGCCTTGATTTCTTTGACATGAAATGTGTCGTACAGCAATTATCGATCAAACGAACCCCAAGAGATTTTCTAAAAGTGTTGCTTTGCAACACTTTTAGAAAATCTCTTGGTTTAGAACGCAAAGCATTGTAAGTAAGCAATGATGAGATCGCATTTTTAGCGAGAAAGAAAATCTTCTTGCTAAAAATGCAATTTTTCTTCAAGCACTGTTAATGACTTCAGAACCTTAGTGAAATCTTCTAGACTGAGAGGATTACAGGTTTCACTTACTCTAGAAAGTTTTCCGCCTGTGTAAATGACTTGTCCACCTTTTTTAATTGAAGCCCAATATTGTCTTGTTTCACTTCCACGAAGTTTTCCATAGGTAATCTCGATGTCTCCCAGAGCAGTTTCAAGTTTACTTTTGCTGGGGTTCGTTATCCACACAGCCTGATATCCACTACCTACTTCGATGCAAATGTTGTTTGCATTAGCGTAAGAAATTCTATAGTAGGCAGAATCGGTTATGTCTTCAGGATTTTTCTGTCTATGAGCCTCAAAATAAGTGACATTAAAGCCTGCTGGTAAATAGGTAGGCAAAACAACCTTTATTCCTAGTTGCTTTAATTGGATTTGCTGATCCGCACTTAGTAGACTGTCTGATACCTGTGCGATCGCTTTTGGAGTTGCGTCATTTACCACTGCTTGCAAAGTTGATGTTGAATGGGCGATTGGTGAATCTATAACGACTGGATTGCTGCTGCAACCTAAAGAAAATAGGGGAATGTTTATCAAAACGGCAAGGCTGCGGAGTACAGATGGATGCATAGAATTTCTATGGGCATGATGTATAAAATAATTCTTGCAAGGTTAGGCAAAGTTTAGAAGCAAATATTCAATAAGAAATACGGTGGATTATAGTAGTGGCAATTAATGTCAGTAAGTAGTTCAGCATAAGTAAACTTAAAACCTAGAAGCTTTTTGAGTGTGGATTTCTCTCTAATTATTTTTTGTTGCAAATTGCTGAGAAGTATTTCTGTCTCACCGAAATCACGTTTAATGGTAGAAAGTGAAAGAAATCATCAAGTCTTCTTTCGATTCGACTAATTTAGAGACATTTTGGAGATCGAAATGCAAAAGCGACATCTATATATATTGTCTATATTCATTACTATCTTCTCGTTTGGCGTAGCACTCAAAGCGACAGAAGTATTTCAATCACGAACAGTGAAAATACCTAGTCCATCGGAAATGTCAAAACTGGCTGATTCTTTCAGTCCTCAAGAAATATCACAATTGGAAATCGATGATGTCTTGCGCGATCGCCTTCGCTTCGAACCTCAATGGCAAGAAATCGCTCAAGCTGTGCGCCAAGATATTATTGCTGCTAAATGGGGACGCGATCCTGTTGAAAATCCAGTTTGGGAAAAATATGGAGCTAAAGCTTATCCATTGCTGAGTTATTATGCTCGTTCCCGTGATGAAACTAGGCAAAAGTATGGTATTGAAGGTATTCGTCGCCTTGGCAAGCCCTATACAACTTTCTGGTTACGGGGACAGATTCAACGACGGATGACTTATCCCAGTTTTTACGAAATCGCTTCCTATCTGTCAGCGGCTCAGAGCAAAGACTGGGAGAAAGAATTTGGCTTAGATGATCCTCAAGTGCGTAAAGAGTTAATCAGTCTTGCCAAAGCCAATCTTGAACCGAGAAATTCGCCGCGATATTACGACCAGTTCAATCTAGATTTCTTAACTCGTTTATTGGGTTATGAAGCTGTACATGGCAAAAATTCCTATGAGAAAGGCAAGAACTTTGTCGGTCTATCCGAATGGTTAACCTACGAGCAACTACAACAACCAACAGATATCCAAGTCAAAGCGGCGATCGCTCTCTATCAGCAATTATCTAGTGATGCTCAGGAGCATATTTTAGTTGAGAGACTAGGGGCGTTGAAAGCAGGGGAAATTACACCTTTCGGGCGAGCTTTCTTCCGTGCTTTAGCGAATGACCGATCTGCTAGCGATCGCATTTGGGCGATTGCTGAACTAGATCGGCATGGAGATAGCCAAGGGACAGAACTACTCAAAAATATTTTAAATAATGATTTATCTCAGCTTCATTCCCTCTCCAAGATCGTCAGTTACGAAAATTTTGAGCGAAAGGGTGACTATGCCTATTATCTGCTGTTGGGAATGGTAGAGAAATATCCGCAATCAAAATTTGCGATCGCCTGTCGGGAATATGGCGATTTAACAGGACGCTCTTATTTCAATGCTGAGCCACGCGAGCCAGCTATCCTTGCTCGCAATGCCAAACGTACTGAGAAAGAACATCTCACTGCTTGGCAAGACTGGCTGAAGAGATATGCAGATCATTCTGGAGCCGATGATGCCAATTATTTTCTGGCGCTGAGATTGCAAGATAACAATGATATTGTCGGAGCGATGCGTCTCTGGATCAAAATTATGACGCAACCAATGGGCGATCGCGATGCTCTTTATCTCGCTTTCCCCCATGTTCGTACTCTCCTTGATGTCGGATTGTCCATCGACCAGATGCAAACCCTCTTACAAGAACCAGAAAACCAACTCCTTGCACCACTTTTACAATATGCGATCGCCATCCAATATGCGCGATCGCACAACTATGCAAAAGCTCTAGAGATATCAGCAAATGTGCAATTAGAAGCTATTCCTGATCGCATCCTTGAAGCTTATTATTATCCGCAAGGTCGGCAGAGTTGGTCATGGCAATATAATCAGGTCGAAAGTTTTAAGAGAGAAGCTCAATCATTATTGGGTGAACAAAAACTACGTTGGCAAAAGCTGCGCCAATGGCAAATCGACAATACACCTGAATCACGATATCAGATTGCTTCTGACTGGGCTGGTATCGGTGGATGGAAAAATGGTTATTTACCAATTTGGGATGGATTTCGAGCTTATTACTTGCCAACAGACTGGAATTGTGGCGAATGGTGGGTATGCGATCCATCTAAACGCAGTAATGCGGAAATTCTCGCCAAATATCAAGCTGGTAGTCAAAATGCGATCGCTCTTTCCCTCTATCAAAAATTACTTGAAGATAATCGCCTTTCAACGGCGCTGCGAGAAAAAACTCTGTACATGGTGGCAATGACACTTCTTTACCAGTGGGAAAACCACACTTTCTCAGAAACCCAACGTATCCATCCACCCGCAGGAGTGACTACTACTAAGCAATATCAACCGCAACGTAGCTATTCTTACCAAGATTACGAGCAACGTGAAAAGAATATGCGTTCTGACTATCAGCGGCGCATTGATGGCATCATCACTGAATTACAGGTGAAGTTTCCTCAGAGTCAATATATTGATGATTTGCTGTTTTCTAGCTTCTTTCTCAGCGAGCAATCTAATTATTTGCAAAGACTGGTAGATCGATATCCCAACAGTGATCGGACTAACGAAGCCAAATTCCTCCTAGGCTTAAAAAAATAAAAAATAGCAACTTTGCGGGATTCAATTTACCTTAGATAAATTAAATCCCGCAAAGTTGGTTTCTTGTAAACTTACACCCGATTTTCAAAATAGTAATACCATTCAAAAAGTTAAATACCTTGCTGGCTATGGCTTTCAATTCTCGAAAGTATAACTACACTTTCGAGAATTGGCATTATGTTGCAAGAGATGAGCAATGATAAACGTACCTCTTTCTTCTAAAAAAAATAGATAATGGTGAGAATTCTTTCTAAACTATTGCGAGTTCTCTCAAAACATGATAGAACGAAATGATGAGTTTCTTCCATCATAAGCAAAAGTATGAGGAAACAAACTAATCAAATCAATCAATCATTACTATCTCTTTGGTTTCCATAATATGACTATAGATCTACCTGTAAGTTTGCAGCCAGACGGTTTTGGTGCGTCTTTACAAGCTTTGCAAACCCATTTGCAAGGCTTCCTCTCTGAATATGAAGATAAAGTTGCCCAAGCCCGCGCTCAGCTCGCTCATGTCGAAGCACTCCTAGGAAGTTTACCTGCTGAAGCTCCTAAGGCTAAAGGTAAAAAGAAAGAAGTTGTAGCTGATGCTCCTGTTGTAGCTACTCCTGTAATTGCTGAAGTTCCACCTGCCCCCACTAAAGGTCGCAAGCCTAAAGCCGTCGCTAAGCCTGAAGCAGCTCCTGCCGCTACACCTGCTGCTAAAGGAAGAGGAAGAGGACATCGTCGTGGTTCTTTGACAACTCGTCCTGCTTACGAAGGGCTAACCCTCACAGAAGCGATCGAAAAGATTTTGAATGAACGCCAAGGTCAAGCTGTCAATGCTGATGATGTAGTCAATATCCTTTACGGTGATTTGACAGAGACTGTATTCCGAGTTGCTAAGGAGCGTGTAACCAAGAATCTATCTAAGGGCAAAGGCGAAAATAGATGGAAGCGTGTTCCTAACCAACTTGGTTACTACACACTATCTCTAGAAACCTTAAAAACAGTTCCCACCTCAACTATTAAGAGAGGTCGTGCTGCATCTGTAAAAGCTGAAGCTCCTGCTCCTAAAGCAACTAAAGCTCCTAAAGCAACTAAAACTGCTGCTAAAGCTGCTCCTGCACCTAAGGCAACCAAAGCAACTAAAGCTCCTAAGGCTCCCAAAGTTGCTCCTAAAGCTGCAAAAGCTGCTCCTAAAGTCTCCAAAAAGGCTGAAGCAGAGGCAGCTAAGTCTGCACAGCCGAAGAAGTCTGGACGGATGAGTTCTTTGGTGATGCGTCCTCTCTATCAGGGTAATACTTTAACTGATGCGATCGAGAAGGTTTTGCAAGAGCGCAAGGGTGAATTTGTCAATGCAGATAGCGTTGTCAAAGCTTTGTATGGTGATCTCTCGGTAGAAAATTTCCGCCAAGCGAAGGATCGCGTTACCAAGAACTTGTCTAAGGGTAAGCTTGATGGTAAGTGGGAGAGAGTTCCTAACCAGTTGGGTTATTACACCTTGTCAATGTCTGCTGTCAAAGCATAGTTTCTAGCCTAAGTAGCCGAACAAAAAAATAAAGACTCGCTTTGCGAGTCTTTATTTTTTTGCTTGTGTTAGGTGTAATCATGCTTTAGAATATCCAACGGGAGAGATGGCAGAGTGGTCGAATGCGTTCGACTTGAAATCGAATGTTGTGAAAGCAACCGAGGGTTCGAATCCCTCTCTCTCCGTAAATACCAAAGCAAAAAAATGGCACAGCCATTTTTTTGCTTTTAAAACCTTAAGAAAGAAGGGCTACCCATCGGGTAGCCCTTCTTTCTTGTTAATAATCCTTTTCGATTTTCACCATTACTTTATCTTCTGCGATTGGAAATATTACAGATGACTCCTGTGCAGACTGTAACTTCGACTGGCTAGGGCTAGAAGATTGAGTTTTTTTAGCATTACGCCAAGTTATAAATCTTTCCTTGAGCCAACGAAATGCTGGTGGGGTGGCAAACCATAACACTACACCACTTAAAATGATGGAACTAATCCTCACAACTCCAGAGACTAGAGTCTCTAGGGGAATCAAAGTACCAGCATAGTAGGCAACCCCTGTCGTCACTGTTCCCCAAACTAATGCACCTGTGGCATTAAAAAAGAGAAATCGGGAATAGGACATTCCTGATAACCCAGCCATTGGTCCTGCAAAAATTCGCAAGATGGCAATGAATCGCCCAAAAAAGACGGCGCGATCGGCACTACCACGAAATTTTTCACGGGCGATCGCAATTTCATCACTGGGCATCCGAAATACTTTGCCAATTTTCTCTAATGCTGGTAAGCCACCCCAACGACCTAACCAGTATCCCGCACTGTCCCCTAAAATCGCTCCTGCAACTGTACAGAGCAGAACTAATGGATAACGCAACTCACCATTGCCAGCTAAAAATCCACCAACTAGGGTGATCGTTTCGCCTGGCAAGGGGATACCTGCATTCTCAAGCATGATGCCAAAGAAGACAATCCAGTATCCATACTGCTGCGTCCATTCTTGAATAATTTCTAGCGAAAAAAACTCAAAATGCATGAGTTATGACTCAAAGTTTGATGGGTTAAATTATTTATGAAAAATTGTTACTTTTTGTATCATTATAGGCGGTTATCGCGATCGCGTATCAGTTGTTGATTATTTGTATCGCAAGCCGCTACCGACAATGCAGTCTTAATCAGGAAAGATGCGAGAGTTTACCGATCGCCTTGCTATAGGTTAATAGATATGGCGTTAACTGGACAAGCAGTAATGCATTGCTCACAGACAACACAGCGCGATCGCAGAAAGTTGAGTTGAAAGGTTTTGGGATCGAGAGTTAGGGCTTCAGTGGGGCAAACACCTGTACACAAGCCACAATCTACACATGCCGTATCGTCAATCACAATTTCGCGTCCATGTAATGAAACCTCGATATCTTGCGATCGCATCCAGTCCATCGCTTCTTCAAGCTGGTCAATATCGCCTGATAACTCTAGTACCATCTTGCCCATTTTGTTGGGGGCAACTTGGGCGCGGATGATATTGGCAGCAATATTAAAATCTTTGGCAAGCCGATAGGTGATCGGAATGCTGATTGCTCGCTTGGGAAAGGTAAGATTAACTCTTTTTTTCATAGTTGGTGTTTTTGGAAGATTCCCGCCCTAATAAATCAGCAATACATCACTTTGGATTTTGCCTACGGCAAAATCCAAAGTGATGTATTGCTGATTTATTTTTGTTTTGCGGATATATTTACACATCCGTAAAGTGTTGTATTAATTATGAAACCAATTTTGTTGTTTTTACCATCGAATCTCAATCCTGAAGCTATTGCTAATCATGTTACTCCTTTCCCAGTGAAGAATTAGAAGTTGCGGCGCAAAGCGCCGCAACTTCTAATTCTTGGGTTTTGATTCACTTGGCGACAAAGCTACCCTTCTGTTTTTAATAATAAAAAGTCAAACAGGACAAAAGCTGATAGACTTACGAAGACTTTTTTGCTTGCTGAAATGGACTGGCAGATAGGAATATGGGCAAAATATTTATTTCCGCAGGTCACGGTAGTTTTGAGGGGTCATTTCGCGATCTAAGTGAAATGACGGGTGGAACGATGGAAACTGCTGAATTAGTCGCTACAAGGGACTTGGTAATTGCCGAGCTGAGATCGCGTGGGATTATGATCGCCATACCTAGCGATGATCTGAATTTAGCTGAGGCGATCGCATGGATTAATACTCGGTCAGATCAACAAGATGTAGCTTTGTCGTTACAACTAAATATAGCCAATGCTCCTGAATTACGTGGCACAACTGCCTATTACATTACTAATAATGCGCTGCGTAAAAGACAAGCAGAAATACTCACCAATGCCTTAACTAAGCGTGTACCTGAAATCACCAATCGTGGCGCAAAAGCCGATACGATCGCCAGTATTGGCAGTTTAAGTTTTTGCCGCCAAATTTCAGTTCCTTCTATTTTGCTGGAATTAGTTTTTTCTAATAGTTCGCAAGATCGGCTGCTGATGCAAACAAGAAGGCGTGACTATGCGATCGGTATTGCCGATGGTTTGCAAGCATGGATTAATGAAACAGCCACCACAATTCCTGTATATACACTAGCCAATCGCCCAACTAATCCAAAGCCAATAACTTATCCAGAGATTAATATCAATCTTAATGGGCAGAGTTATGCCGAGAAAGGGATTCTTGTATCGGGAAATGTATTTGTACCTGCGGATTTAGTCGATCGCCTTGGCTTTGATCTTAAGCAGATTCCTCTCAATTGCCGGTTGCGTTATCAAAGTATTGTCTATGTACAGGCGATCGCCTTACGCGAGTTAAATACTTCTGTCTCTTGGGATAGCACAACGCGCACACTTCATTTGAAAACAATTTTCAAAGTTTTTACGGGGCAAATCGATCAGATCATGGGTGTGGGTAATGCTTCGGAATTACAGTTACTGATGTTTCTGAAAAATAATAATGAAGCGGCTCTTACTAACTATGGCGATCTTCCCCATTTATATCGTGAAGAAGCGGAGATTGAAGGAGTAAATCACGATATTGCTTTTTGTCAAATGTGTATTGAAACCAACTTTTTGAGATTTGGGAAAGGTATAGAGCCTGAGCAAAATAATTTTGCTAGTTTAGGAGCCGTAGCTAGTTCGGCAGCAAAGGCATCAGGTGCAAGTTTTGACGATCAGCGTACAGGTGTAAGAGCGCATATTCAGCATCTCAAGGCTTATGCCAGCAATGCTCCGCTATTTCAACCTGTAGTTGCACCCAGATTCCATTTAGTTGCGCGAGGTGTTGCCCCAATCTTAAGTCAACTCACTGGACGTTGGGCGATCGATCCTCTCTACGATCGCAAAATCCTCGCTCTCATCCGCCGCCTCTACGAATCCGCAGGTATTTTCTGATTTTTCGCAGAGGCGATCGCCTCAATCAAAGCTTTAGCTTCGACTGCTCCCTCGGATTTTTGGAATTGCCAAGGGTAGGGCATTTTACCGCTTAAAATCATACGAATACCAAGAGGGAAAATGCTGAGTAATCCTTTTAAATCTCGGAAGTTATCGCCAACAACCCGCACCCCAAATTTACTTTCATCGATCCAACCGTCTTCTTTGACTAGTTCCACCATCGTATGACGATGACGTTGAGCAGTGGATTCTGGTAGATCGGTATTAGCAAGAATTTCATGCTTAATTTGGGAAATCCGATCTAGGGGTTGCACTTCCACTGGACAGACTTCATTGCAGTTATAGCAGCGCGTGCAGTCCCAGACAAAACCTGATTCATTATATTTGGCGACTCTCTCCTCCGTCTGATCATCACGGTTGTCTGCCATGACTCGATATGCCTTTGCTAAAGCATGGGGACCCACAAAGCGATCGCTTACAGCAGCAGCATTACATTCAGAATAGCAAGAACCGCAAAGAATGCAATTAGCAGCAGCTTGGAGTTTGGCACGTTGGGCGGGAGTTTGTAGAAATTCTGTCTTACTGATTTGTCGTGATGCAGTGGAGACATAGGGATCGACTTTGTGGAGGTTATCCCAAAACTTAGTCATGTCTACGATTAAGTCTTTAATTACAGGCAGATTTTGCATCGGTTCGATCACCAGTTCCATATCATGCTCTCCCATTACTTCGCTGATATGCTTCTGACAAGCTAAGCCCGATCGCCCATTAATTCGCATCGAGCAAGATCCACAAATAGCATTACGACAATTACGCCGAAAACTAACGGAGCCATCCTGTTCGCTCTGAATCTTGATTAATGCATCTAATACTGTTGTGCGATCGGGGTCGGCTTCGATTTGAAAGGTTTGATAGGTGGGTTCGCTAGTACGCGATGTTTGGCGGCGAAGCTTGACGGTAATATTCATGGATGATATTGGCGATCGGGCTTTAGGCATCAAGTCTAACTTTAACTCAATGTTTGATTGATGGGGCTAATGATTTACAGCGCAAGGTGCTGCAAATCATTTATCGGATGTATGCAGCACCTTGCGCCGCATACATCCGATAAATCACAAAACTATTTCACGATTTGCTCATCTGTGGAGAAATCAATATCGTCGTGCTGACGATTGGAAGGAATATAGTCATACTCAAAAGATGTTTTCAAGCCAGACAGGAGATCGTACTTAGGATTCCAGTTTAGATCTTGCTGTGCCTTGGTGACGGACGCAAAGAAATGCTGCAAGCGGAAGGGGAAAGCTTTCTTTTTGCCAAAGTCAAAATCTTTGGGATTGTAATAAACAAAGTTGAGTTGACTCGGATCTTTACCTGCGGCGATCGCGCATTGTTTGGCAAGTCCGATAAAAGTCACATAGCGGGTATCGGAAATATTGTATATTTCGCCAATCGCCTTTTGATTACCCAAAACTGCTGCCATCGCGGAAGCGAGATCTTCGACATGACCAAGTTGAGTAATAAACTTGCCATTCCCTGGAATCGGAATCGGGCGATCGCGCACAATTCGATCAAAAAACCAAGCTTCCACATCGTTATAGTTTTGTGGTCCATATATATAAGTAGGACGAATGGAAGTATAGGGGAATCCTGATTCAGTGCGAACCTTTTGCAAATATGCCTCGGTGTCCAACTTGCCCTTATGTCGGCTTTTCGGATCAGTGGCATCGGCTTCGTGATAGGGCAGAATCTCGCTATCGAGATATACACCTGCGGAACTCATGTACACAAAGTGCTGAAGGCGATCGCGAAAGATTTCGACAAGGGGCTGGGTGTCACTTAGTTCCCGACCATTGTTATCAAAAATCGCATCAAAGGATTCACCACTGAGTTTGTCTTGCAATTGCTGTGAATCAGTGCGATCACCGATAATTGTTCGCAGTCCTGCAACGGGTGATGGCTTTTTACCTCGATTAAATAGAGTGACTTCATGCCCCTGAGACACCAATAATTTAACTAGCGACACACCAATAAATCTTGTGCCGCCCATTACTAAAATTTTCATTTTTAACTGATTTTCATTACATTTACTAAACCCAGAATATATCGTTTTGCGCTGTAGATTCCGCTATGACGTTAGTATTAAGTGGTGCTGTGTTGTATGGCTAATTTAGACAAATGATAGGAATTATGCGGCGACTGATAGTAATTTTCTTGATTGGGATATTGAGCTTTTTTGTTGCCATCGCAACCAATGCCCAAAATTTTGTCCCCCCCACACAACTACACCTCACCTATCCACCTCTACAACATAAGACCACCAGCGATCGCCTGTTTTTTATTGGTACGGCTCCCAAAGATGGCAAGGTCAGTATTAATGGCAATCCCATAGAACGTAGTGATGCGGGACATTTCGCTCCAAGTTTGCCGCTTGCTTTTGGAGAAAACAAGTTTGAGATTAAGTATGTCGATGCAACAGGCGATCGCCGTAATGAACGCCAAATCAATGTCAAGGTCTTACGGGAGTCCCGCATCACATTACCTCCCAAAGATATTGGGTTTATCCAAGACTCTCTATTCCCCACCGTCGATATTGCGCGACAACCCAATGAAAGAATCTGCTTTGATGCGATCGCCACGCCCAATGCCACGGCTCTAGTAAGAATAGGCGATCGCGAAATCCCCTTATTACCCCGTCGTCGCAATATCCAATTACCGCCGAATTCTTCAGTATTGACAGGCAATAACGAAGCCACCAGCGAATCGCCTTCAGGATATTTTCGCGGCTGTACTACCTTTGAAACTGCTAGTAAACTCGGTCAACCTGAGTATGAAATGCGAATAAAGGATCAATCTGGCGATCGCGTTATCAAGCAAAAAGCCACAGGTAAAGTGGAGATTCTCTCTTCCCAAAATATTCAAATTGCCGAAGTAACCGCGATCGCGGCAGATGCCAGAACTGGTGCAAGTACTGATTTCTCGCGACTCACGCCTTTGCCTAAAGGAGTCAAAGACGTAGTTACAGGGTTTCAAGGCGATTGGCTAAGGCTTGACTATGGCGGCTGGGTACGCAAGAGTATGACGAAGCTTCAACCAGCCGAAACGCCGCCGCCTTCAATTGTGCGAAGTATTAATACTAAACGAGTTGTCAATCAAGCCGATAATCCCAATAATGTATGGACAGAGGTGACAATTCCCTTAGAAGTGCCAGTACCATTCGCAATTACCCAAGGCGATCGCCTATTTACGCTGACACTCTATAATGTGACAGCTCAAACCGATACGATTTTGATCGATCCTGACTCGATTATTAATAAGTTGGACTGGGTGCAAACTGAACCCAATAAAGTTACCTATACGATTAGCCTCAAACCCAAACAGCAATGGGGATATAAAGTTCGCTATCAAGGTACAAACTTGATCTTATCCCTCAAACATCCACCGATCCTTAAAGCTGCATCAGATATTTCTCAACCACTGCAAGGCGTAAAAATTCTCATTGATGCAGGACATGGCAGTGATCAAGACCTAGGAGCGCGAGGTCCAACAGGATATCCTGAAAAAGATGTCACCCTGATCACATCAAAACTATTTCAAACTGAATTACAAAATCGTGGTGCAAAGGTGAGCATGACCCGCACTGATGATGCCGATATTCTACTAGAGCCAAGGGTTGCCCAGATTGATCGCGAAGAACCAACGCTAGCGATTAGCATTCATTACAATGCTTTGCCTGATCATGGGGATGCAATTAATACGTCAGGAGTAGGAGCCTTTTGGTACAATCCCCAAGCGCAGGATTTTGCCAAGTTTATTAATACCTACCTTTCTAAAAAGCTAAATCGTCGTGATTATGGCGTTTATTGGAATAATCTTGCCCTAGTCCGTCCCACAACTGCTCCATCAGTACTTTTGGAATTAGGTTTTATGATTAATCCTGTCGAGTTTGAATGGATTATCGATCCACAACAGCAAAATCTACTTGCTAAGACCCTTGCCGATGGCGTTACCGAATGGATTTTGAATGCTGCTAAGTGATCCCGACCAATTTTGGTCTATCTTCCATTTTGGTGAACTGATTAATGCTTATATTCCACTGATGGTATGGACGGGCGTTGGCTTAGTAGCGTCTAGATTTGTGCCAATCAATACTTCCAAATTTATGGGTATTACCCTTTACTGGGTAGGAGTGCCACTGCAACTATTTGTCCTCGCAAGACATACAGAATTTTCTGATACTCCCTATATTCCCTATGTGGCGATCGCCGCGCTGATTCTGAGTTGGCTATTGGCTTTAGTCGGTTGGCAATTTGCGAAACAGGAAGATAGCGATCGCTCTAGTTTAGGAAGCTTTATTTTGGCGACGATGCTAGGCAATACAGGATTTGTGGGCTTGACGCTGACAACTTCTCTAGCAAGTTCGACCTATGCGGATTGGGCAGTTTTATACAGTATCGCCAGTAATGTCGCTGGTAACTATGGAATTGCGGTTTTTATTGCCAGCTACTTTGGCAAAAGCGAAGTAAAGCCGCCTTGGTGGAAGTTATTGCTGGATGTTGCTACTGTACCGAGTCTCTGGGCTTTTGCGATCGGTTGGTATACGCGCCCCATCGGTTTACCTGATGTGATCGAATCGAGTCTGGATATCGGGGTATGGGTGACGATCGCCTTTGCTTTGTCTCTAGTGGGACTACGATTAGGCAAAATCGAGAAGTGGGACAGTCTTAAACCTGCGGCGATCGCTGCTTTTTTGCGTGTGGGAATTGTGCCTTTAGCGATCGGTTTGGGAGCGACAATGTTTGGACTTCGCCATGATCCGCGACTAATTCTTACTTTAATGTCGGGTACGCCCACGGGTTTGTCGGTGTTAATTCTTGCGGAAGTTTACAATCTCGATCGCGATTTACTAATTAGCACGATCGCCTTCTCTTTCATCGGACTAATTTTTATGCTACCGATTTGGATTGTCTTTTTTGGTTAAAGCATAATTGCTCTAGATTGAGCAACCACAGAGTATTTAACCTAAGTTGCTATCTATAGATTAACGCTAAGAGCAAGGACAAAGAGCATGACTTTAAGCTCAAAACCCTTGGCAGTAACAGCATGAATAGATTTAGGTAAAAGTTGGGATATCAAACTACGTCTGAGGAGATCGTAACCGAAACAACCTAATTAGCCCCAGCCGAATTGCTACTAACATTTACAACAAAATTTAGCAGTACGTCTTCCCATGAAAGTTTTTGAGGCTTGTCCAAAATTTCAACGGATTGTCCTTGACGTTAGATAGCAACATGCTTGTGTTTTGGATCGATCAACTATCCTAAAAGACAGCCATTGTCCATATATTCTTCCATTTTAGACTGTCCTTGTTTCCATGAATCGCTAGGGGACAAAAGCTCAATTAGAAATTCAGGACAGAGTGGCAAAAAACCTTTGCGTTGCTCAGGAGTAAGCGATTCCCATTTTGCGAGAGATATCCATGCAGCATCAGGTGAGCGATCGCTACCCTTCGGCAAACTAAACCCCGTTGATGAATCAAAGGTTTTACCTTGTTTGAATGAGTGGTTCCATATATAGAGTTCACCATTGAGACCAGAATTAAAACTACCAGTTTCACCACCTGTCGGGGACATAACGATTAATTCTCCTTTAGCGGTTCGCTCTAGTTTCATTTCAGGATTTGCCGCACAGATTTTTACAAACTCTTCGCGAGTCAGAGTAAGGACTGGACTGAGATCGATAGTTTGAAAGTTCATGATTTTTGCTCCTTCTCTAATCCTGAAAGACAAAATAGATACGCCATTTTGTCTTTTCAAAACCCTTACAGGGTTTAGTTATCAATTCACAAAAGTGTATATACACTTTTGTGAATTGCTCCTATTCAGCAACAAGGCGCGAAACCGAAAGCGTGTCACACAGCTTATTGATTTGACTGCAAACTCGATCAAATTGGTGGCGATCGCTAATATCAATACTTAAATCAATAATGGCTGCCTTACCTTTTTTGGTCTGTACATTGGCGCGGCGGACATTAATCTTGTTGTCGGAGAGGCGAGTCAAAATATCGCGCAATATCCCCACCCGATCAATCGCTTCTACCCGAATATCAATGGGATAGGTTTGAGCCTGATCATTTTCTTTCTGCTGATTCCAACCCACATGCAACAGGCGATCGCTAGGAATATTCGCTAAATTATGACAATCATGGCGATGGATGGTGATACCACGATTGCTACCTAATGCCACAACTCCCGTAATTGGTTCCCCTGGTAGAGGCGCACAGCAACCTGCGATCGAGTAAACCATGCCCTCCAAACCTAAAATTGGTGATTTGGAACTATTGCTATGGGTAGGTTCATGACGTGCTTCGTACTTTTGAGGATTTAAATCACGATCATGGTGCTGATGTTCACGCAGTTTATTGACTACGGCATTGACTGAAGTCTCCCCATAGCCAATACCTGCAATCAGATCTTCAACATTGTGATAGTTACATCGCTCAGCAAGCTTTTGCATCTGATCGGATTTAAGTAGTGTCTCTAAACCATTTTTACCAAGTTCACGTTCTAAGGCACTACGTCCTAGGGCAAGGTTTTCATCACGGCGCGATCGCTTAAACCATTGGCGAATCCGACTTTTTGCCGAACTTGTCGCCACAAAGTTGATCCAATCGGTACTGGGATGGGCATTATTTTGGGTGAGAATTGTGACAATATCGCCATGCTTGAGGGGACGATGCAAAGGAACCATCACATTATTGACCAATGCACCAGAGCAGTGATTACCGACTTCCGTATGCACACGATAGGCAAAATCTACAGGTGTCGCGCCACGCGGCAAACAGTACACATCCCCCTTGGGGCTAAATACATAAACTTCACTATCAAATAAATCTTCCTTGACGCTATCCAGATATTCTTGAGGATCTTTTAGTTCACGCTGCCATTCCACCAACTGACGCAGCCAAGTAAATTTCTGATCATCGCCCTTGAGTGGCTTGCTAGTCGAATTACTTTCTTTATATTTCCAATGAGCCGCAATCCCGTAATCAGCAATGTGATGCATCTCCCATGTGCGAATCTGGACTTCCACAGGTTGTCCTTTTGGTCCAATCACCGCCGTATGTAGCGATTGATAGCGGTTGGGCTTGGGTAAACCGATGTAATCTTTAAAGCGCCCCGGAATCGGACAGAAATGATCGTGAACAACCGCGAGAACTCGATAACATTCTTCTTTAGTATTGACGATCACCCTGACAGCTTGAATGTCATAAATCTCATTATACTGCTTCTTTTGGCGTTCCATCTTGCGATAAATGCCATACAAATGTTTCGGTCTACCACTAATATCAAAATCATCAATACCCATCGACTCTAGGCGATCGGCTAACACCCTCGTCACTTCCACCAATTGTTCATGGCGACTTTCATGAGTCTCGGCAACTAGAGACTCCATCATTTGATATTGTGCTGGCTCAATATATTTAAAAGCAATATCTTCGAGTTCCCATTTAATTTGCCCTAAACCCAAACGGTTTGCTAAAGGTGCAAAAATCTCTCTTGTTTCTCTAGAAATCAGAACTTGTTTCTCAGGTCGCAGATGTTGCAGCGTTCGCATGTTGTGCAGGCGATCGGCAAGCTTGACGATAATCACGCGAATGTCTTGAGCCATCGCCAGAAACATGCGGCGAAAATTTTCGGCTTGACTTTCAGTCTTACTCTCAAAACTCAGTTTCGATAACTTAGTTACCCCTTCCACCAGTTGACGAACTTCTTTCCCAAACATTTCTTCGATCTGCTCGCAGGATACATCAGTATCCTCAACAACATCATGCAGAAATCCTGCGGCGATCATTGCATTACTGCCACCTAAATCTTTGAGGATGGCGGCAACTGCGATCGGATGCAGTATGTATGGTTCCCCTGAAGCACGGCATTGACCATCATGCAGTTTATAGGCAAAATCTAAAGCTCGACCAACAATATCTTCACTCTCTAAACTTTCACCCCTTTGCGATTTCTCCCAACTACTTCTCAGCCAGTCTGGAATCCATGCATCTACGATCGCATCACATTCCTGTAAGTTTTCACAATCTATTTCCCCATCTATCGGCTTACCTAGACGTTCTACTGGAGCTTCAGCTACTAATGTCATCGGAGTCATATGTTTAATTTCGCCTTAGCAAAGATAGTTGTTAAGATTCTCATAACCTTATTTTAAACTTATATGTCAAATATGCGGTTTTGTCTCTAGAAAAACAAATTTTTCCATTTTTTTATGCATTATATAGCAAAGCAAGTTTTGCTTAGGACATAAAACCCAAGAATCGAGTGGCGGCGCGAAGCGCCGCCACTCGATTCTTGGGTTTTGGTTTGTACTAGCCAACTCTTTTTTTGCTATACAAATCAAAAGAGAGAAGATGGCGCAAAGCGCTACCTTCTCTCTTTTGAGAAAGCCTAAAAAATCATGGGTTTACTAAAACGATCAATACGTTTGCACAGCGTCAAACGATGTGTGGCACTATCCCAATGCACATGCTCAAAAATTTTGCGTAATATATAGAAGCCCCGACCGCATTCTAAGTCATGACAAGGTGTGGGATCGTCTTTTGATCCCCCAGAGGATTGCAAATCACTCCCCTGATCAGTGATCACCCACCAGTACATTTGCGAAACAATCGAAAATTTAACGGTGATTTGCTTGCATGGATCGAGAGAATTGCCGTGTTTGACGGCATTGACTAAAGCTTCTTGCAAACCCAATCGTAACTCTGGCTGCCATTCTGACGGTACTTCGTCAAGCAACAGGTCTAATACTGGGGCAAGATAGAGGGTTGAAGTAAAACTGAGATTACTCCACTTTCGTCCTACTGAACGCACAGGGGTCACAATCACGGACTTTTAACTCCTCTGAAAGACGGCTGTAGCTTGCTTTTGGTCTTTGTGAATAGCAAAAATATTCACTAAACATGCAATGGAATTAATTAAATTCACGATCGCCATACAATAGATCTATCTATTATTCTAGCGAAAAAATCTTTCTTAAAATCTTTCCTAAGCAGTATGACTTTTACGCAACGACAAAATTCCCCTTTTAATCCCACTGAAAACACCCGTTCCATGGGAAAGGGGATGCGAGCCGCTATTTTATTTTTGTTAAGCGTATTGGTACTAATCGGGATTTTAGGCGGGCGACTTTTTTATTTACAGCTAATTGAGGGCGATCGCAACCAACAACTTGCGGAAAACAATCGGATCAGATTAATTGCCAAGCCTCCAGAAAGAGGACGGCTTTTTGATCGCAAAGGTAACATTCTTGCTTCAAGCCGATTAGCGCATGTGGTGTATCTGTGGCCGATCGCCCAACCCAAGGACAAATGGGAGCCAATTATTAATCGTTTAGCTGGGTTAATCGGAGTTTCGGCGCAAACGATTACCGACAAGCTGGAACAGGAAGGCTACAACTCCCCCAACCTAGTCCGAGTCTCCACCTCAATTAGCCCCAAACTGGTAACCGTACTTTCTGAGCATAGCCTCGAATTACCAGGGGTGAAAGTAGAGCCTGAAGCGGTGCGCTATTACCCCAATGGCGATGTCGCGGCTCATGTGTTGGGATATACAGGCGAGCTAACTGCTGAAGAGTTGCCCAAATTACGCGAAAAAGGTTATCGCCCAGGAGATGTAATCGGCAAAGCTGGCGTGGAATATGCCTTTGAGAATCAACTACGGGGCGAGTGGGGCGGTCAGCAGGTAGAAGTCGATGCTTTTGGAAAGGTACTGCGAGTTTTAGGACAAAAGCCACCGAAAGCAGGTAATGCTGTCAAAATGACGATTGACCTAGATCTAGAAAAAGCCGTTGAAAAGATTTTAGGTGATCAGCAAGGCGGGATTATCGCCATGAATCCGAATAATGGCGAAATCCTTGCTATGGTTAGCCATCCAGCTTTTGACCCTAACCTGTTTTCTGGCAAGATTTCCGAAGCAACATGGAAACGCTTGCAAGAAAAAGACCATCCTTTTGTCAATCGAGTCTTGCAGGTATATCCGCCCGCAAGTACCTTTAAGGTTGTGACGATGACCGCAGGTTTAGAAACCAACAAATTTGGCATCAATGATGTGCTGGCGACTTACCCTTATCTTGATGTGGGCGGCTTTCAATTCTGGGATCACAACAAGGCTGGGTTTGGCACAATTGGGTTTTATGAGGCGATGGCCTATAGCAGTAATACTTTCTTTGGGCAGGTAGGTATGCGTGTGGGCGAAAAAGATCTTGCCGCATGGTCGCATAAATTTGGTTATGGAGAATATTCAGGTATTGAAATTAAGGAAGAAGAGACTAAAGGCACTGTTCCCGATGAAGAGTGGAAAAAGCGCGTCATTGGTGAACCTTGGTATGTTGGTAATACTTTAAATATGTCCATTGGGCAGGGGGATGTCCAAGCTAATCTTGTCCAAGTTTCAATGATGACTGCTGCTGTTGCTAACGGTGGATTTAAGATTAGACCCCATTTGCTTCTAGAAGATAATGATGCAAGGGAGTGGCGGCAGTCCCTGAATATATCGCCAACAAATTTGGCAGCTTTGCAAAAGGCTTTGCGATCTGTATTTGATTTTGGGACAGCCGCATCTTTAAATTCGGCAGAAATTACAATGGCCGGTAAGTCTGGTACGGCTCAAGATCCCCCCCGTCCTAATCATGCATGGTTTACAGTCTATGCACCCTACGAAAAGCCAGAAATTGTGGTGACAGTTTTTGGTGAAAATGCAGGTGGTGGTGGTGGTAGTGCGATCGCTGCTCCCTTGGCAGTACAGACTATCGAAGCTTATATGCAAATCAAAAATAAGCCCAACTCACCAAATAATCCACCAGTTCCTGTGATTAACAATTAAAAAAAAGCGGTGCTTAGCACCGCTTTTTTATATCAGCCGACAAAACAAAAAACCAATAGAAGAAGGGCGGCGCGAAGCGCCGCCCTTCTTCTATTGGTAATACAATTGGCGACAGCTATATTAGATTTTCTTCAACCAGCTAAACATAGCTCGGAGATCTTTACCGACTGACTCAATCTGATGCTCTGCTTCTTGACGACGCATTGCGGTGAATCCAGGTTTACCAGCTTGATTTTCAAGAACAAACTCACGGGCAAATTGACCAGATTGAATTTCCGAAAGAATTTTCTTCATTTCGATCTTAGTCTGCTCAGTAACAACACGAGGACCACGGGTGTAATCACCATACTCAGCCGTATTCGAGATGCTGTAGCGCATATTCGACATACCACCTTCAACCACCAAGTCCACGATCAGCTTCACTTCATGCAAGCACTCAAAGTAAGCGAGTTCGGGCTGATAGCCAGCTTCAACAAGGGTTTCAAAGCCTGCCTTGATGAGAGCGCATAGACCGCCGCAGAGTACCGCTTGTTCGCCGAATAGATCGGTTTCAGTTTCTTCACGGAAAGTAGTTTCGAGAACGCCGCCGCGTGTGCCGCCAATGCCTTTGGCATAAGCCATCGCGCGATCGCGTGCATGTCCAGTAGCATCTTGATAGACTGCGAATAAAGCAGGAACGCCTTGACCTTGAGTATAGGTGCGACGTACCAAGTGTCCAGGACCTTTAGGCGCGACCATGATCACATCGACATCTGCAGGAGGAACAACTTGTGCGAAGTGAATATTGAAACCATGGGCGAAAGCTAGAGTATCTCCAGCTTTAAGATTTGGAGCAATTTCGGTAGCGTAGATTGCTTTTTGAGTTTCGTCAGGCAATAAAATCATAATTAGGTCAGCAGCAGCCGATGCGTCTGCAACAGTCTTGACGGTCAGACCTTCAGATTCTGCTTTTTGCCATGAGGGACTGCCTTGATATAACCCCACGATGACATCCACGCCGCTTTCTTTTAGGTTAAGGGCATGGGCGTGACCCTGAGAACCGTAGCCGATAATTGCAACTGTCTTACCTGCTAGAAATTCAAGATTTGCGTCCGTGTCGTAGTACATCCGAGCCATAGTGTGGTTATCTCCGAGACAAAAGATGGGGTGATTAGTTTTTTAGATGTAGTTTGGAAGATTTATTGTCAATTGCCTTCAAACACTTTTCCTAGTCTAACAAAAATCGTTGCAACTCTTAAATATATTTACAGCATTTACAGAGCGATCGAATCACAAGAGATTTTTTGAAAGTGTTGCGAAGCAACACTTTCAAAAAATCTCTTGGTTTGGGCTTGAGAGCAAAGCGTCGTAAGCGCAGCAAATATATCGCAGCAAATATATTTAAGTGCGGCGGCGCGATCGCGGACGGTTGCGATCGGCTTTGTCTCGTTCGTAATTTATGAGTCTGCCGTAATATTCATGTTTGGCGAGATTTAGCGATAGAAAAACATGCTCTCTAGCATTACCAAAACCTTTACGGTTGAAGAAATTAATGGCAGGTGTATTCGCGGGATCGGTATCAACTAGCATTAGGCGCACATTATCTTCAATCATGCGCTCAATGATTTTATCGACTAGGCGATCGGCTACTCCACGCCTTTGGCAATTGGGATTTACGCCAAGCCAAGTAATATAGCCATATTTCCATGAAGCCTTATTGATGATCGTGCCGAGGATAAAACCTGCGAGTTGCTCATCGATTTCCGCCACTAAGCAATACTCTGAGTCGGTGTTATACATGCCGATTACTTCCCACTCATCCCATGTCCGATAGAGGTAAGGATAGAGATCACTGGTAAATAGCTGTTCGCCTAAGTGAAAAATTGGCGCAATGTCATCGATATTCATCTCGCGAATATCCACACTATTTGGATCGAGGCGATCGCTATCTGTGTCAGTAGCTTTATCTGGAAAATCGTTCATAATTTAAGACTTGTTAGTTTTTTAAATTTTCCCATTGTAAATAAGTGGCTGGATTGTAAACATAGTGAAAAGATTGCGCTGGCGCACAATGATTGATCTTAATAGCAAGCCCTAACTCAAAATGTAAATGTCTGATATCACTCCGTCCTGAATTTCCCATTTTGCCAAGTTCTTGACCACGAGTAACTTTCTGCCCAACTTTCACTTGAGTACTGTCAGGATACAGATGAGCATAGCGAGTGAATAGTCCATTAGGATGCTGAATCACAATATGGTTTCCCCAATCGCCGCCACAGTCTCGCTGCAAACGGTTGGGCGCAAATGAATCTGATTGCGGACAATCACGGCGAATATATACAACTGTGCCATCGGCAGCCGATCGCACAGAAACTTGAGTAATTAACGGGTTGCTATGAATAAAATCTAGCCCTTCATGCTCCGCAAGCTGATAGTCCTTGCCTACAAATGGATCGATTTCGGTAAATTCTGCGGGTAAAGCCCAAGCTAATGTTAAGTCGCGATCGCTGCGAACTGTAGCAACACGCTGTGTCGGCGCATATTCTTCGTCATGCTTATCTGAGTTTGAATCTAAGCTTTGATAAGAATATTCATAGGCGCAAACTTGTGCAAATACGGGAGACACATCAACATAGAGAAAAGAAATTAAAAAAACTGCTAATCTGAAACGCAAATATATGTTCATGCCTAGTCATCAAACAAGTTGGACATTCTGCATTTTTTTACTTCCAGCCAAGAATTAGTGGTGCGGCGCTTTGCGCCGCACCACTAATTCTTGGCTGGGGGGAGTATCTTAAAAATGTCGTATAGTCGTATATCTGAGATAGATTAATGGCGATCGCTTGGTTTTGTTATCCGTATCAAGGTAGCAATGATCAAGAAGATTTACTATAAATTTAGTAAAACCTTTTAAAAGCTGTCTTTAGGTTTGCCTACACATGATCATAAGTATTAAAATAAGTTACAGCTATCAAAAAATTGTTAACTAGTTCAGCAATCTTGGGTTTTTCAATTACATGAGTAAAGTTTACGATTGGTTTAATGATCGCCTTGAAGTCGGGGCGCTCGCTGAGGACGTTACGAGTAAGTACGTTCCCCCTCACGTTAATATCTTTTACTGCTTAGGCGGCATCACCCTCACCTGCTTCCTAATTCAGTTCGCGACAGGCTTCGCGATGACTTTTTATTACAAGCCATCAGTTACTGAAGCATTTGAATCAGTGCGCTACATCATGACTGACGTTAACTTCGGTTGGTTGATCCGCTCAGTTCATCGTTGGTCTGCAAGCATGATGGTCTTGATGATGATCTTGCACGTTTTCCGCGTGTATCTAACAGGCGGTTTCAAAAAGCCTCGTGAATTGACTTGGATCACTGGTGTCATCCTTGCTGTGATAACTGTTACCTTCGGTGTAACTGGATACTCCCTACCTTGGGATCAAGTTGGATACTGGGCGGTTAAGATTGTATCTGGTGTACCTGATGCAATTCCTGTTGTTGGTGGAACCTTGGTTGAGCTATTGCGTGGCGGACAAAGTGTTGGTCAAGCAACTCTTACCCGTTTCTACAGCTTGCATACCTTTGTATTGCCTTGGTTGATTGCAGTATTCATGCTGGCTCACTTCTTGATGATCCGTAAGCAAGGTATTTCTGGTCCTTTGTAAGGTTTCTTATCCTAGAAACTCGTATAGGATTTTCCTGTTAGATAATTTTAGAAAACCATAACGCAATAAATAAAGCAATAACATGGCAAAGACTGAAAAGCTCCCTGATTTAAATGATCCAATTTTGCGTGCAAAGTTGGAAAAGAACATGGGTCACAACTACTATGGCGAACCAGCTTGGCCAAATGACCTGTTGTACATGTTCCCAGTTGTGATCACTGGCACGATCGCTTTGATTACTGGTTTGGCAGTGCTTGACCCCACGATGGTCGGCGAACCTGCTAATCCTTTCGCAACTCCTTTAGAAATTTTGCCAGAGTGGTTCTTGTATCCTGCATTCCAAATTTTGCGGATTGTTCCTAACAAGCTTTTGGGCGTACTGCTCCAAAGTTTGATTCCCGTTGGTTTGATTCTCATTCCTTTCATTGAGAATGTAAACAAGTTCCAAAATCCTTTCCGTCGTCCTGTAGCAATGGCTGTATTTCTATTTGGTACTGCTGTTACTCTTTGGTTGGGAATTGGCTCCACCATGCCTATTGATAAGTCTTTGACTTTGGGCTTGTTCTAAAATTTCAAGAAAAAAAATTGTGTAAGCAATGCTTGCACAATTTTTTTTAGCTAAAAAGATAAAGGCAGTGCTGAGCACTGCCTTTATCTTTTTAGGGTTTGATTTGTTTTCATAAAACCCAAGAAGCGAGTGGCGGCGCTTTGCGCCGCCACTCGCTTCTTGGGTTTTATGTCCTAGGCAAACTCAACTGTTTTAAGGTTTATTTGTCTCTTTGATCGAGTCTGTGAAGATGGTCTTTGGCTGATACTTATTTGATTAGTATGTCTGAGGTAATACCATACTTCACAACTTTAATATAAGTCCTCTCAAGCTCTTTGAAATTGCAGGATTCAAGTAAATTCTCAAACAAATTCTGAACACCTATAAAAGAAATAAGTTGTATATTATGTTTGATTTTATTACAAATATTTACGTTAAAAGTTAGCTTTCTTCCTACTATTTATATATGTATTGTTAATACTATCTGTACATGTATTTCTTTCTGCCATCTCTATAGACTTGAAAAGTTCATGATTCACATGAGAGGTTTTAATTATGGCAAAGCGATCTTTACAAGCATCACCATCAGGTGCCAGACTAGCTAAGCAACAATTTACCTTTAAAGGCTGGACACAAGATTATCTGGCGGGTGAAATAGGTATCAAAACACGGCAACCAATCTGGCGTTTCTTTGCAGGTCAACCAATTGAAAGATTTACATTTTTTGAGATTTGTACAGCTTTAGATCTGGAATGGAGAGAGGTTGCTTCCAATATTCCAGCAGAATATGTTGATCACATTACAAATAGCGCTGTGTTACAACTAACATCTCTAAAATTAGATGATTTAGTGCAAATGGTGCGATCACAACGCAAGGATAAAGTTAATCATCAATGTGGCATCTTGCAACTATTAGATATTAACCGTCCCGTAGATATTGACAAGATCTACATTGATGTAAATGTGATCGAACAAATCCCCAGTCAGCAAGGGGGCAAAATCTCTGATCTCGATAGTCTAGCGCCCGAAGATATTGATCGCGACTTAGACAAAATCACCGCCCGACAAATCCTCGGTACACAAGCCGTAGAGAAATATGGCAACTTACGAGTACTGGGCAAGACAGGAGCGGGTAAGTCTATATTTCTCAAACATCTGGCAATGCAATGCAATGCTGGAAAGTTTGCAGCAAAACAAGTTCCAGTGTTTACGGCATTGCGAGATTTTGCTGAAAGCTGTAAGTATAATCAGCAAGTTAGCTTATTAGAGTTTATCAATCAAGAATTTCTTGAATCAGATATTTCTCACCCAGAAATCCTTAAGAAGCTACTTCATGAAGGGCGAATCTTGTTCTTAATTGATGGCCTTGATGAAATTTGCCAAGATGTAGAATTAGAACCTAGGGTTTTAAATGAAGTTCGTCGATTTTGTGAGAGATACCACAAGAATACTTTTGTAACAACCTGTCGGACTGACTTGCAAAAATTAGCCCTGAAAGGTTTCACCGATGTCCAAATCACTCCGCTTAACGAAGTCCAAATCAGCACGGGTGCGCGAAAATGGTTTGGAGAATTTAGCAAGGCTGATGGTACTGATGGACTCAGAATTTCATCTCAGTTTATGCAAAAGTTGAAATTACCAGAAAATTGGCAATTTCAGCCATTGATGGCTAACCCGCTACTTTTGCATCTTGCCTGTTCTATATTTCATTGTCAAAAGAAGTTTCCGATTAAAGCGGAGTTTTATAAGCAAGGTATGGATTTGCTGGTATGGAAATGGGATGAAGCAAGAGGACTGGATCGGAATCAATCATACCCAGGATATGCATTACCGCAAAAGCTACAGTTGTGGAGTGAGCTTGCCTCATTCACCTTTGAAAAAGGGCAATACTTCTTTGAGCAACGGGTAATTGAAGAACATATCGCTAACTCTGTGCAAAACCTCACCGATACTAACTCTGAGCCAGAAGAAATTTACCAAGCGATCGAAACCGTGCTACGCATGGTCAAGGCTCAACATCATGGACTTTTAGCTGAGCGGGCAAAGGGCATATTTTCCTTCTCCTATTCCGCAATGCAGCAGTATTGTATTGCTCGCAAGATTGTTAGTCATAATCTTCAACCAGCAGGGCAATCTTTGCAGGAACTTGTAACTCATCTTACCGATCCGCGTTGGCATGAAATCTTTTTGCTCACAGCAAGTATGCTTCACAGTGCCGATGATTTGGTGCAGTTAATGAACCAAGAAATTAATCGCCTCGTTGCTGAATCTCCTTATTTAGAGAACTTTTTGGCTGGGGCATACCAAAAAGCCCAAAATAATCTAGAAGAAAGCCCAGACTTAGGTCTTCCCAAAACCTTACATTCCTGTGATCAATTATCAAATAAAAATCACACGGAACCCAACCTTGAAAATTGGAGTAACGATAACTGTATGACTCGGTTATGGCAGTTGCAACAAGCGATCGCCAATCACCGTCAAGATATCAATGCTGCCCAACAACAAGTGTTACAAAGCTTCTATGACGCTAATCAATTGCTGCTTGACTGTCTCAATAGCAGCTGCAAAGTTACATCCAGCATCAGAGAAGAAATAGAAGCAAACTTACTTTGTTATAGCTATTGCCGCTCTAGTTACAGCAAATTAAGTTTAATCATGACACCAATGGAAGCATAAAACAATTTACTCCCTTCCCAGTCAGCTATTCTCATTATAAAAATCGTTTTTTTGAAAGCCCGTCAACGGCGGGCTTTCAAAAAAACGATTTTGGTGTTTCCAGAGACTTCGACGCTGGAAACACCAAAATCGTTTTCATAATAAGAATAGGTGCAAAGGGACTAAATTATTTTCTCAATTTAGCGCTCTAAGCCGCGACAGCCACAGGACTATCGAGCTTCTTCAATTGCTGCACTAGCAAGCTGAGAAATAGCCCGACATCGGTGACAACGCCGACGGACTCAACAGAACCGCGATCAGAGAGTTTGGTCACCACCGCAGGATTGATGTCCACACAAACCATCTTCACACCTGCGGGAGTCATGTTACCCACACCGATGGAATGCAGCATTGATGACAACATCAAAATCATGTCAGCATCACGAATTTGCTCACTGTAAAGACGTTGTGCTTCCAGTAAATCCATTACAGTGTCAGGCAAGGGTCCATCATCGCGAATGGAGCCAGCTAGGACAAAGGGAATATTGTTTTTAACGCATTCGTACATCACACCAGTCTTCACAAAACCAGCTTCAACTGCCTTGTGGATACTGCCATAGCGACGGACAGAGTTAATCACTTTTAGGTGATGCCGATGTCCACCCTTGACGCTAATGCCACGCTTGAGGTCAACGCCGAGGGAAGTTCCCATTGAAGATTGTTCCATGTCGTGAACGGCGATCGCATTACCACCGAGCATTGACTGCACATAGCCTTCACGAATCAAGTAAGCCAAGTGAGGAGCGCCACCAGTATGCACAACTACGGGACCACAGGAGACAACTAACTTACCGCCGCGATCACGAATTTGGCGAAGTTCCCATGCGATTTGCTCAACTACGAGTTCGACGCGACGTTCGCTAGATACACCCGCACCCATGAAGGAAAATTCTTCTTTCTTGGCGGTATCTCTAGCTTCAGGCTTACGCACAGTCCGCACGCCATCGTAACCAACTACGACGCGATCGCCTACAATGAGATCGCGCAAAAGCTTACAGGTAGCAGTTTTACCATCGGGACTAATGGCGATCGCTGCATCCATCCGCTGATTTGTACAACGAATCCACTCGCCATCCACACATGCCTCAGTGGGATAAATTGTGGATACATAGAAGTCATCGGGCGCGACTCCATCTTGCAAGACTGGTTCCAAATTGGCAGCGCATGTCTCACGATCTTGTAATACTGCACCAATTTCGATCAGTTCACCCATGATTGTTTCCATGAGGTCATGGGATGGGGCAGAAATACGGATTCTGGCTAAAGAAGTGCTTTGTCTTTGTTCACCAAGATTGAACTCTAATACTTGGAAACTGCCACCATTATCAGTTACCAAATCAAGGGCGCGATTGATGATGCCTGAATCTAGCAAATGTCCTGTTAATTCGACAATTCTTGCTTCTACGCCGCCTTGCTCAATGGTTTGGTCACTGCTTTCTGCGGCAATAGGAACTTCAATAGTTCTCAAAGTCAAGCATTTTGCTGCGCCACCAGCTTTCAGAAACTCAGTGAGAGGAGTTTCGATGACGGTGAACCCAGCGTTAGTAATGCGTTGTTTTAAGCGATCGCTGATTTTATTCATTACTACATTGCGTTCGACGTTGACCGCATTGCAAGCAAAGTTAACAGCATCCGCTTCTTCGATCGCAATCCTCTTGTCCGCAGGAACGCGCATTTCGATCAAACGATTGGAATAGGAATCAAAGGCAGGTGGATAGTAAAGTAAATAGCCGCCTGTTAAAGGACAGAAGCAGGTATCGAGGTGATAGAAGCGATTGTCAATTAAACGTAGCGAAAGAACTTCGACATCGAGCCATTTCGCCAAGTAAGGATGAGCATCTAGTTCGGAACGGAAGCCATAGCCAGCCCAGAGCCAACCACCACTGCGATCGAACAGAGCATCACCAGCACCTTCAAAGGGTAAATCCTTAGGCAGTTCAAACACTGTAAAGCCTTTAGACTCAAACCATGCTTTGAAATAAGGCTCTTCGCCTTGACGCTCTTTGTGTAAAAAACGGCTCAATACCGCTTTGTCGCCTAATACTAGACCAGCGTTGGCGGTGAATACCATGTCCGGCCAGCCTTTTTCGGGTGTCACTAGCTCGACATTAACTAAACCCTTGAGGACTCCATACAGTTTTTGCCATTGCTCTACAGCGCGATCGCGGCTAGATTTGTGAACGTTGCCCTCCATCCAAGGATTGATCACATAGTCTACGTCGTAGTGATCGGGAGCGCACATCAGATAATTCAGTTGGGCAGTCATAAATAAAAGTAAATAATTAGAGGAGAATGCAATTTTTGGTCACATCCATACTGGCAGCCACCAAAAATTGCCAAACAATTGCAAAGCTGCCAATCTCTAATCATACCTAATGCTTCATGCTGTAAGCTCTCGCAAAAGTTATCGTCTCTTGATAATTGCTGCCAAAAAAATTTTCATAGACTATTGCAAATAATGGGGGAATAGGCTAGATTATTAGCAGACCCATCCTATTCCCCCCCGTGTGGGTCTAGTATCCCCGAAATGGCAATTACTTCCGAAAGGGGTAAGCGCAAATTGGTAGACCTAAAGCTATCCGCTACACATACGGTATGGTGGCTACTAATGCCGAAGGGATATTTTGTAATCCTACAACTGAATAAAACAAAAAGGCTCGCATTGCGAGCCTTTTTGTTTTTAAAAAATCTCGCGTAGCGAGATTTTTTAAATTAGCCGCCAATTTGGGACATGGTGCGAAAATAGCTTTTCTGCTCACCAGTGCCGCGATCGCGTTCTTTAAAATTAATTTCGTCCTTGAGATTTAGTAAATCGCGCACCGCAATTCTTAACTCAGCGAAATTTTTGCCCTGACGCATGGCAGTTTTTAGATCGATCTGTCCCGTTTCATTTAATAGGCATGGACGCAATAGACCATCAGCCGATAGCCGCATCCGATTGCAGCGATCGCAAAAACATTCAGACATTTGACTAATAAAGCCCAAAGTCCCCTTAGCATTGGGAATTTGAAATACATCGGCAGGGCCATTACCTTTGCATTTGCCAGCCTCTAGACCGTAGCGATCGCTGATTTGTTGGCGCAGAGTTGCGGAGTCCACCCAACCCTTATGCGTAAATAAGCTGTCGTTACCAATCGGCATAAACTCAATAAACCGAATATGCCAACGGCGATCAATACTTAGAGCCGCTAAATCTAATATTTCGCGATCATTTACATCTGGCACAACTACTACATTTAACTTGAGTGGATCAAAGCCCACCTCATGGGCTGCCAAGATCCCAGCCCAGACTTTTTCCCAGAGATTACGACCTGTAATTTGCCGAAACACATCGCGATCGAGGGAATCGAGACTAATGTTAATGCGGCGTAAACCTGCTGCATACAGTGGCTGGGCTAATTCACCAAGTAAAAAGCCATTGGTGGTCATCGCCAAATCTTCTACCCCCTGTAAATTGGCGATCGCTCCCACCAAACTCACTAAATCTCGCCGCAGTAGAGGCTCCCCACCTGTCAGCCGAAATTTCTTAAAGCCAAGGGGAATAAATACCTCTTGAATTAAGTTAATTAACTCAGTATTGGTGAGGCTTTCCTGCGCTTGAATATAATCGACTTCCGAGCCTTCAGGCATACAGTATGTGCAGCGAAAATTGCAGCGATCGATCAAACTGATGCGAAGGTAGTCAACATTGTTCACAGATTTAATGTCCTCATGGCTGGCGTGGCAGAAATTAATTGAGGCGCTAAGCGCCTCAATTAATTTCTGATTTTGTAATTCAGAGTGCGACTTGTCGCAACTAATTTTTAGGTTTTGATTTGTCCTAGCTATATGATAGAAAAATAATTGATCAAGATGTTTTAAACCATGACCTCACAGTACGCCTACATACGCGGGACATTTGTACCCCTCGAAGATGCCACAATCAGTATCCGCACCCACGCATTTCTATATGGTACGGCTGTCTTTGAAGGAATTAAGGCGTATTGGCTACCAGAAGAAAATCGGATGGCGGCATTTCGCCTAGAAGAGCATTATCAACGTCTCATCCAAAGTTGCCGCATTATTGGCTTGCAGCATCCCCTTGATGTGGAGACGATGGTTCACCTCACTACCGAGTTAATCCAACGCAATCAGTGTAACTCCGCTACATATATCCGCCCAATTATTTACAAGTCTGACCTTCGGATTGGACCAATTCTCAAAGTTCCTCATACCCATGATGATTTTTGTCTGTTCAGTGTGCCGATGGATGGATATCTTGATACTAGTAATGGCATCAAGGTTGGTGTTTCTTCATGGCGACGTTTAGATGACAATGCAATTCCTGCTCGTGCAAAAGTGAATGGCGCTTATGTAAATACGGCTCTTGCGAAGACCGATGGCTATGCCTCTGGTTTTGATGATGTTGTTGTGTTAACGAATGAAGGTCATGTCGCTGAAGGAAGTGCGATGAATCTCTTTTTAGTAAGAGATGGAAAACTAATCACTAGTTCAATTACTGACAATATTCTGGAAGGAATTACTCGTAGTTCAGTAATGGAGTTAGCTGCTAAAGAATTAGGACTTGAAACGGTATCGCGTACAATCGATCGCACGGAGCTATACATTGCCGATGAAGCTTTCTTTGTTGGTACAGCAACTGAACTCGCTCCAATCACCAGCTTTGATCATCGTCCTGTTGGTGATGGCACAATTGGCGAAATCACCAAGAAGCTTCGCGATTTATACAGCAAAGCTGTTCAAGGGCTTTTACCTGACTATCATCACTGGCTAACCAAGGTCTAGTTTATTACCAAAAGTATGAGGCGGCGCTTCGCGCCGCCTCATACTTTTGGTTTTTATGTCCTAACAAGAAATGGCGAAAGCTATAAATAATGTAGTGGAAAGATTTGCTAGATGATTAGTAAGCTAGAAAAAAGGAAATCCTGATTTGGTTTGTTATCCTGAGATTACCTAAGTAGCTAGGCAAAATTAGTTACAGAGTAAAACCCATAAAGTTGCGTCCCTACGGGGCGCAACTTTATAGAGGAGCCATTCATGAATGGCTCCTTTTATGAGCTACACTTTCGCTAAACCACTGTGACGGAGTAAAGGTGCAGTAATAGGTGCGCGACCTCGGAAAGTTTTGAAGACTTCCATCGGATGCTTGCTACCACCGAGGGCAAGAACTGTATCGCGATAGAGTCTACCCGTTGAAGCGATCGCTTCTTCATTCTCTAGCCCTGCCTCCTCAAAAGCAGCAAAGGCATCGGCACTGAGGACTTCTGCCCATTTGTAACTGTAATAACCTGCGGCATATCCTCCCGCAAATATGTGACCAAAGGAACAAAGGAAATTATCTTCTGGCAAAGGTGGAATTACCATTGTGGTTTCGGCAAGGCGCAATCGCACTTGCATTGGCGTTTCAGAGCCGCCGACTTCATAGCGGTGATGTAACTCGATATCGACAAGGCTGAAATGCAATTGACGGAGCATTCCCGAACCACTCATGTAGTTTTTGGAGTCAATCAACTTTTGGAAGTAACTTTCGGGCAGGGTTTCGCCTGTTTCATAGTGTTTCGCCATGCCAAACAAAGTAGCGCGATCGTAGCACCAGTTTTCCATGAATTGACTAGGAAGTTCGACGGCATCCCATTCGACGTTATTAATACCTGATGCTCCTGAATAGTCAACCTTGGTCAACATATGTTGCAATCCATGACCAAACTCATGGAAGAGGGTTTCCACTTCACCAAAGGTCATGAGGCTAGGCTTGCCATCAACGGGGGGCGATTGATTACAAATCAAATAGGCAACAGGTAAACGAGTAATCGGCTGACCATCTTCAATCACTTTGGCGCGTCCGATGCAATCATTCATCCATGCACCACCACGCTTTTCCGCAGGACGACTATAGGGATCGAGATAAAAATAAGCGATCGCTTCATTACTCTCATTCTGAATTTCAAAGAAGCGTACACTTTCATGCCAGATTGGTGCTTTCCCATCGGCAGGAACTACGGTTACACCAAATAAGCGCTTGACTAGTGCAAATAAACCTTCGAGAACTTGAGGTAATGGGAAGTAAGGACGCAATTCTTCTACAGTGAAATTAAACTTAGTTTCACGCTGACGTTCAGCCCAATAGGAAGTATCCCAATGCTTAAGCTCGATAGTTTCACCCTGAGACTTGGCAAATTCTTTCAATTCTGCAAATTCGTTAACAGCCGCAGCATAGCTGGATTGACGCAGTTCTTCTAGCAATTTCTCTACTGCTTCAACATTAGGAGCCATCTTCCGAGCCAGACTCAATTCTGCATAGGTAGAATAGCCAAGTAAATTTGCCTTTTGTTTACGCAATTCAAGAATGCGATCTATTAATGGAGAATTGTCAAACTCACCACTTGCTGCACGGCTAACGAAAGCACGATAGAGTTTCTCTCGCAAGTCACGACGACGGCTATGCTGCATAAATGGCACATAGCTAGGGTAGTCGAGGGTGATACACCAAGGGCCATCTTCAGGTGTGGCTCTATCATCGCCATCTAAACGAGATGCTTGAGCAGCTTGAGCTAACAGACTCGGAGGCAAACCTTCAATCTCTTCGGGTTTGTTTAGCGTCATACTAAATTCTTTGGTGGCATCAAGCACATGATTGGAGAAGTTAGTGGAGAGTTCAGCAAGTTCCATTTGGATCGCATTAAACTTGTCTTTGGCTTCACCTTCCAAACCAACGCCTGATAGCTCTGCATCACGGATGGCAGCTTCAACAATACGTTTTTGAGCAGGTTCGAGGCTGTCCCACTCCGATGATCCGTAAATTGCCTTATAGGCCTTATAGACTGGCTGGCTCTGACTAAAGCGGTTAAAAAATTCGATAACCTTGGGCTGGACGACTTTGTGAGCTTCACGCAATGCTGCACTATTTTTTACACTTAATAAATGCTCGATCGCACCCCAGCCCCATCCAATGCGCTCAGTCAAACGCTCTAGCGGCTCGACTAGCCCTGACCATGTAGGCTGGAGGTTTGCTTCAAGTTCAGTCAATCCTGCGCTAGTTTCTTCAAGCAATTGGGTGATCGCAGGAATCACATGTTCAGAATTGATGTCTGGAAATGGTGGTAAGCCTTTGCCAATCAAGAGCGGATTAGTAACTTCACTCATAAATAATTTTTGGTTAATCTTTAAGATTTGTAAATTAGCTATCTTTGATTATATCGCGATCGCTAACCGCATTAGAGGAAAACTGATTAGGCGACTAGGTTAAAGGTTATCGACTCGCGTGTGGGTCTGGTTTATTTTGTGCAAAGTACGGTAATTGTGTACATATACTTAGGGTTAGTTACAGACTTACAGTGCTTCGCGCTTAAACACAAACCAAAAAACTTTTGGTTTGTGTTTAAGCGCGAAGCACTTTCAAAAAATCTCTCGGTTCGGGTTTGAGCGCAAAGCGCTGTAATAGACAATGGAACTACTTATAGGCTGTAATGGAAGATCCCAAAAGCAACAATAATCGGGTGTGGAAACACATCAATAATGCCCAACTCGTTCGTTACTTGTTAATGTTCGCTCTTGCTTGGGCGATCGCACAGGTATTGGCATATTTTGCAACAGTTATAGTCATCTTTATTTTTGCTGCCATTCTCGCATTTTTACTGAATTATCCAGTCAAATTTATATCGCGGTTTATCCCGCGATCAATAGCGGTATTGGTCGTATTCTTACTGGCTTTGCTAGTTATCGGTGGCTTAACGGCTACATTAGGAATAGCAGTCATTGCTCAAGCACAGCAACTACTTGCACAGGCTCCCCAACTTTTGGATTGGATGATCGCCCAGTTGCAAAGCATCCAATCCTTCATGGAAAATCAAAATATTAAAGTTGATTTAAGTACCTTTGAGGGACAACTTCGCGAACAAGCTCTCAGCGCTATTAGTATAGGTTTGACCACATTACAAAAGGTTCTATTTAACTTGCTAGATATAATTTTAGTTGGGGTAATTACTCCCTTCCCGCTGTAAGGCATGGTAAAATATGAAATAAAAAGACAGTAAAAAAATGAACCAAAACGAAGCGCTTCTGAACAAGCCGTTAGATCTCAAAGATTGGCAGAAGCA
>NZ_NDHW01000035.1 GCF_002251945.1 Pseudanabaena sp. SR411
AAGACAGGAGAGAAAGAAAAAGAACCGAAAATGACAGCAGCTTACAGCACAGATTTACGAGAGAAAGCAGTATCAGCTATTGATAGAGGAGGAAAAAAGAGTCACGTCTGCCGAACCTTGAACATCAGCAGAAATATGTTAGATCAGTGGCTAAAACGGAGAGAAGAGAAAGGAAGTCTAGTACTAGAAGAGTATCGACGAGGTCCTAAACCGAAAATCACAGACCTAGCAGCATTCCAAGCATTTGCTGAAGCCAATGGACATTTGACGCAGAAAGAAATGACTGAGAAATGGGTCAAACCAGTTAGTCCAGTGCTGATAAGGGAAGCACTACGTAAAATTAACTTCACCCGTAAAAAAAAACTTACACCTATCAGGAAAAAAACGAACAACAGTGACAAGAGTTTCAGCAACTAATACGCACCCGTGCTAAAGAAAGATTCGTATATGTTGATGAAGCAGGTATCGATAATACGATTGATTATCCCTATGGATATTGCCACAAATTAGAGAGATTTCATGCCACAAAGTTAGGACATCGCACTGAGAGTTTGAGCATGATTAGTGGTTGGCGAGACGGTGAAATTGTTGCACCAATGCTATTCGACGGCTTCTGTAATGCTAACTTGGTATGTAAATGGGTAGAAGAGTTTCTTGTCCCAGAACTATTGCCARRGCAAATATTAGTCATCGATAATGCTRGTTTTCATCCACAGGAAAGGATTAGGCAATTAGTCCGTCAGACTGGATGTGAGGTGCTATTTTTACCACCCTATTCTCCTGACTTAAACAAGGAGACTGTCAAGTAGATTGTGTAAAGTCTAGGAGCTAGAAGTGGAGACGATCCTCAAAGAGGATGGCAAATCGATTAAGTGCAGGTTTCCAATCACGAATGGAGCCTTGTCCACTTCTTCGAGATATGCCGCATCGCCAAATAGACCAGCTTAAAAGCAGCCTCATCGGTCGGAAAAATCTGTTGAGATTTAATCACCTTCCGCAAACTGCTATTCATTGACTCAATGGCATTGGTGGTGTAAATCGCCCTGCGAATCTCAGGAGGGAAAGCAAAGAAGGGGATAATATTCGCCCAATGATTGCGCCAAGACTTGGAGATTGATGGATATTGCTTGTCCCACTTCTCCGCAAAGAGTTCAAGGTTAAACTCCGATTCCGTTGCCGCAGCATAAATAGCCTTGAGGTCGGCACAAACCTGCTTGCGTTGTTGCCAAGGCACAAAAGCGACTGAGTTTCTGACCATGTGGACAATGCATAACTGTACCT
>NZ_NDHW01000036.1 GCF_002251945.1 Pseudanabaena sp. SR411
AAAAATCCATATACCTGTTGACGAAATTCCTGTAGTTTGTCAATAATCATGGCTGTAGATATGTCTTTCTTTTTTATCTACTTTAGGCAGTTTGTATCTCTTTTACTCTGCCTTTCTTACCTTTTTTAGTCTAAACTCCAGTTGTATAGAGACACCATCTGATTGTAACTATCAAAAGGTATTACCCCCTTTATCGCACGTTTACGAGTGGGGAAAGCCACGGTAAATTTTACTCGATCTGCAACCTTGCGCGATCGCTGACGTGATTTTAAATTACCTCGTTTAGTCGTGTAAAACTTCGCATAGGACTCAGTGCGATAAAGGATTTTATCTGTTCTCAATCCGATATTTATACTGTCTGGTCTATCAGCTACTTTGACGGTATAGGAATTAAATGTAATGCGATCGCCAATTGCATTTGCAGTGTCAAAACTGAATGAATGCCAACTATGGGCAGCATTAGTTAGCCGAACCCGTTCATTTGTAACATTTGTTTTTGCCTAGCGGATACTTTCAGCAATATTGAACTTTTTTCTTTCCTCTTGTGCTTCACTAGAATCATCTGTTTTACGCTGTAATATGTATACCTACACCACCAACTGCTAAGCCCCCACCAAGGATCTTGAGCATACTTTGAGAAGTAGCTAACAAAGTAAATAGACCAATCCCAATCGCAACAACTGAACCAACTAAATAATTTGTCTTTGTATTTGAAGGGACTGTTTTTGCAAGTTTGTCATTATATTTAGGTATGAGCTTGAAAGAAAGTTCAACCGTATTAATATCAACCATATTTACTTACTTATACCGCCACATCTGAATTTTACCAGAAAAGAAGTGTCTCTATAAACCATTGCTGATTAAAATAAAAGCTGACCAGTAGTAAGGATGTGAGAAATCTTTAGAGCGAATTGTGGCAATTTGCGCTTGACGTAAAGACTCAGCCTTAGAGCGATCGCCTTTTTTCACATCATTGTAAAACGCCTGCATTAAAGCTTGCGTACCCTCATCGCTAACTTGCCAAAGAGAAGCGATCGCCGCCTTTGCACCAGCCCTTTGCACCTGATAGCCAAAGCCCAAGACCTCGATGCCATTGCCTAACTTTCCAACACCTGTTTGGCAAGCACTGAGAACGATCAAATCGACATTGGACATTGGCAAATCCTTCATTTCACTGAGCAGAACCTTATCGCCATTGCCAAAAATTAGGAATGAATCTTCAGGCTTACCAGAGTTAAACTCGGCATGGGTTGCCAAATGGACAATATTTTTATTTTGCATCTGTGATTCAGTTGCTTTACGACTGAAATCATTGGCTACTAGCTTGGTTGTATTGGGCAGAGCCTCAGAAATAGATTGAACTTCAGTCACTGTAGCAGGCAGTCCAATCTGTCCAAACTTGGTCGTATTTTGTGCGCCGCCAAATGCTCCCGCAAAAATACGAAGTGGCTTTGCGGGTTTGGGAGTGAAGTCACTCAGACTATAGGAAATCAAATTATTGACTCGATACTTCTCAACTAGCCATTGTTTGCCATCATAGAGAGCCGAGATCGGGACATAGCGTAGTAGTCCATCAGGGGAATAGAGAATAGTATTTGTATTAGTTAGATCGGCTTCGATGGGCTTGATGAGAAGATTGTAGAGCTTGGTTGCAGGTTCGATTACGTCTAGCGAGTCAGGATCACGTAGCCCTATCTTAAAATCTACAACTAATTGAGTGATATCTACTTCTTTAATCGCCACAGATCGATGAATCGGTGTTTTATTAGGAATAAATAAGATCAGTTCTAAGCGATCGCCTAAAATCAGAGGATATAGCAGTGCGTGACCTTGAGGCAGTTTTTGCAGGTATTCGGGAACCTGATTGAGTTCTGATTGAGGGATTTTGCTTAACTGCTGGGCAATTTTTTGATTGCCATCTATCAGAGTTTGCAAGGATTTTAGGGGCTGACTGGCGATCGCTTTAGTTTGCAAATCTTCTTCAGGGAAAATATAAATTCCTTGAGCAGTGCGCTCATTCCCTTTGACATTTTGTAAATAGTCTTGTAGCTCTTGTACCTTGAGCAAATCAAGAACTTGTAATGCCTCCATTACGCGCCCTTTTTGTAATAGTAAATCTGCTAAAGTTCGATAGTTGGCGGCAACCGTTTGCTGATAGGACTTTTGTTGTGCAATATCAAGTACCCGCAATTCTTTACGGATCGATTCAGTGACATTCACGGATTGTTTGTAAAAGGCGATCGCCAGTTCAGGATATTGACGTTGAACTAATAAGCCCAAATTAGCGATTAGTTTGCTTTCCTGATTGCGATTGCCGATCGCACGAAAAAATTGGATCGCAGTTTGGAAGGCTGTAAAGGCTCGATCACTTTGATTCGACAAGGCATAGACTAAGCCAAGATTGTAAAATGAATTCCCTACACCTGAGAGATCACCGATTGCCCGATAGATCTCTAAAGCTTGTTGGTGCGCGGCGATCGCTTTGTCTGGTTGTTTTAACTCAAAATACAAAGCGCCAATCTGCGAAAGCATACCTGCTTCTGTGGCGCGATTACCTGATTGTTTAAAAAATTCTAGTAAACTCAGCGCTGAGTTTAATTGGCTTTGAGGATTGGATGAGTCAGAATTGTTGCTAAACATGGTAAGCAAAATCTGTCCCATCTGTTGTAGTTGTGGCGAGGTTTTCGTTAAGGAGGGAAGTAATTTCAAAACTTCCGCAACTTTTGCCGTCTCACCCAATTGCAGATAGACTCCTGCCAAATACATCGCCGCTACGCCTTCGCCAAACTTATCGCCTACGGATTGATAAAGCGATCGCGCTTCTTGCAATGTACTTATCGCCTTAGGATATTGGCTAAGTACGGTATAGAGGCTACCTTCATCAACGAGAATACTCGCTAAAGTTTGCCGATCGCTAGGTTTAGGATTGGGAACATTAGTCAAATCCTGATAAATTGTCTTTGCTTGACTGTAGAGAGCCAGAGCCTCACGGTTCTGCCCTTGAGCAAGACGAATTTCCGCAATATTTTTCAAATTGCGTGCTTCACCCGCGCGATCGCCTAAAGCTTGATAAACCTTTTCAGCTTGCAATAAGAACTCAATCGCTTTGGGATATTCATTAAGATTGCGATAGGATACCGCAACGGCATTTAACTGCTCCGCTTCGAGGTCACGATCGCCAGCTTGTCGCGCTAGCTCAAGAGCTTTGAGGTTTAACTGCACAACCTTTGTATATTCCAACGATAAGCTTAAAATATTTGCCTCTAGATTTAGGACATTGGCTTGTCCTAAGAGGTTACCGAGAGACTGATAGGCGATCGCACTTTGTTGTGTGAATGCTAATGCTTTATCTTTCTGTCCGAGAATTCCATAGACGGAAGCTAAAAAGAAGAGGTTTTGAGCTTCGGCAGCTTGATTTTTCTCAGCCTGATTGATCTTGAGAGCTTGATCCAAATATTCTAAGGCTTTGGGAAAATCAAATTTTTTAACGTGATAAATAGCAATTCCCGTAAGGGTTTTGCCCTCACGATAGCGATCGCCTACTTCTTTCCGAATTGCTAGGGAATTTTCCAGTATCTTTAACCCATTAGCGTATTCCTCCAGATTGAGATAGGCTCTGCCAAATTGATACTGATTTTCCCCTTCAGCTTTGCGATAGAGTTGCTTGTCTGAGTTAGTCGAGTTTTGCAAGCCCCTTTGTAAAATTAAGTTTGCTTCGAGTAAAGTGTTGAGTGCTTGTTTTTCTTGTCTTAAGCCGATCTGCACTGCCCCGATCCACGTTAGGGTAATTGCCTCCCCTAAGCGATCGCCTTGTTGACGATAAATATTCAAAGCCTGTTGATATTGTGCCAAAGCATCCTGATACCTTCCCTGATCAAATAGATGCTCAGCTTTTTGTAAAAGAGCATCTGTTGACTGAGAAGTTTGTGCGGAAGTTGGTGCAGAATTTGTATTTACGACAGGTTGAGCAATGTTTATAGCAGTTTCTTCGGTAACGGCTTTCTTCAAGGCATAGGCAGGATTTATGCCAAGTTCCGACAAAGCCAATGTCATCCCAAACACACATAGGATTGATAGAGGCTTCGCCGTAAAATTAGAAACCGATTTTTGATAGCGTGGCGAAATTGCGCGATCGCGAAGAGATTTTTTTTGCATAGATTTTGCTTGTAACGTAAATTTCTGCATCATAAATTTTCCAAAACTGGATCACCCATCACCTTGTCATATAATTTAGCTGCTAAAGCTGGCAATATTTTAAAGGCTAGGATTAGGCGAAATTTTGCTTCGCCCAATATAACTTCTCTAAATTTAACAAATATTTATTCAGGAGCATAGTACAAAAAATCATGGAAATATCTGATATTTCTGAGGTTATAGAAGATAATGATGATGATCATGAAGCGTCAGAAGATGGCAAAAAATCTCAAGATCCCCACAAAGAAGAGAAACCGAAAAAGAGTCAACTGAATAATTACGTTGCCATTACGGTAGTTTTATTTGTCACTTTTATGGGGCTATGTCAAGTTAAAAGTGGCAATGTAGTGCAAGCAATGCAAAAAGCCCAAGCCGATCGCATTGATACATGGGCTTTTTATCAAGCTCGAAATGTGCGTGCGGAAATTGCCAAATCGACGGTTGCCCAATTAAGGTTACAGGCTGTAGCAGTGCCACAGTCCAATATTCGGGCTGAATATAACAAAGAAATTGCTAAGTACGAAGCGATCGCTTCTAAGCAAGATACGGAAAAAGATAAATTGCAGCAACAAGCCTTAGATGCTGAAAAACTCTATGATCAACTGAATATCCATGATGACCAATTTGACTTGTCAGAAGCCGCCTTTGCCCTAGCGATCGCGCTACTGGCGATGACATCCCTCACACAAAAAGGTTGGCTTTATGGTGCGGCTATGGTTCCTGCTGCCTTTGGTTTGTTTATGGGGCTATCTGGTCTATTAAACTGGGATTATCATCCCGAGGTTTTGACAAAATATTTGTCAGAAAATACTACTCACAAGACTGATCATCAAGTCTCAACCTTGCCTTATCCACAGGTAATCCCAAAACATAAAATGGTGTAGCCATTTTGCGTTTGTAAAATCCTTACTGGGTTTAGTTTTTAATTTACAAAAGTGTCGTTGCACTTTTGTGAATTGGTATAAGGGAGTAAAACCTATTTCTTGTTGCTGCTTTGCCGCGCCACAAAAAAATGGGTTCTTTCCTAAAAAGCAAAAATCTATAGTTAAGTAAGGCTCTAATAGCCTCTTACGATAACGTATTAAACTAGTTAAACAATGAAAAACTTTATCCAAAATCTGCTCCGCTATCCCAAATTCTTAGCTCTTATCATTGGCGGCGTTCTATCTGTGGTGATCGCCCCAATTATTCCATTACTCAAACAACCTCTAACTGCGATCGCCATGATTACCGCGATCGTTAGTGGATTTATTGGTGTATCACTAGTATTAAGAGCTATGCTAGGGCTAGACATCGCTTAGAAGATCTTCTCACCCAGATTCGATTCGAGCCGCAACTTCGCCACATGTTGAAATATCACCATGTTCAGCAATATGTTAGATATCGTCATCATCTTATTAGTGGGTGTAGCACCACCAATCTTGTCTCTATGGATACTTCATCGTACCCAAGCTCACTATCGGCAAATAAATTCGGCTGTAAATACAACGGTTAATGCAACTCCTGTAACCCTAAGCCTAAAAGCCCTGCCACCCGCCGATATGACCTGCATTGATGGGTTTGGTTATGTGATTGGCAAGGTTAGCTGCAAATACAATGCGCGATCGCCATATATTCGCTGTGCGATCAATCCTAGTGGTCCCTGCCAAGATTGTCGGCATTACGACAGCCTATGATAACAGTCCATCGTAGATGGACTGTTATCAACAAATTCAAAAATTAAAGTTTAAAAGTTTACTGATATAAGTACAAATCTATGGCTACTACAAGACGAGTTGCGCGTGTTGCTGAATTAATTAAGCGAGAAGTCAGCAATATGTTGCTCAAAGATATTAAAGACGATCGCGTAGGTATGGGCATGGTCAGTGTCACCGATGCCGAACTATCAGGCGACCTCCAACATGTGAAAATTTTTGTCAGTATTTACGGTACTGAAGAAGCAAGACAGCAAACTATGGAAGCCTTAGCCTCAGCTACGGGGTTTATCAAACGTGAAGTTGGTCAAAGACTAGCCTTGCGCCGTGTGCCTGAAGTCGTCTTCCATGAAGATCGCTCCTTTGAGCGTGGTGTGAAGGTGCTGTCCCTCATCAACCAACTCAGCCGTGAACGTGAAGAAAAGGAGTCGAATCCCAGTGATTGAGTTGATCAAGGCGGGTGGTCCAGTCATGTACCCCCTCATCGCCCTATCTGTGTTTGCGTTGGCTGGGATCATGGAGCGTCTCTTTTTTTGGTTCGGTATCATTAAGCAAGAACAAAAAACTGCCGAGAATATTTTGGCGATCGCTCGTCAAGATTTAAAACTCGCGGCAGTGGCGGCTGGGCATTCCTTAAAAGTCCCTGTGGCAAGGTTTTTATATGCTCCTCTAGCATTGGAAGATCCCGAACCTGATCTTTTTCGCCTTGCGCTTGAAAGTACGGCTGATGAAGAACTAGCAGGAATGCTCAAGGGTGAGAAATTACTGGAAGCGGTGATTACACTCGCGCCTTTGTTGGGACTGTTAGGAACTGTGACAGGGCTGATTGGTTCCTTTGGTTCTCTCAAAATTGGTGATGTTGCGGCTAATGCGAAGTCGGGATCACTAACTGAGGGTATTGCTGAAGCGTTAATTACAACTGCGACAGGGCTAGTTATTGCCATTTTTGCTTCAGCATTTCACCGTTTATTTTTGGCACTTCAAGATCAGCAAAGCAAGCTATTTATGAAGTTTGGCAATCAGTTAGAGCTGATCTATCGTCAAAATTGGCAACGCCGTGAGTAAACCACTAAGCAAAAAAATGAGGTGCAAAGCACCTCATTTTTTTGCTATGCTCGCCAAGTACCATGAAAGCCCATTGGCACAATACTGGGCAGAGCTAAACGACAAATCGGTTCACAATCTAGGCGATCGCTGTCAAATATCCATACTTCTGAACATTGGCGATCGCCATCAAACACGACTGTAATCACATAACCGCGATCGGGATTGGTGGAATCAGGGGCAAATAATGGCTCCATCGGATAGCAATTTGCACCCAGATCAGATTCGATGAGCGTATGGGTTTGGTAATCGTAACTAGCGATCGCCCCAAATAGTTCTTGATTAATTACCGCATCAGAGCGATGGATAGAAAGATAGGTGTAGCGAGAGTTTTTTCCAACTTCAGCAGGAGCCACACTAGGAAACTCAGCACCACGATCTACCAATTGCGAAGCTTCGAGAAATTCACCTGTTTTCGGATCGAGTTGCATTTGCCAGAGAGTACCTTTGGCTTTAGTTTTAGTTTGTCCTGAAGCAACTTCCTTGAGAAACTGATTGGTAGTGAAATCAGGATAGCGGATTAAATCAAAGACTACATTGCCATCGCGATCGCTATAGCCATTACCAAAATGCCATTGAAACCAAGGCTCAGCAACGTTGCGACTGACCAGTTCGAGATTATGGCGGTTAAACACGAGAATTTCCGTACCTTCTTGGGGCTTCCATTGCAATGACTCACTGTAGCTTTGCAAATTGAGTAGCACAGGAAATGGATTCATCCGCAAAGGTGGTACGCAAAAGATCAGGTAATCTCCAGCCAGCACAAAGTCGTGAATCATTGGTAGCCCTTGCAAAGTAGCCTGATTCTTTTTAATCAGCTTACCTGTGCGATCGCTACGATAAATATGCAGTGTGGCATTCTTGCCATAGGAAAGTCCAAAATTGAAAATCTCGCCTGTCAGAGGATCACGCTTCGGATGAGCCGAATAGGGCAACCGATTTTCCAATCCTTCTAGATCTTCTAAACCATAGGTTTCGAGAGTTTCCAAATCTAAAGCATGGGGTAAGCCTCCTTCCCAAAGGGCAAGCAGCTTGTCGGGTAATGCTAAAACGGAAGTATTCGCCACATTCTTAGATGACTTACCGAAACGCTGTAGCCATGGGCCAGTGGCAACCATGCCATAATTGCCATAAATTAATTTATTGGCGCGTTCTTCTTCTAAATATCCTTCAGTTTGCACATAACGATAGGTAGCACGAGCTTGCCCTTCTGCAAAATGTACAGCAAGAATTGCGCCATCACCATCAAACCAATGTCCCACTTTTAATCCACCACGTTCCAATCGTGCAGGTCCATTACGATAAAGAGAACCTTTGACTGATTCAGGAATCTTGCCAGAAATAGTCGAGAGTTGGGTAAGGGGGAATTCTGAAGCTGGTTTCGCGATCGCCTTTGCCCAAGATGCTGTTTTTTGAATAGTTGTAGTCATGATATTTTCCAATAAATAAATTTCTATTGATTAATTGATGTTACGTGGAAGGAATTCCTATAATGGCATAGGTTTGGGGCTGGCACGGGGGCACAGCCCCTACGAGAATCTTTAAATTTTGGAGTAGGGGCAATCCCCCCGTGGTTGCCCTGCTTCGCTACCAGCAAGAGATTCATCATGTGCGTTCCACGTAACATCAGTGATTAAGAGAGATAAGGAATTCCATTCTTATGGGTAAATTGCCAGCCTTGCTCTATAGCGATCGCAATCAGATCATCATCGGGATAGGTTGCGGAATCATCAGGAGTGCGATCGCCTATTTCTAGATAAGTAGCAACTTCGTCACTATGGTTATAGAGACAATGCCCATTAGCCTCACCCGCAGGAAATCCCGCCGCTTGTCCCGCTTGTAAAATTGATTCTCCTGCATCGGTAATCAGGGTTAGCTCTCCTGATAATACATAGATAAACTCATCTTGCTTGGTGTGCCAGTGGCGCAGAGCAGATCGAGATTTTGGTGGCAGGGTGGTTAAATTTACGCCAAAGTTTTTTAGTCCTGTTGCCTCACCTAAACGCTTTTTTTCACGTCCAGCAACTACTGGTTTGAAGCGATCGGGATAGTTAGAACCTATACGGCTAGGTAATTGATTAGGATCGATGATAGTCATAGTGCTGGGTTCATCAATTGGGTTTAGTTTATCAATAGCATTGGAGAATAGTCCATACTTCGTCAAATCGTTTTGATGGAAGTGATGATTCTCGAATCCAGAAATAAAGTCTTCCCATATCTCCCCACATCATCTCTACATCGTCATCAGAATCTAACTGAAGTAGAAGTACCCAATCAGAAGCACTAGCCTCCAAGTCTTTAGCAATCAGATCGTTGTTTCCACTTGCATCACCATAGTTAAGCCCTTGGGAAGTAAGTTGGCATTCTAGTTGCATATCTCCTTGAATATTCGCCGAATGTCCAAAAAACTGATGCATTGGTGCATCTCCTGACATCACTTTGCCAACATCTTCAATTAGGTTGAGATAATTATCTACACTATTTTGAGGAATCGCCATTTGCTCAAATGCTAAAGAATCATAGCTAGGTAGAGATAATACTTCACGAAATTGCAGAGCATAAGGAGAAAATAGCCAGCCATTGTCGATGTCTGCACCTTCTGGCAATGAAGACGGAATTAGATTGTCAGTGGAAGGATGGTAAATAATTGCAGAACTTCCCCGATCGCTTGGATCAAAACCCCAAGGTTGCTCGATAGCATCGTAAAAGAAGTAAAGCATTCCAGAATTCGGGATATCCTTTGCAGAACCAAATCCCTGTAAGTCCGCACAGTTGATCTGAGCTAAAAAGCTAAGCGGACGTTCTTGCCATAACACCCATTGAAAATCTGCTGGCACATCAGGTAACCCACCAATGCGAGAAATACCGATTACGCCTCCTTGGAAATCCACTTTGGAAACATGAATAGCAGGCTTGATTGCTGATTCGATGCGATCAGCAAACATACCTAAATTATGTTTGTTAATTAGTTGTGAGATTTGGTTGTTCATACATTCTAAAACCCTGTTTTAAACTGTCTTGCGCCAAAAGATGTTGGCGATACCACACAATTGTATGGCGAATTGCTTCACGATGCGGTGTGGCAATATTACCAAAGGCACTGACAAACTTAGAACTATCAACAACAAAGGGATTCTCAAACTGATACATCATCTCGATTGATTCAGCAGCTTCAGGAATAAATACAGCACCGATTCGCATCATCAATTTGCCCATGCCATTCATTTTTGCTGGCAATTCCAATTCCTCAAAGAGAATATTTAACATTTCTCTTGTGGAGATCGTGGGTGCGTTGGGAACATGCCAGACTTGCCCGATCGCCTCGTCACGCTCTCCCAAAATGATCATCGCTCTAGCAAAATCTCGAATATAGGTATAGGTATGTGGCAAATCCAAGTTTCCGATCGCTTCCGCTGTTTTACCTTGAAGCGCAGGAATAAACACGCGATCGCCAAATACAGAATTGAGAACGCCCTCACCATAAAAATCAGAGGATCGGGCGATCGCTACTTTGGCTTTGCCTTCTCGATGAGCTGACATCAAGGTTTCCGCAAGTGCCGCCCGCATTTTACCCTTGTTGGTATGCGCTGCATAGGGAAGATCTTCGTGCATTGGTTCTTTAACCTTGCCGTAGCCATAGAGACTATCGCCATAGATCAACTTTGCGCCGCTAGCGATCGCCCCAGCGAGAATGCCTTGCTGCAATGGTGGAAATTCCTGAACCCAAGCTTTGAAGTTATACTTTGGCCCCGCACAGTGATAAATCACCTCTGCACCTTGGCAAACTCTCTGCGTAAAGCTGGAATTAGTTGCATCACCGATCTCTAGCACTATTCCTTGAGGCAAATGCACTTGATTATGGCGATTGACCATTCGCACTTTTTTACCCTTTGCGATCAGTTGATGGGAGATCGCCATGCCCAATGCACCTGTACCAAAAATAACGTGAAGTCCGTCCTGAGAAGCGTCCATGATTTTAGTCTCCTGCAACAAGGTAGCGAGATATTAGTATTCAATTAAGCTAATATGCACTTAGTTGAATATGCTGAATAATGTATACTCAACTAAGTGCATATGTCAACCCCAATTATTGTCAATTTCCAAAAATATGTCCCTTGCTTACGCTCTCTTGGTTTCACTGGTTCAGGAACCGAAAAGTGGTTATGACCTCGCCAAACAATTTGATGGATCGGTGGGATTTTTCTGGCAAGCCACACACCAACAGATTTATCGAGAGCTAACCAAACTAGAGCAGCAAAGTCTTATCTCTGCCGAAGCGATCGCCCAAGAGGGAAAACCAGACAAAAAGATATTTTCTGTTACAGATCTAGGTTTGTCGCATCTAAAAATATGGCTACTGCAATCTAGCGATGTTGCATCTGTCAAAGATGAGTTTTTGCTTAAAATCTATGCTGGGTATTTAATTCCTGAAGAGGTGATCGCCCAAAAAATCAAAGATCATCGCCAACTGCATCAACAACAACTGGAAATTTATCAAGCGATCGAGCGTAACTTTTTTAATCATCCTGAAAAATGTAATATTGAATCTCGCTTTGCCTATTTAACTTTACGTCGAGGGATTAATTTTGAAAAAGGCTGGCTCGATTGGTGCGATGAAGTGTTATCAATCTTAATAACTTGGCAAGCGCTATAAAATCCAAAAGATAAGTGGCGGCGCTTTGCGCCGCCACTTATCTTTTGGAAGCAAAACTTACATTGAAAAATAGCAAGTCACAGGATGGAACTGGGTAAGATTGACATATGTTGCTTCAGATCAACCGATTTGTTTTTTATGAAAATTCAAAATATTGTCATAACCGCGATCGCGCCAGTTCTAACACTATTTACCTTCTTCACTCCTAGTGCCAATGCACAATATCTGAGTGATTGTAATGTTCGGATTGTTGGAAGAGAAAGAGGAACGCGGGTTAACCTAAGGGATGGTGCTGGAACTGAGTATAGCAGTCCTTCATATTTGCTAGTAGGTCAATATGTAAACATGTTGAATAATGCTTCTGGCAATAGGATCAGCCGTGAAGATAGTGAAGGATATACTTGGTACTATGTAGAATATGAGCCAAGTGCTACTAGAGGTTGGCTTCGAGAAGATTTTATCGCCCCACGATGCAGTTAATACCAAAACACAAAATGGCTAAGCCATTTTGTGTTTTTAAAACCCTTACTGGGTTTGGTTTTTAATTCTCAAAAGTGTGGCAACACTTTTGGGAATTGGTATAAAAAGTAGTTTCAAAAGAGATGCTACGCTTTGCTTAGCGTCTCTTTTTGGGCTATTGCTAGGTTAAAATTTGTAAACCGCTAAGTAAAACAATAGATACAAATCAAACCTAAAAATCAATGAGTGAAAAGATTGTATGGACTGCTGAAGCTGAAGCTAAGCTTAAAGATATTCCTTTTTTTGTGCGTCCTTTTGCTCGTAAAAAGATTGAGAAATATGCTCAGGATAATAGTTTCTCACCAATCACTATCGAGATTTATGATCAAGCAAAAAAAATGTTCAACAAAAAATACGATCAAATGAATTAAAAAATCAACCCAGTAGTACCAAAACACAAAATGGCTAAGCCATTTTGTGTTTTGGTACTACTGGGTTTGGTTTTTAATTCACGAAAGTGTAGCCGCACTTTCGTGAATTGGTATCAGGGTTTGAAGATCACAAAATGGCAGTGCCATTTTGTGATTGTTATTAAGATAGGAAAAAGTTCTAATACAGAGCTTACAAAATATGAGTCAAACATCTGGGCAGTCAGTAGGGGAATCAGTCTGGAAAAGACTGCGTCTTGGCAACATTGCAACCTGCGAAGAAGCATTACGATTTTTAGTAGATATTGAAGGTAATGTTCATTTGGCTTGGCTTGACCAAGATCTAACACATCGGTTTTTTCGCGAATTTGAAGACCGTAGTATCTTGCAGCCCGTAATTCCATTACTACTGTGGCGAAATTGTTTTTATATTGGTAGTCCGCAAACTCTCAATGATGACCAGATCAAGCTGATTAGCGATCGCACCTTGACCGAGATCAAAGTAATCAGGATTACTACTGATAGCTATCGCAAATGGTTCCGTCGCCAAAATATTCCTAATCCTAATCAGATCCATTCAGCACAGGCGATCAATCCCCTCACAGGAGAAACTGAGCAGGTGGATATTGGCGAAGTGACTGATCTCTATCTAGCGCAAGCCGTCGATCAAACTCGTCGCATTAATGCCCTGATCTCGATCGCTTTGCAGCATCGTGCTAGTGACATCCACCTAGAGCCAACGCCCACAGGTTTACGAGTTCGCTTTCGCATTGATGGCATTTTGCGCGACATCAAAACCCTGCCCCTTGAAATCAGCCGCAAAATGATTGTCGCCCTCAAGGTAATGTCGGATATGGATATCGCCGATAGTCGCCGCCCTCAAGACGGACGCATTGGCAAAGAATATACCAGTGATGAAAGCCTGCACCTTAATCTCGATATGCGGGTGAGTACCTTGCCCTGTGTTTGTGGTGAAAAAGCGGTAATTCGATTATTGCCTCGCGATAACCCTTTTTCTAATCATTTGGACTGTTTAGGATTTAGCGATCGCACCCTCAAAATTTATGACAGTTGGCTACGACAACCTCAAGGACTGATCATCATGACTGGGCCCACGGGTTCAGGTAAAACCAGTACTCTTTACACCAGCTTGCAGGCGATCGCCCAAGAACATGTCAACGTAATTACCGTTGAAGATCCCGTTGAATACATCTTGCCAAATATCACCCAAACTCAAGTTTGTGAACCCGCAGGCATGACCTTTGCGGCGGGATTACGGGCGATTTTACGCCAAGATCCCGACATTGTGATGGTGGGTGAAGTTCGTGATCCTGAAACTGCGGAAACTGTCGTGCGGGCTGCGCTCACAGGGCATTTAGTTCTCTCCACCATGCATACGAACGATGCGGCTAGTGCCATCCCCCGCCTCAAGGATCTTGGTCCCGATCCAGGATTGATTAGTGATGCTTTATTGGGTGTGGTCGCTCAGCGTCTAATTCGCAAAAACTGTCCACATTGCTCCGCGCCCCATCATCCTACCTTGTCAGAACTGCAAGCCCTAAGACTGGATCGTGATGATATTGATCCCAGTCATTGGCGCAAAGGTAAAGGTTGTGAAAAATGTTTTTTTACTGGTTATATTGGGCGAGAAGCTGTTGTTGAATTGATCGATATTGATGATGCTTTTCGGCAAATGATTTATGAAGGGACAATTACCCAAATGAATCGTTATCTTAATGAAATTGACTTTAATTCATTCCGACTTGCAGCGATCGACAAATTAAACGCTGGTATAACCACAACCGAGGAAGTTTTGCGGGTCTTACCTCGTAGCGCCATATATCGAGTGAACTCACCTATTTCCCGCCAAGCTCATATTAAAGTTGTTAACTCATAAAAAAGAAAGACACCTGCGCCGAGCGTGGGTGTCTTTCTTTTAAGACTGGACTTTTACGCCTCGCCAAAAAGCTACATAGCCTTTGATTTGCTTAGCCGCATCCTTTGGCTCAGGGTAGTACCATGCCGCATCCTTGTTGGTTTCGCCATTAACTTCGACACTGTAATAACTTGCCACCCCTTTCCAACCACAAGTTGTATGGGTATTGCTCGGTTTAAAATACTCCATATTCAGCGAATCCGCAGGGAAATATTGATTGCCCTCCACCACTTCGCAGCGATCGCTTTCTGCAAGAACAACACCATTCCAAATAGCTTTTTTCATAAACTTGAGGCTTTGATAATTATTTTATTTATTATTGTAATGTTTGATAGACTCAGCTAGTCAACTTTAGCGTTACTATAATTCTCTAGGTATAGAATACTAGAAACGCTAAAAATTGTTTAGTTTTGATGTAGTAAGGCTTGAGACATGCTTTTAATCACAGTTGGGACAGAACAATATCAATTTAACGCTTTAATGCATTGGATAGAATTGTTGATTAAGTACCAACTAATTAACGAAGATGTATTAGTACAATACGGGGCTTCAACGCATTTGCCCGACGGGTCTAAAGCTTATCGAAATTTGTCTGAGCAAGAATTTTTGAACTTTGTGGAAAGAGCTAATTTAATTATTAGTCATTGTGATGAAGATATTGCTCAACTTTTAGAAGATAAAGATACGCCTTATGTACTTGTACCTCGTTTACATAGGTTTAGAGAATTTATTGACAATCACCAAATGGAAGTTGCTGATGACTTTGAACGTCGAGGTATTCCGATCGCCAGATCCCCAGGAGATCTAGTCAAATTTATTAAATTACGACAGACATCCTCGGTAAGCTCTAAAGTATCCGAGGCTCAATTATGTGAATATTTAAAAGATCGATATAAATCTCAAAAAAAGTTGATGCTGGTTTGTGCTGCGGGAGGATACTTTCGATATATGCAAAGCCTCCAAAGTTTCTGGGAAAACTATAATGATCGTCTATGGATATCAGTGCGGACTAGTATTACTGAGCGTGAAATACAAGATAGTCATCGCTATTGGGGATATGTTCCTGTCAAAGATAACTTACTAAATATTATTCGTAATTTATTCTTAGCTTTTAGAGCCGTACCTCGATATAAGCCAGATCTAGTTGTTTCTACAGGTTCAGGGTTTTCTCTCCCATATTTATTAATTGCTAAGTTTTTTTGTGGTAGTAAAGTTGTTTTTATCGAATCGAAAACGCGCTTTCAAAAAATAGGCTTACCAGCATGGGTACTCATGAAATTAAGAGTGCTTGACCTAATTGTGGTTAGAAGTAAGGCGATCGCGAATCTGTATCCTGAAGCTGTCTATATTCCTGTTAGTGATAATCTTAGTGATAAAACCAAGCAAAATAGAGATTATAAACAAGCTTCAATAGTTACTTTTGATGAAGTCGCATTTATATTTAGTCCTGAAAGGCTAGTATTTTCTACTGCTAGAGAATTTTTGCTTGATTTTCAATCTATTTGTAATATCGATGAATCCTATAAAAAGATTGTGATCGATATGAGTCACACCACGGTTATGGATAGTGCAGGGCTAGGCGCTTTAACCAATTGCCTGCGAATGGCTACGGCAAATAAGACTCAATTAGCGTTGTGGAGTGTGAGTGATGCTGTTAGTGCTTTGATTGGAATATCTTCTATTAGTAATTTATTTATAACTGAACCAACTAGCAATACTTTTAGACTTTCTAATTCCATCCAAAGAACCAAAGTCAGAAATATTACGATGTTTGGTTTGTTGTTGTTTCGGACTCAACGACTGCTCAAAAAGATTCCTGTACTCAGAATTTTCTATCCCATTCTCAAATTTCTTTTCCCTTTCATTGACATTGATCCTAGTGTGCCTGTACATCCTTCAGTACGCAACCCAATTAAAAGAATAATCGATATAATTGGTTCTTTAATTGGTCTAAGTTTTACTGCGGTTCTATTTATCCCGATCTCGATCGCAATTATGCTAGAGAGCAAAGGTAATGTTCTATTTGGACAAATCCGTTGTGGACTACTGAGCAAGCCTTTCAAAATCTGGAAGTTTCGATCAATGGTACAGAATGCTGAGCAACTTCAAATCAAAGTTGAAAATCAGGTTGAGGCAAGCTCAAATGTGCCTATTGTTGATGGAGATGATACGACTGTAAGTGGCAAGTTTTTTAAGAATGCTGATGATCCTCGTGTAACTAGGGTGGGTAAATTCTTAAGAAAGACTAGTCTCGACGAATTTCCACAATTTTGGAATGTCTTAATTGGAGATATGAGCTTAGTAGGAACTCGTCCTCCTACTTTTAATGAGATTAACTCCTATGAATTGGAAGTTGAGTATCATGATGAGCGCTATACAGAATGGAATCGTCTAGATGTTAAACCAGGCATTACTGGTGTGTGGCAAGTAAATGGTCGCTCTAATGTGAGATCCTTTGCGGAAGTGGTTAACTATGATATTGAGTATCGTAAAAATTGGAGTATTTGGTACGATCTCAAATTGATTGTCCAAACTTTTATGGTTCTATTTGATAGAAACAATAAGGCGGTGTAGCTAATCACAAGAACTCATGCATTTGAAACTAAAGAAGCGTAAAGCGCTAAAGCGTTGTATCCTTTTAAGCAATAGCTATATATAGAAGGGATTATGGAACAGAATTGGTCACAACTGCTAAAGCAGCTGATGGATAGACAAACCCTGATGAGCGAACAGGCTACAGCGCTGATGCAGGGTTGGCTAGAAGGAGCGATCGCCCCAGAGCTATCGGGGGCAATTTTGACGGCTCTGCAATTTAAGGGGATTGAGGCTTCTGAATTAGCTGCCATGGCGAATGTGCTGCAATCTCAGAGTGAAGGGCAAAAGTTTAAAGATCAATTTGGTCATATTGTTGATCGCACTAAACCTTTAATAGATACTTGTGGCACTGGAGGTGATGGTGCATCGACGTTTAATATTTCTACTTCCGTTGCGTTTGTAGTTGCCGCCGCAGGGATTCCCGTAGCGAAGCATGGAAATCGGGCGGTTTCGAGTCGCTCTGGCTCGGCAGATGTTTTGGAAGCGATCGGGATTCATCTTGGTACATCCACAGAAAAAATTTACGAAGCTTTACCTGCGGTGGGGATTACCTTCCTATTTGCTCCGAGTTGGCATCCTGCCATGAAAGCGGTTGGCGCAATTCGCAAAAGTTTAGGAGTTCGCACCGTATTTAACTTGATTGGTCCACTGGTCAATCCGCTTCATCCTACGGCTCAAGTTTTAGGAGTTTATAATAAGCAACTAACCCATACCGTCGCCGAAGCTTTGCGTTTACTTGATCGCCAGCAAGCTGTGGTTCTCCATAGTCGAGAAGGGATGGATGAAGCAGGTTTAGGAGATCTGACAGATATCTCGTTTTTGTGTGATGGGGTGGTGATGGAAGAAGCGATCGCCCCTCAAGAGTTGGGATTAACTCCTGCTCCAATCGAAAGTCTGAAGGGTGGAAATGTTCAGGAAAATGCCGAGATTTTACGGGCAGTTTTGCAAGGGAAAGGAAGTCAAGCTCAAACCGATTGTGTTGCCCTCAATAGTGGCTTAGCTCTACGAATTGGTGGGGCGGCGAGTACTTGGGCTGAAGGTGTCCGTTTTGCTTCTGAAATTCTCAAAAGTGGTGCAGCTTGGTCAAAAGCAGAAGAATTAGTTGCCTTCTTAAAATAAAAAACTAACGTTGAAAATTTCTCTAGATCCCACCAGCCCCCCTTTTTAAAGGGGGCTGGTGGGATCTCTTAGAGTTTTTAACTAAAGAAAGTAATTCTAAATGGTGTCGTAAGTGGCGGCGCTTCGCGTCGCCACTTATGCTCTTAAATTTATGGAAATAGACTACATAGCCCTATTTGTGTCAGATGTGACGCGATCGCTGATTTTTTATCGTGATATTTTAGGTTTTCGCTTTGACAAACCTGCTAAACCTGATGGCGTGGAGGGCTACAGCGGCAGGCTAAAAATTGGCATTTATGATCGCAGTTGGTTGCCAAAATTATTTGGCGATCGCAGCAAGCAGATGATTAGCGGTAATCCATTTTTGCTATCGATGACCGTTGATGATCTCGATCAGGTTTATCAGCAAATATGCGATCGGCAAGTTAGCATTCAAGAAAGTAAGCTATTAGATATCATCTCGCCACCCGAAGTTATGCCTTGGGGACAAAGAATTTTGTTTTTAAGCGATCCTGATGGCAATATTCTCGAAATTGTCCAATCAAACCCGAACCAATAAATTTCCTAAAACTGTTGCCAAGCAACAGTTTTAGGAAATTTATTGGTTCGGATAGCTGCAAACATAGATATATCTTTGGTATTTTGGAACAGAGAGTATATATTTGACCTTGGTTAAAACTTCAAACGTTTGTATACCTATGCCTACCCAAAACGATATCCCCGTTGCTCAAAGAGTCAGCGATCCTAATCGATCGCCCCAAAAGCAACCTGAAAAAGTTAACTCAATTTCGCGATCGCTACAGTCAGTTCCTTGGTGGGCATATGGTTTAGCAGTCTTAGCTTTTTTGTCACCCATTGTCAGCACCCGTATCTGGTTCGCCCTGAACGCTAACGCTACCAATCAACCCAAAGAAATTACTACACCTGTTGAAAGTTCACAACCCACTGTATCAGCAACAGCGCAACCGTCGGTGCGTCCCACCGTTGCACCATTTATAACCACAACTCCAACTGCTAAAGCCAATGTCAATGGCGAAAATCCAGAAGTCATTGCTAAAGATACCGATAGTCCGCCAGACTTATTTGGTCATCATGCTTTTAGTGAAGCTCCTGCGAACAAATTACGTACTATTGGTAGGGCAGGAGATGGTTATGAAATTCGACTACATGAAGCAGCAGCAAAAAGTTATCTCAAAATGGAAGCTGATGCCAAGGCTGATGGTGTTGATTTTGTCGTGATTTCAGGCTTTCGGACGATCGCTGAGCAGCAAGAACTCTTTTTTGAGATCAGCAAACAACGGAATCAAACCCCAGCCCAACGAGCTAAGGTCAGCGCTCCCCCAGGGCATAGCGAACATCACACAGGTTATGCACTAGATATTGGTGATGGTGCTGTTCCCAGTGCGAATCTATCAACAAATTTTGAGAAAACTGCTGCTTTTCAGTGGTTACAAAGTAATGCAGCCAAGTATGGCTTTGAGATGTCTTTCCCGCCCAACAATCCTCAAGGTGTAATGTATGAGCCTTGGCATTGGCGGTTTGTAGGTGATGATGATAGTCTTGCGACTTTTTACAAGAAGTCCAATCGCAGTAGTTCCTTTATTAAAAAGCCATAATGTTTATGTGGGGTGGCAAGTCGCCCCACATAAACTTAAGCCATAATTTTCTTGTGGAGGGAGGCAAAGCCGCCACCATAAAAACTTAAGCCATAACTTTCTTCAGAGGGAGGCTTTGCTGACCTCTCAAACTTCATTGTGCAGTACATCCCAAAATTGGGTTTATTTTTGAACTTTGCCATGAATGTTAATGCTACAGATCTACTCGCGATCGCCATATTTACAATTACGATGATGTCTTTGGTAGGGACGATGGCGGGATTGTCTCCAATTGTTCCTAGTGCGATCGCCATTACTTTACTCAGCATATGGGGGCTGGACATTGGCTTTTGGCAAGGGAAATTTGGAGCCTATGCTCAAGCGTGGCTAAGGGCGCGATCGCCTAAATACCGCGAGCGAGTTTCCTATCACGAAGCAGGACATTTTCTAGTCGCCCATGTATTGGGATTTAAAGTTGTCAAATATACGATCGCAGGTATTGTTGGGCGATCGTTAGGTGAGATCTTAGCTGATGAGAACTTTACGGGTATCGAAGGTGGTGTAGAAATTGAGACTACTGATGTGAATAGTTCTGGCAATTTATCGACCAATTTATCGGCAAATTTACTGGATCGCTACAGTACTCTCTATATGGCAGGTATTGCGGCTGAACAACTGATGTGTGAAGGTGAAACTGAAGGTGGTATTGATGATATGCAACGCCTACGTCAAGCCATTTCTCTTTTACCCAATCCGATGACTCAAGAGCGTTGGGCGTTATTAAATGCTCGTAATTTATTAAGCGATCGACGTACAGTACTAATTAAGCTTGCCGAGAAAATGCTCAGTGGTGCAACTGTCGAAGATTGCTGTCAAACTATTGATCAAGAACTATCTGTATATAAAAATGTGGGTACTCCTATTTAGGACTACCAAAAACTTTATACTTATCGATATACAAAATGATCGCTTCAGAGCAACAATTAAAACAACTTGTCACAGAAACTTGTCAACATCCACATGGAAGTGTTGAAAGACAAAAGGGATTAACTGTACTAGTACGTTTAATTAATCGATCACAAAAACTTTGGCAAGATAGTTCGACCTATTATGAAGATGCTTTACAGCAGACATGGTTATATTTTTGTCGCAATCTTTGTGAGGCTATTACTGCAAAATCTGCTTATGATTCTGAGCAAAGTAATGTGATTACGTGGATGAATGCTTATCTCAAAAGGCGCTTGCAAGATATGTATATCGAAAATCAACAACAGAAACAAAAATATGCCCCTAAACAATGGGAAAATAATAACCACACAAATGAAATAGATCGAGCCATAGAGCATATAGCTACACCGCCTCCATCATCTAACTTATTAGAGCAATTGCAGAAGTGGGTGGAAGTGGATCGAACAAAGATTTTACGACACACTTACATACGCGATCGCACTGACGTGAATGCTCAGATCTTAATCCTCAAGCGTTTACCACCTGAGACTAGTTGGCAAATATTAGCTCAAGAATTTGCACTCCCAGTTTCCACCCTTAGCAGTTTTTATCAACGTAAATGTATTCCTTTGCTAAAAGAGTTTTACGAAAAGCAGATTGTTGCTTAGATCAAATTAAAAACATTAGTTATGAATAATATTGCTGATATTTCTTTGTCTCTGCCAGTTTCTCTTAAACATCGTGGCGTTGCTAATTCTCTTGCATTACAACAGCCTACGCTACAGGCAGCAACACGAGTGAGACTCAATACTCTAGCAGTTCTCGTAATTTGTGATTATCTAAATATGATGGGAATCTCCACCAATTTAGAAGCTAGCGATTGTTGGAATCCAATTGTTCAACTCTGTGCAAATATCGCTGACTTAGAAGTTGAGGGGGTAGGAAAGTTGGAGTGTCGATCACTACAAGCTGGAGATAGGAACTGTTATGTACCACCCGAAGTATGGGAAGACCGCATTGGTTATGTCGTTGTGCAATTTGAAACAAACTTGCGATCGGCTACATTATTAGGTTTTGTACCACAGGTATCAACAGAATTCATTTCACCTGATCACTTAGAACCAATTGAAAATTTATGTGGAGCGATCAACTCTTTGCGAACAACTACTCAGATGGTTTCTCGTAATTCAAAGGCGGTCGCAAGTCTCAGCAATTGGTTAAAGGGTGTGTGTGTGTCAGGGTGGCAAGAGCTAGAAACTTTACTAGACGATAAACAGTCTCAGTATGCTTATCGTACAAAAGAAATCTCCCGATCTCTCCGCAATAATTTAGTTGATTCAAAGGAAATTCGACGTGGTAAGTTGTTTGAATTGAGCTTTACGAATCCTAAAAGTTTACTAGCTCTAATCGCGACAATTTCGCCAAAAGGTCAAAATGAGATCGATATTCGTTTATCACTTTATCCAATCTCAGAAACTTTTCTGCCCGAATTGATTGAATTAGTTGTTTTAGACGATGAGGGGAATGAGTTTTTAAAAGGGCAAGCTAGAAGTATTGATAATTATCTCAATATTCAATTTAGCGGCAAGATAGGAGAGCGCTTTATTATTCGAGTCTCTCTTGATGACAGTTCTTTGATAGAAAATTTTATTATTTAAGTATCTGAACATAATTAAAAACTAGAGCCAAAACATGTGGCACCACATGTTTTGGCTCTAGTTTTAAGATGTAATAAAGCACCGCGCTTCGCGCGGTGCTTTATTACATCTTAAAAGATATTTATTGCATGGGAGTAAAATCATAGCCAGTTGATGATTTGCTGGGCTGAATTTTGAGCAGCATATTTGTATCAGCGCGATCGCCAGAGGGTAGAAACTTCACAATGCCTGTAGCACCATTAACCGAAAAACCTTGCTGCGAAATTACTTGTTGCAAACCACTACGAGTAGGATTTTGCTTTAATCCCGCAATAATTGCTTGCATTGCATCATAAGATGTTGCTGTGCGCCAATTAACAATTCCACTCCAGAGCTTTTGAGCATTTTTAGCAAAAGGATTTGCAGAATCAATATCGGGATGCCAAATTGAATTAATCACCATACCGTTAACATCTTTCTGACCTAATTGAAGAGTTTTGTGGGTATTCATTGTCGAACTACCTATTAGAGAGAGTTTCCCTTGGTTTGCTCTTGCCATGTCAGTTGCTGCATTGATTTTGTCAATATTGGGCAATAAAAGTAAGCCATCGGCTCCTTCAGCAATGAACTTGGGAATGATGAGATCGGGACTAAAATCTATAGCCGCAAAATCACAGGGTGTATTTGCGATACGACCGCCATTCGATACAACGCGATCAGTAAACTCAGCTTTAAGCGATTGACTTGACACAGAGGTAGAATCGTTGCAGATGGCAATAGTGGCAAAATTTTTTGTCTTGGTGGCATACTGCGCTAAAACAAGAGCCTCGTTACGGAGATTTGGTATGGTGCGAAAAATATAGCTACCAATTCCCGATAGGTTTACAGCGTTAGATGTGGGAGAAATCGCTACTAAATTATTTTGTTGATAAATGGGCGCAGCAGCTAGAGATACATTACTGGCGTTATGTCCTACAACTGCCAGAATTTTATTGTCCTTTGCAAATTCTGCCGCGATTTGAGCAGCAAGATTGGGATCGTTACGATCATCAGCAATCGCCACTTTGATCGGAATTCCATTAATGCCACCACTGCGATTGATCTCATCTTGAGCCTGCGCTACACCTCTGAGTATTTCCTGTGCAACATCAAGGTTGCTGCCAATTGGGATGCTGACAGCAATTTTTAGAGCATTGTTATTGCCAATTTTGGCATTATTCAAGTAAATCAAGGCTTCAGGATCGTTGGGGTTCTGCTGGAGTGAAGCTTGAAATTTGGTGATCGCCTCATTCCAATTGCCCTGTGCCATAGACTCAACGCCCGCTTGTTTGTCAGGAGTCAGCTTGTCGCTAATTAGAATTTTGTCTCCAATACTAATGACATTAAGGATATTTTGGATGTTTTGGAGAGATGAAACTTGTGAATTTGGAGAAACAGAAGAATTAGAGGGATTAGATGCTTTCTGAGACCACCAATATCCGCCAAATCCCAATCCTAAAAATAGCAAAATGAAAACAATTGGTGGTGGAGGGGAAGATTTTTTGGTTGCTTTTGAATTTGCCATGACAATTTACTCCTTGATTAAGTCAAATTAATTCAGTTGTTGAAGGTCAGAATTTCCGATTTGCTGAAGACGGCGCGTTACTTCGTCTTCCAAAGTCATTTGTTCAATTTCGGCATTTACCACTGCGATCGGATTTTCAGATATTGCGGCAAGTGCATTCGTTCGCAAATTGCGAGTTTCGACAGCGTTCTTTGCCTCTTCAAATTGACTCTTGGCTGAGCCAATATCAAACTCATTATTGACACTGGCGATGATTGCCAATGCTTCGTTTACCTCTGCAAGATCTTTCATATTCTGCATGTCAGACTTGTATGACTCGATCTTTACCCGTTCACGATTCAGCTTTGCTTTGGACTGATTGACGGCTTGTTCTGCTTGCCGAATCATTGATTCGAGATTTGGCAAAACCTGCTCGATCTGAATCACTTTTGTCATTGTCTGCCTTGCTGCTAGATCGTTTCCAAGTTTCTGGGCGGTCGCAACTTGTCTATTGAGAACTTCTAACTCTTTAAGTTTTGCCTCATGCATTTTCTTGGCTTTTTGATAGGATGCATCTTGAATAGCAACTGCTTCTGCTAGACGATGGACACCTTCTTGCATCGATTGTAGTGATTCCTCGGCAACTGCTACCGCCACTTTACCTCCTGCATCTACAGGAATTCCCCAGAGCCAGTTCCAAGTTCCGACAACGGTTCTACCAGCTTTTTCTCCAATCAACCAATACATTACTTTCTTCATATTTTTTTGACTATGAGTTACATGTGCTTTTATCTATCGCTAGAGATTGATGATGTATGCAAGTAGAATTCTCGATTTGCATTTTTAATCTATTTAGTCATCATGGCTAATCTGAGAACTTACGCCGTTCTTTACAATGTTTAACAAATAAATACTCCCTTACCCACCAGAAGTGATTTGCGAGGCTTCGCGCCGCCAGTCACTTCTTACTTTTTTGTTTTGTTCTAAGTTTAAGTTTTGTAAATTACTGCGTAAGTTCTTAGTTCGAGCCTGATAGGTAGCTAAATAGTTGCATTTGTACTGCATAGTTCAGCGATCGCTAGAGCTATTGTTAGTCAAACAATAATTTTGAATTAGCTTTTTATATTTACAAAGGTAATTTAATGACAAATCTAAATAAAACGTACATGATAATTTTGTAGATATTTTGATGGAGCGATCGCCATTATGGGGAAGCTAGTAACCCTAAAATTTAATGACGGTAATTTTGAACAAGGATTTTCTGTAACGATTCAGATCGGTCAAGAAGGAGTCCAACCTTCATCAGAGATTTCCGCAGTTCTACCTCCATCAACTGATTTACCCAAGCTATACGATGCTTGGCAATCTATCTATTTGGCAATAGGAGCGCCAACTCGCCTTTCTGCTGATGCGAATGCTGTTACCAACGTTTCCTTTATTGAAGATTGTTATGATGCAGCAGAAAAACTAGCAGAACAGTTAAATGAGTGGCTACGATCGCAATCTTTTTTAACAGCAAGAGAATTACTATCAGACAATATCCAAAGAACAGATGAAGTGCGCGTGCTTTTGCAATCGGGAAATCCTTATTTGCAGAAAATGCCTTGGCATTTGTGGGACTTATTTGACCGCCGCTTTACTAAATCTGAAATTGCGATCGCTGCTCCTGCCTACTCCAGTATCGAACCTGTCAAAAAACACTCTGACAAGATCCATATTTTGGTAATTCTCGGTAATAGCGAAGGTATTAATGTGGATACCGATCGCACGATGCTAGAACAATTACCAAATGCTGAAGTAACTTTATTAGTGGAACCGAAGCGGCAACAACTGAACGATCAATTGTGGCAACAGCAATGGGATATTCTCTTTTTTGCGGGGCATAGCTCTACACAGGAGGATATCGGTCGGATCTATATTAACGAGACTGAGAGTTTAAGGATGGAACAGTTGCGCTATGCCATGAGGACTGCTGTATCCAATGGTTTGAGATTAGCAATTTTTAACTCCTGTGATGGTTTGGGCTTGGCGCGATCGCTATTTGACTTGCATATTCCCCAAGTGATCGTGATGCGCGAACCGATCCCCGATGAAGTAGCCCAGAAGTTTTTGCGTTACTTTCTCGAAGACTTTTCTAGTGGAACCTCATGCTATTTGTCAGTCCGTCGAGCAAGAGAGCGCTTGCAAGGGATTGAAGATCGCTTTCCCTGTGCGACATGGTTACCGATTATCTGTCAAAATCCCGCCGAAACACCTTTAACATGGTCGATTCCTAAGGAGGAGAAAGTGACAAAACCTCTAACAGCAACACCGCAACAATCAATCCCAGTAATATCGTCAATGCTAGAAGTACCATCGCCAACACCGCCTAGTCGGAGTAATAAAAGGACAAGGCTATTCCAATTGCCACAAACTTATATGCTTTTGGCAGGAACGGCTTTGGGTTTGGCTTGTTTTATAGCAATACTACGCCCACGTCCGATTGTGATTGCTAGTGGTGGTGCGATCGCGGCGATTGTATTTGGTGCGTGGGCATGGCAAATCAAGAAGGAATTCGCTTGGCTGAATGAAAATAATTTGCTCGATCGCTATGTATTTGCCTCAAAACTGGATGCATTGGAACGCAAATCTCTCGCTACTGGAATGCAGTGGCGCAGAGCGAAAGCATGGGCAAGGGAGATTCATGCTTATGCTGAAAAAATAGTTGAGAAGGAGCCAGACTTGACGGTAGATATCTTAGAGACTTTGATCACTGTTTTGGCTTTAGCGGGACAGGTTGCTGAGGCGATCGCTACTATCGGTCAGGTGAAGTCTGATAACTATCGTGTGGTCGCGCAGCGACGGTTACAAGCAAGTTACGATCGCCTCCAAGCTACTCATGAACTTTTACAAAATTTACAAGATCAAGTTCTGTTGCTTTCGCTAGATCGCAATAGTTCAAGTCTCAAAATGGAGCTTCCTGCTCAGTTAAGACTGGCGATCGACACAAATAAAATCACTTTACAAGCAAATGAAATTTAAAAAGGATAAAAGTTATGTCCATAACTGTTATTAGTCGCACAACAAAAAAGCTAATTATTCAAAGTCCATCAATTTCTGAGAGTATAAAATTTATCATCTCACTTATCTCTTCTACCATCTTTTACATTTGTATTATTTTAATAGGCTTAACAAGTAAATTCAATGTACTAGATCAAGCAAAAATAGATTGCTATCGAAATGAAGCAGAAATATCTTGTTCTCTAACTGGATCTAATTTGTATAGAAAAGTTGAGAAAGTATTTTCTACTAAAAATGGAAATATCATCAAAGAAGCTCAAACTAAGCCATATTCTTCTGAAGACAATGAAGCTTCACTGATAATTAAAACAACTAGAGAAGAGTTTATCCTTTCCACACAAAGAGAAATCGTACATGAACAAGAAGTTAAATTAAATACATTCTTGAGAAATACTACAATGGCTGAGTTGAATATTACTACTAGCTATAGGAATTCGAATCTACTATGGCTAGCATATCAAGCTTTAGCGGTAATTTTATTTTGGAAGTTTTTTGGCATAGATCGTTTATTTATAGATATTTTTAGTTCTGTAAATTATATTTTTGATAAAAGCAATGGAGAATTAATAATTCAGAAAGCTTTTTGGAAATCCCTACCAAATAATCCACCTACTAATATCCCACTTCATAAAATTAAAAAAATTTATTTGCAGGAGAAAAAAAATTATTCGGATGGTGAACTAATTGTTCAAGATATAAGAATTTCTCTTTATGGTAACTCAAAATTGTTGTCTATCAACCTTATGGTTTCAAATAATGTAGAGCTAAATGAAGCACATAAAATTGCTAGTTTCATTTGTGAATTCCTGCAACTTGAACCCTATAAAGCAATAGAAATTCCACCCTAAACATTTTAAATTACATTATCATCGACGAAAATACTAAATTTTTAACTAGTGATAACAAATTTATGTTTGCCAATATCATCAATAAAATTTCAAATAAGCTACGTGATCGCCTGTTTAAAAAGCTCAAAACTCTGCGATCGCTTTGGTTTGCGATCGGGCTGAGCCTGACATTAATTGTAGCTTGTGGAACGATAAAAATTGACTCTTTTGAGACGGCAAGCAAAGCTATTCAAAATGATTTTCTACCTAAAATTAAAATCGAACAAGCATTAGTTTCTGATTCGGCGGCAGCGCGATATTCCACTGATAGCATTAAAGAACCTCTACCAAAGATTGAAGACTTCCCTCTGTATGGCGCTCAACCGACCAATGACACTAAACAGGTTTATGTAGAGATTTTTAGCTCTGCCGAAAAAGCTAATGCTCAAAAGCAAGATGAACGCTGGCTCGTTGATGTTGCCGAGGCTTTTAATGCTAAAAACCTTACAACAGGCTCAGGACAGATTATCCGAGTCGGGATTCGCAATATTGCCTCTGGCTTAGGCGAAAGGTTGATTGCATCTAAAACATTTAAACCTGCTGGTTTCAGTCCATCCAACGATTTGTGGGTCGAAATCCTCAAAAGCGACGGTATTCCAACCAAACAGATCGCCCCAGTCTTACAAGCCAATGGAACTGGCTTTGCAGTAAGAGGCGACATTTACCAAGAACTAGCTAAAAGCGGAGAAGTAACTTTCGACCGCTTGCTTGATGCTATTACTACAGGCAAGTTGTCTATTGGCTATCCCAATCCTTATTCAAGTTCAACTGCACTCAACCTACTCTATACAATTCTTTGGAAAGCCGCAGGACACGATCGCGATAAGCAACCACTAACAGTACAAGACTTAAAAGTTCCCCAAGTTAGTTCTGTATTTGATGCTTTTCAGAAGCAAGTGATTGTCACATCAGTGACAACTCTAGAACTAAAAGATATCTTTGTGCGTGATCAACAAAAAATGCAAGCCTTTCCCCTTGATGGTGTTGCTTTTACTGCTCTGAAAAAGCTGCCAGGATTTGAGCAAGTTGCCTATATTCCTTTTGGATTACCTCATAATGCGCCTTTAGTTGGCTTTGATTGGAATACACCTGATCAGCAAGAAGCACTCCAAAAATTTGCTGAATTTGCAACTTCGGAACCTATGCAGAAACTTGCGTTTGCCACTCCTGAAGTATTGGAATATATCAAACGCAAGAACTTGCCTGCTACCCCCTCAGGAGAAGTTCTGAAGACAGCGCTCACTTTTTGGAAGCAACGCAAAGATGGTGGACGTACTGTTTATATGATGATGGTAATCGATACCAGTGGCTCAATGGCTGGTGCGAGAATACAAGCTGTGAAGGAAGGCTTACGAATTGCTACTAAAGAAATCAATGCTGGCAATCAGGTTGGTTTGATCACTTTTAGCGATCGCGTCAAAAATATAGTCAACCTATCTCCCTTTGATGCTTTGCAGCATAAGCGTTTACTCGCAGCGATCGATGCTCTCGAAGCTGATGGTAATACTGCTCTTTATGATGGTGCGATCGCAGGTTTAGCCCCTCTCATGGAACGACGCAAAATTGATCCTACAGGAGTCTTTCGCTTGCTCTTGCTAACTGATGGTGAAGTAACTTCAGGACTTAAATTTGAGGAGGTCAAGGATCTAATGAGGTTTAGCGAAGTGAGAATTTATCCGATCGCCTATGGGGAGGTTAACCAGCAAGAACTAAAAGCGATCGCCGCTCTACGGGAGTCTACAGTCCAAGTTGGCACACCCCAAAACGTCCAGAACCTACTTAAGGAAATCTTCCAAACTAATCTTTAAGAGAAAAGAATTTGGATTTCTATCCGTTATTGATTTCGCTGACTTTGGATAGAGATTAAGAAATTTTTACTCCTCTAAAAATTAGATAAATTTCAAATATTCTTACTAATTAGAATCAACTAGAAAGTTATGACAACCCAACAGACAGAACTTTTTCAAAGAATTCAAAATTTTGATCTTGATGATATTGATGCGAAGATGCCGTTTAGTAAACGATTGGCAAGAGACAATGGTTGGACAATTCAATATACACAAAGAGTAATTGATGAGTATAAAAAATTTGTATTCTTAGCTATTGTGTCAGATCATCCAGTTACTCCATCAGATGAGATCGATCAAGTTTGGCACTTGCATTTGCTATATACCCGATCTTATTGGGATGACTTTTGCCCAAATATCCTTCAGCAAAATCTACATCATCATCCGACTAAGGGTGGAACAAATGAACGAATCAAATTCAATAGTTTTTATAATAAAACTTTAGCAAACTACCAATTATTCTTTTCTCAAGTTCCACCATCCGATATTTGGAAAGCCTCTCACATCCGCTTTGGCAAAGATGTCAATTTTGTCCGAGCAAATACTCAAGAAAACTGGATTTTACCAAAACCACACTTCCCAATTGACTTTGATAGTTTAAAGCTAAATTATATTGTTAATTTCCTTTCAATTTTTCTCGTTAGCTTGATTAGCTTCAGCTTGCCAGTATTTGCTCAAAGGTCAGGCGTAGGAAATTCATTTGCAAATTCTAGTAATTTATATTTATTGCTAGGTGACATCACCTTAATTGTCGCAACATTCTTACTTTTATTGTTTTTTCAACTTAATACAAAACTCATGCCACACACTTTAAATTTAGGAAAATTCTGTTTAGTTCTCTTTATCTTAAATGCTATGGGATTAATCTTTGGTATGTTTAACTTGTCAGGATATGAATTTCTAGCTTTTTATTGTGTATTAATAGGAAATGCATTTGTCTTCGATATATCAATCACTCAATGGATGAAAAGCAAATTTTCTATTACTCCAGAATCAAAAGACAATACCGATCTTTCTTGGGAAGAGTATATAAATAACGAAGGAAATATATTTGAAATTGGATGGATAGATGTAACTTTCTTAGTTACTTATTGCCTATATATATTAGGTGCTATAAGAACTTATTTCGGTTTGAGCAATGGAAAACCCATAATTTATATAAGTCTTTTAGCTTTATTTGTAGGAGCATACATTTTATGGATAAAATTCGTTCGTACTCCACCCAAAAACAAACTATTTTCTGCTTTTATTCATATTACAGTTTTTGTTTCTAATTTGTTCTTATTTCTAATTATTGCTTTAATTACTGTCTCAAAAAATCCTATATATTTGCTAATACCATTTATGGGTTTAATTTTAGTCCTAACTGTAATTACTTTGCGTAGTAATAGTAGCTCTAGCAGTAAGGATAAATCTGGCGATGATGGTGGATGTTCTGCCTGTGGAGGATGTGCTGGGTGTGACTAGATAACTTTATATGAAGTATTAAAAACTAACAAGCAAAACTTTTTAGACTAACCTGTAAATCAATGAATAAACTTAATCGTAAAGTTGTAACTACACTCGGTTTGGGATGGTTAGGATTTGGTCTTGTGGGTGGTGCGATCGCCTTTGGTTTACCTCCTATGCAAATTACCGTTCTCATTGATCGCAGTTTTTGTCCTCAAGATAAATGGCAAGCGATCGCCTCTACTTACAACGATCTTTATCAACAGCACCAAAATCGCGACCTACAAATTAAGGAAGTAATTCTCTTCAATGATCTTGGACAAGAGGTACTTTCTGGATTGCCTTCACCTGATAGCGTGCGATCGCTCAATACCTATGGGCGATCGAATCAAGAGCGACAGAAGCAACTGCTATCTACCTACCCACAAGCTAAACTTCTCTCTTGTCAATCTCCATAAAAAATTTTAGAAAGTTCGGATGAGCAGCGCTTCGCGCCGTCCATCCTCTAGAACGGGAATATTCTTTTCCTTGCTGCAACACTGTTGCATAACTGCCTGATTCTCAGAGATATAAGAATTATGCCAGTTGAAAAATTTTAAATAAGGTTGGAGAAGTTCGATATGTACAAACAAATATTTCGCTCACTATTTATTCCCATCCTAGCAACAATTTTGCTATCATCTTGTGCTTTTTGGAATGGGCTATTGAAAGGAAAAGAAATTGCGGAGAGTGCTGTTGTAGAATTCCACAATCGACTGAACGCTCAGCAATGCAGTGAAATCTACGAACAAGCAGATAATCGCTTCAAGCAACAACATGAAAAAAATGCTGCCCTTAAGGCCTGTAAAACTATCCATGAGCGTCTGGGAAAGGTCAAAAGCTCTAACTTATTAGGATTTAATATCGAGTCCACACCTACTGAAACTTTAGCAACTCTCACATACAACACTGAGTTTACCCACGTCACTATCTCCGAAGAGTTTGTGCTAGTCATCGAAGGAGATAAAGCAAGAATCGTAGGTTATAACCTGATGCAGTAGTCGTTTCAGGATTCCGCTAGTAAAAAAATAAAACCGATCAGTGGAGTTAAAAAATGCTTTATTTAAAGAGATATAAACTTTCCTTAGTTGCTTTTTTGTTCTCGATTTTATTTGTGATTTCCTTGTCGTTTTCGGCGATCGGCAAAGAAGATCTCACTCAAGGGACAAGCCAAATCCTATTTAATGATTCCCACTTTCATTTGACCAACTATATTCAAAAAGGAATTAAAATACGCGATTTTCTCAATCTGTTGGGCAATAAGGTTAACAGAGTAGCAATATTTGGAATTCCCCTTCAACAAAAATGGGACTACTTCGTTGATGGTAAACGCGCTCCAGACTATTATTTACTCTCAGATACAGAGCTGTATTACTATTCTTTAGTAGATGCAATGATTGCCCAAGAATATCTCAAGTTATCTCCAGAGCAGCAAAAGCATTTTGACCCGATGATTACGGGTTTTAATCCTACAGATATGTATGCAACTGCTCATATTATCCGAGTTTTAAAGATGTACCCTGGAGTTTTCTCTGGAATTGGTGAATTCACAATTCATAAAGAGTTTGTCAGTGATAAGGTTGGTGGGCATACAGCAAGTTTGACTAATCCAGCTTTAGATCGAGTTTTTGCCCTAGCTGGTGATATTGGATTGGTAACTTTAATCCATTGTGATATTGACACTGTTCGACCCATAACAGGAGATAGACCCGCCTATTTTGATAATCTTAAAACCCTCTTTAAGAACCATCCAAAAACATCAATTATCTGGGCACACAATGGTTTAGGGCGTATTGTTGCACCTAGAGGAAATCATCTAAATTTACTAGAGGAGATCTTAAAAGATCCAGATTATCAACATGTCAACTTTGATATTTCTTGGGATGAAGTAGCGAAATATTTTGTAAAAGAACCAGAAGCTACCCGTGCCTTTGCAAACCTCCTCAATAAGTATCCCGATCGCTTCTTGTTTGGGACAGATTCCGTTGCGCCTAAGAATGAGGCAGCTTACTTTAAAACTTATAACGATTACAAACCCTTATGGGATTTGCTCAATGAAGAGGCTTCATTTAAGGTCAGAATTGGCAACTATCAGCGAATTTTTGATGAGGCAAACTCTAGAGTTAGAGCATGGGAGAAAGATCAAATGGATAACGTTGACTCTAAGTTAGAAATTCAACAGTCACTTCCTATCCCTAAGGCAGTTTTTTCTAGTAAGCACCTAGCTAGTTGAATTGAAATCAACACTTTGACGAATCAAAAATATCATGAAAATCCTTGAGCACAGTTCTAAAAGACTAGTCATCTATAGCCGACCGATAGCGCTATGGCTAGCTTCTGCATTATTTCCTATACTTGGAATTGTAGTAGGAAGTTCTTTTCTGGAAATCACTTCTTTTAACTGCAAACGAAGTGAACCATATATTAGCTCTTGTCAAACATTTGTTATTCAAACAAGACGCACTCAGATAATTAGTATTGAGGTCAAACAAAATGAAGGTGTGTATCAGCTTAAACTAACTACTACCGATCAATATTTAGAATGGTTTAGTTTAGTTTTTTTTGTGTTTTGGATGGCTCTTAGTTTGTATTTATTTTTAAAAGTAATTCAGACTAGAACTTGTATCTTTGATAAGACTACTAATCAATTAACAGTTGAAATCAAGGGCTTATTTGGCAAGAAGACTGCTGAATACCCACTCAATGAAATTATAGATGTTGTTATCAGTGGAGGTGGATTCTCAATTAATGAAATTCCCACAGAACCAGTAGATTTAATTTTAAGTTCAAGTAAAAATGTTTCAGTTTATATCAGTTTAGACACCAATATTCCTAGTAAGTGGTATCTAAAAGCTCACGAAACTGTAGCTTTAATTCAATCATTTTTAGGTTTAGCGACAGACACTAGCATCCCTCAAGAGTTGCTAACTAATATCCACACCCAAAAGATTCAATCTATCAGAATTATCAATTGTTCTGGCTACATCATCGCTTTTGGCAATATGCCTGTCAAGTATAGTGATGCAAGCAATATTTGGGGAGTTCGGCAGATATCTTCTATTGGAGATATTCCCGTCAAGTATAAAAAAGTTGGCAAATTTGTCTCTTCTCAGCAAATTATTTCGATAGGTGATATCTCCATCACATATAGCACGAGTCTTTGGCGATTTAAGCCTTGTATTTATTTCATTGGTGACATGGCTGTTCAATACGATTATCAGGGACGGATTAATTCTATCGGTGCTATGGGTATCCAATACCAAGACGGTCTATTAGGTCGCATAACTGCCATTGGTAATATGAATGTTCAAACCGATTCGTATGGACGGATCGTTGAGATTCACTGTAATAGCGGCTTTAATCTCAAACAATTTGTATCTTTATTTTTAGTAACCTTAGCTTCAAACACGAATAGATATGGAGAAGGAGGCGGAGGAGAAGGAGGCGGAGGAGAAGGAGGCGGAGGCTAAAAGCGAACAATTTCTATAGAATGTCAAACTATTATTGAATTTTAACAAACTACATTCAAAAAGGTAGGAACAAAGCTAGTTCACAAGAAATAAACTTACATTATGAATATACTTGAAAATAATTCTAAAAGACTCGTCATCTATAGTAGCCGATCAATGGATTTAAATAACCATTCTAGAATATGGTTATTTTTAGTTGCTTCATTGGTTTTAGTAGGAAGTTATGGTCTATTAGTATGGCTAATTTATAGTTTGTATTTAATTTTTTTAAAAGCTACTCCGACTAGAACTTGTAAATTTGATAAGACAATTAATCTATTAATAGTTGAAACAAAAGAATTGCTGAACACAAAAGTTGACAAATTTCCTCTCAGCGCAATTTTAGATATTGTAATAAGCGATACTGGAAACTCATTTAACGGAATCTCTACAGAAGGTATTGATGTAATTCTAAATTCGGGAGAAAAGCTATCAGTTAATATAGATTCAGATTTTAGTAATTGGCACCAACAAGTTCAAGATACTGTTGATTTAATTAAAATCTTTCTAGGTTTTTCCACTAAAATTGATGGTATCGAAAAGTTTCAGATTAATAGTTCTGATAAGACTTCTAGACTTTGTAGAATTGTCTATAGATCTAAATTTTGGCTAGGCGACTATATCACTTCTATTGGTGATATGCATGTCAAATATGATTTTTGGGGACATGTCACTTCTATCGGTGATATGCCTGTCAAATATGGCAGTAGTTTTTTGGTGCATGAGCATATCATTTCTATTGGTGATATGTCTATCAAATATGGCAGTAGTTTTGGGGGGATATCTTTCAATTACTGCAGAGGAAGTCTTTTAGGTGTCGAGTATATCAATTCTATTGGTGATATGTCTGTCTATTACAGCTTTATTAATGGAGTTTTTTATATCACTTCTATTGGTGATATGTCTGTCAATTACGATCTTAGAGGGCATATAATTGCTATTGGTGATATGTCTATTCAGTGTGATTCGGATAGTCGATTAGTTGAAGTTCATAGCAGTAGTGGCTTTAGTAGCAAGCAATTCACAGTTTTATTTTTATTAGCCAAATTAAAAGAAAGACCTAACAATAATTAGCGACCCATCTATAAATCTCTAGATAGACCCAGTGATCGCATTTTTTGTCCTCAAGATAAATGGCAAGCGATCGCATCAGCTTACAACGATCTTTATCAAAAATATCAAAATCGCGATCTCCAAATTAAGGAAGTGATAACCTTTTAGCAGCTCTAAAATATACTACTGAGTTTAGCTACGTTAATGTTACAGAAGAGTTTGTACTGGTGGTCGAAAGTGATCAAGCAAAAATCGTAGGATACAATCTCATTCAATAGTCGTCTCAATCTCGATAGTTTTTGGATTGAAATTTGCAATCCAAAATAAAGTTCTGTAACAAAATGCGTATTTCATTTTAGTTTCAGTGAGAAGTAATTAGAAAAACATCAATTTGAAAAACTTTGAGGCAGTCATGTTTAGTATTAGGCTGGGTGAAATCCTTGGGTCGTTAAATAAAAAACGGTATTGGTTTGGAAGCATAATTTTTGTAGCTTTGACTGTAATTCTCCCTAAATCCTTTGCGGTGATTAATACAGGAGAGCGCGGCATTCTCGTAACCTTTAACAAGGTGCAAGAACTTGTATTAAATGAAGGTACTCATCCTATAGTTCCTTTTGTATCATCAGTCAGAGTTATGAATATCCGTATTCAAAGAACCGATGTTGAAGCCAATGCTCGCACAAAAGATTTACAACGAATTACCACAAAGGTTGCTCTCAATTGGCAAATTTCACCAGATAAAATCCAACAAGTTTATCAACAATTTGGGAATAATGAGGAGTTGGTAGCCAGAATTATCGCTCCTGTTTTAGAAGAAATTGTGAAGGCGCGTATTCCCGCAAGAAGTCTTGAGAAGAATTTGATCGAACGTACAGAGCTAAAACAGGAACTAGAAACAAAGGCGAAACAGAGATTAGAGTCCTATGGCATTCTAATAACCGATCTATCAGTTTTGAATGTCACTGCCTCTGATGAATTTAATAAGGCAACAGAAGATAAACAAATTGCCGAACAAAAGGCACTTTCTGACAAGATGGTTGCAGAACAGGAACTGCAAAAAGCAGACTTCGAGTCCAAAAAAGCAGCTAAAGAAGCGGAAACAGCGATCACACGTGCTAGAGGACAAGCAGAAGCCCAAAAGCTGTTACAGACATCTTTGAGTTCAGAAATTTTACAGAAACAGGCGATCGAGAAATGGGATGGTAAATTTCCACTGGTAATGTCTAGCAATGGAGCTTTACCCTTTATCAATGTCAATGCTCCCACTAGCAATCCTGAGCCAAAAAAATGATTTTTGCGATCGCTCTAATATAAAGTCATTCTAATTCCATCTAAATTAAAATTTAGATGGAATTAGCGATCACCTCGGCTTACAGCGACCTATATCAACAACACCAAAACCGCGATCTTCAAATTAAGGAAGTAATTCTCTTCAGTGATTTCGGTCAAAAAAATCTTTTAAGTCTTCCTACTGTCGAAACAATTCGTGCGCTATTGAGCAGGTCAATCGTCGTCTGAAGATTTTTAAGATTCTCTGTAACCATCATCGTTGTTTTGGCTTACGGTGTAAAAGGAGCAATTTCTTCCTTAATATTTTTCTCTTCGGGCAACCATTTTAAGAGTGGTAATGGCAAAAGACTGGTGAGATTAGCAATTAAAACTAATAACCATAAATTATCAAAATTAGATTCAGTAACGCCTAATAGATAGGTCAAACCTGCGCCTAGTTGAAAAGAACATAGCGCCGAAATATTCAACACTGACATTAACAATGCAAATAAAGTAGCCTCGATACCTTCAGGACATAGCCGCGCGGCTAATACTAAGACGGGCATAAAGGCAATCCGCCCCGCCACAGTCAAAATTAAGTTGTCACCAAGACTAAACCAGCGATCGTCAATACCTAGTGAACGGTTGGCATGGGTGACTAACAATAAACTGGTAAGTCCTAATAAAGTTGAGACAATAGTTGTCCAAAAGAATATTTTGCGGGTTGGCACACCTCTGAAAAAGCGCTGAAATAGCCATACACCTAATAGTCCCGCCCAACTTCCAACAAATCGAACTGTTCCAAGAAATTCAGGGTTAAAGTTCAGTTCATTGGTTGTGAAATAAAAGAAAGCAGTATCGGCACTTGGCGACGCTTGCCAACAGAACAAGAAAGCGGCTGGTAACCAAATCGCCTTATTTGTAAAGGCTTGACGTAATTGAATAAAGTTAAACTTGAGCGACATCCAGATCTGTGAATTTCGCGATAAGTTTTCTGGCTTAGTTGATGAACTGCCATCATTGGATTTATTGATCGGATCAGGAGCGACTATATAAATCGTAGACATGGGGTTATCCGCGATCGCAAAGGCGGAAATGCCCACCAAAAGAGGCAAAATCGCTGTGATTTCAAAAACGAATTTTGCGCCAAAATGCTCTAATAGATAGCCACTCAAATAAGCAGAGATAATTGCCCCGATTGACGAAGCAATCCAACTAAAGGACTGCAATGATCCTGCATCGCCTTCTGGTTCTAGTCTTGCGCGTTGGACAATCAGAGCATCGGTAATCGCATCAGAAAAGGCAAGTGATAAGGAACCAGTCGCAATCATGGCGATCGCCCAAAAGGGAGTCGCGACCCATGAACTCATGCTTACCCATGCAAAAATTCCTAGAAAACTTGATAGCAATAGGTAAGGGCGGCGACGATAGCCAAAAACAGGAAAGCCGTCAGAAATTAAGCCATATAAGGGTTTAACTGTCCAAGGCAACATCGTAATGCCAACCATTGAGGCAACTTCCGTAGGGCTAAGTCCTAAGTCATCCTTAAGGAAGAAACTTACGGCAAGTTGCGAAATTGCCATTGCTCCTTGCACAAAATAAATTATTGCGATCGCCCCCAACTCTAGGTCAAACGAGCGCCCTCGTAGTCTTTTGAGCCAGTCTGATTGGATTAGCACGATACGATTGCCCAAATATTAAGAAACTTTAATCTAAGTATATTTTAGTATCAATCTAGAAAAGTTGATAGCCATCGTCAGAAGACAATGCTGGAAATCACTAACTGATGTTAAGTGGATGGAATTTTTGCAATCATATTAAGTCTAGGGCTGGCACGGGGGCGCAGCCCCTACAAAATTTAAATTATTGGGGTAGGGGCAATCCCCCTGTGGTTGCCCTGTCATGCTAGTAGCAAGAGATTCATCATCTGAGTTCCAAGTAACATGAATCACTAACGAAAATACGGTAGGGTAAATAAGAGAAAACCTGACAAATATTTCTATCTTTTCTCTTTTTTACTTTGTTAGATCCTATGTCCAATCCCATTTTTGTCCTTGCTTCCGCTTCGCCCACACGCAAGAGCATTTTAGAAAATGCTGGTATCAAGCCAGTAATCAGAGTGAGTCACTTTGACGAAGATGCGATTCAGGTGAGCGATCCCACATCATTAGTAATGACCTTGGCGCAGTGCAAAGCCAAAGCGATCGCCTCAGAATTTATAGGACAGAATGCATTGATTATGGGCTGTGACTCGATCATGTACCTCAATGGCATGATTTACGGTAAGCCAGACTCTAAGCAAACGGCGATCGCCACATGGCAAAAGATGCGCGGCAATTATTGTGAACTCTATACAGGACATTGCTTGATTGATGCTAACAATGAGCGATCGGTTCTGCGATACGGAGTAACTAAAGTCCATTTCTCAGAAGTAACTGATGCGGAAATTGATAGCTATGTGGATTCGGGCGAGCCGCTATGCTGTGCAGGATGCTTTACTTTGGAGAAATTGGGAGGATTGCTAATTGATAAAATCGAAGGATGTCATACCAACGTCTTAGGATTGAGCTTACCGATCTTGCGGCAAATGTTAGCTGAACTAGGTTACAGCATTCACTTTAGTGCGAATGGAACTGTAATCAGATGAATACTGCCAATCGGAATACGCTCTGGGCAAGTATCGTTGCTGAAGAACTCTATCGCTCAGATGTCCGCACTGTGTGTGTTTCCCCTGGATCAAGGTCTACGCCACTTGTAATCGCTTTTGCAGAATTGCGCGATCGCTGTCCTGATTTTCAGATTTTGGTGCATATTGATGAGCGTTCAAGCAGCTTTTTTGCTTTAGGTTTAGCGAAGGTAAAAATGGCTCCTGTGGCGCTACTATGCACATCGGGAACAGCCGCAGCTAATTACTATCCTGCAATTATTGAGGCTTATTATAGTCAGATTCCCCTTGTGGTCTTGACTGCTGATCGCCCGCCAGAAATGCGTGATTGTGGCTCAGGACAGACTATCGATCAGATTAATATTTATGGAAAGCATGTTCGCTATTTTTTTGAAGTGGGGACACCAGAGATTCTCGGCTTTCGACTGCGTTATTTGCGATCGCTGATTAGTCGTTCTGTAAGCATATCTATGGGTAAAGGTGACAGCCCAGCAGGTGCAGTTCACCTTAACTTCCCCTTTGCCGATCCGATGCCACCCGTGCCTGTGGCTAATGATGTGCCAGAAGATTTAGCTCTCAGCAGTCCAGAAGCGATGTTTGGTAATCCATCGGGAGCCGCCTATAGTCAAGTCATTACGGGAATGCGATCGCTCGGTACAGATGCGATCGCGGCTATGGCAAATCAAATTATTAGTCATCCCAAGGGTGTATTAGTTGTGGGTGTGTATGACGCGCCCACAGATTTTTTAGATGCTGTCCGAAAACTCGCCAAAGCAACAGGTTATCCATTGCTGATCGAAGCCACAGGAGCGCATCGTCGGGATGAAATTGGACATTATGATAGTTTTCTGCGTTCGCCGAATTTCTCTAAGGCTCATGCTCCTGAAATAGTGATTCGTTTTGGAGCTATGCCTACCTCTAAAAGTTACATGCTATGGCTACAGCAGCATATTGGCTGTCAGCAGATCGTTGTCGGTAGCACCAATAGCGATCCAACCCATGGACTTACTCAAGCGCTAAATGTTCAGCCTGTTAGCTTTTGCTTGCAGTTAGCCAATTATTTAGAAAATTATGCTCAACCAATTTGGCAGGACAAGCAATGGCGCTTAGATTTTGAACTAGCAGAGAGTATCGCCGAACATGCGATCGCTGAATCTCTTGCAGAAATTGATGAATTATTCGATGGCAAAGTTTATGCAGAACTTGCTGAGATTTTGCCTGCGGATACTTATATCTATGTAGCTAGCAGTACACCGATTCGCGATCTGGATACATTCTTCCATAGCGATCGCCCGATTACAGTTTTAGCCAATCGTGGTGCAAATGGCATTGATGGAACTTTATCAAGTGCACTTGGTGCAGCGTGGGGATGTGATCATCCGATGGTTCTCATCTGTGGAGATTTAGCATTTTATCACGACCTGAATGGATTGCTGGCAGCTAAAAAATATAATATTTCTCTTACAGTAATTCTGCTCAATAATGATGGAGGTGGTATTTTTGATTTACTACCCATTTCCAAATTTGAAGATACTTTTGAAGAATTCTTCGGAACAAGTCATGGGCTGGACTTTGCACCGATCATCTCGGCATATAGTTGTGAACATATGCTCATTCAAGATTGGCAAGATTTTCGAGATCGCCTTACTAGTTCCTTGAGCGCTAAGGGAACACAAGTTTTAGAAATTAGAAGCGATCGCAAGCGTAATAAAGAAATCCATTTTGCGATTTGGAATAAGGTAATCGAAAGTTGCGATCGTAACTTTCGATTACTTGAAGGTCAGTGAGAAGCACTGACCTTCGTATATAATCAGAACAAAGTTGGGAGGCTAAAAACTCATGGTACTTGCAACAACTAAGCGCTACACCGTAGATGAATATCTCGAACTAGAAAAAAAAGCCGAGTTTAAAAGCGAATTTGTCAATGGAGATATCATACCTATGGCAGGAGCAAGCGCAAATCATAATAAAATCTCTCTTAATTTCTGTCGTCTTTTTCCATTGTCGATTCAAGAGCAGGAATATGAGATATTTATGAGTGATATGCGTCTATGGATGCCAGATCATAAACGCTATACTTACCCTGATGTGGTTGTAGTAAAAGGACAGCCAATTTTTACGGATGAGAAACAAACTGGAATTACTAATCCCTGTTTAATTGTCGAAGTTCTCTCTAACTCCACAGGAGAATATGATCGCGAAAATAAATTTAAGCTTTATCGCTCTATTCCTAGCTTTCAAGAATATATCCTTGTCGATCAAACTGACTATGGAATAGAACAATATGCAAAACAGGCTAATGGTAAATGGATTTTATCCGACTATGTGGGTGAAGATGCAATTCTGAAACTGGGATCAGTAAATTTTGAAATTAGTTTGCGAGATTTATACAAGCGCGTTACATTCTAGTAGCTAAGTCATCTTAAAAGAGGATTTGGAGACCAAATCCCTACATATCCGTAAATGTAGGGGCTTGGTCTCCAAGCCCTAATCTCAGCTTAAAAGCCACGCAAAGCATAGCTTTCAAGTTACTGTAAATAGATAGAATCGGTTATGCCATCAACCATAAAATCGGTGATTAGTTTAGCTGTAATTGGAGCAAAAAGAATCCCATTACGGTAGTGACCCGTTGCCAAAATTAGATTGTCATAATCACTAGCCCCTAGCAGTGGAACTTCATTAGGAGCATGGGGACGGAATCCCCACCATGTTTCAGTGATTTGCATATCAGCGATCGCAGGATATACGGTAATTGCTCTATTTAACAGTTGAGCAATGCCTGAGGCAGTGTTGCCCTGCGAGAAACCATTATCCTCAACTGTCGCACCGATCACAATGGTTCCATCTTGGCGCGGCACAATGTAGCAACTTGGCGCATAAATTACTCGTTGTAATTTACGATCACCATCAAATACTGAAAGCATTTGTCCTTTGATGGGCTTAATCGGCAAAGGCAGCAGTGATCGCGTCCAAGCGCCTGTTGCCAGAACATAGCGATCGCCTTGCAATTTACCCGCGCTAGTATCGAGATGCATCACTCGCTTTTGATCACGCACTATTTGATAAACTGCCGTGCCTTCTAGGATTTTAATTGAGAGCGATCGCGCAGTTGTTAATAGAGCTTGGGTAAGTTTGCGATTGTTAACCTGTCCATCTTCAGGTAACCAGAGAGAGCCTAAAATCGATTCCCCTAATCCAGATTGACGCTTGCGAGATTCTTCTCGGTTAATATATTTGGGGTGCGTAGAGATAACTTGGCGATCGCTTTCTTCTAAAACTGGAGCGATCATCCCACAACACCAGTAGCCGCAATCTTGCCCTGATAATCGCATTAAGTTCGCTATCCATTGCGGATACATTTCCCGACTGCGAATCCCAAATTCTAGGAGATCTCCCTCTAGTCGTTCTGCTTCAGGTGCAAGCATTCCCGCCGCCGCCCATGTCGCGCCACGTCCACAAAGATCACGCTCAACCACAGTTACATTTGCGCCTTTCTGAGAAAGGGCGATCGCTGTCGCTAAACCGATAATGCCACCACCAATTACTAAAACATCAGTCATTCCATTTCATCCTTCTATCTAGATATATATGCCATGCAAAGCTTGATATATATATCAACCACAACGAGTTGCTACTACAGCATAAAACGGATCGCTGCTAGCCATACCAAACATTGCTAAAAAAGGAGAACTAGGTCGTACATTAGCCACTAGCTCAGGACGGGAGAAACCTTTCGGCACAGAAGCAAAATACTTAAATACCAACTTAGTGCGATCGCTTTCTTCGCCATCCCGCCATGCTTGAATCGCCTTCTGATAAAACATCCGATTTGAGAAGCTAATAATTGCGATTCCACCAACTTTAAGAACGCGATGAATTTCGGCAAATACAGCTTCTGGATATTGCAAATACTGCACGGAGACGGTGTTTAACACGGCATCAAAGGATTGATCAGCAAAGGGTAATACTTGTTGCTGATTGAGATTTTGGACAAAATAATGATTTAAGCGCGGATTTCGAGACAATTCCTCAGCATTAAGTCCATGTCCCTCTACATGGCTAAATTCCATATCTTCGGGCAGATGCGATACCCAACTACTCATCAAATCAAGAATTCTTGTATTGGTTTGTAATCGCTGACGATAAAGCTCTGTCAATTGCTGAATAAAGCGATCGTCTACATGGGTGACAAAGCGCGGATAGTCATAGAACAGCGCATCATCAGAGTTATCAAGTTTTGTACGTTGTTCTGAGGCAAGTTGCATAGATAGTTAGCAAAAGAGATAAGAACTTAATCATACTCAAATTTGATAAGGGATCTGCGATTAATGAGGAACCCCCGTTTTGGTGGCGCGGCGAAGCCGCGCCACCAAAACAGCTATTGATTAAGTTATGTTAAGAATTTTAATGAAAGTAATTCTCAATAAAGGATTGTCTAGTAAGATTAGCGAAGTAAATTATTGAGAGTGATTCCTATTAGTTGCATCTCAAAATCTTAACTTTTGATAACTTATTGTTGAACTAGGTAGCTATGCAAATCTCTGAAAAACCTAACGTAAAATCTGATTGGTGGGCTGGGAATGCTCGTTTTGCCGATCTATCTGGTCTTTTTATCGTGGCTCATGTCGCTCAAGCCGCATTGATTGCTTTTTGGGCTGGTGCATTTACTTTGTATGAAATCTCTTGGTATCGAGCCGATCTGCCGATGGGTAGCCAAGGTCTAATTTTACTGCCCCATCTTGCTTCTTTGGGGATTGGTGTTGGAGAAGGTGGCACAATTATTGATAGTTATTCCTATTTTGTGATTGGCTCAATCCACCTGATCTCTTCCGCAGTTTTAGCGGCGGGAGCCTTGTTTCACCTCACCAAAACTCCCGCAAATTTAAAAGAACTTAAGGGCTTTGCCAAAAATTTCCACTTTGAATGGACTGACTCGCGCAAATTGGGGATCATCTTGGGACATCATTTGTTGTTCTTGGGTGCTGGTGCGTTACTGCTGACGGCAAAAGCGATGTACTGGGGCGGGCTTTACGATTCCACAATTCATGCTGTAAGGGTGGTCACCGAACCAACGCTAAATCCTCTAACTATCTATGGTTATCAAACCCATTTTGCCGATGTAAATAACCTAGAAGACTTAGTTGGTGGTCATATTTATGTAGGGCTGATGCTGATTGGTGGTGGGATTTGGCATATTGTCGTGCCACCTTTGGCTTGGGCAAAGAGAGTCTTGATTTTTTCTAGTGAAGCAATTCTCTCCTACTCCTTAGGTGGAATCGCACTAGCTGGTTTTGTTGCTTCCTACTTCTGTGCTGTGAATACACTTGCTTATCCTGTGGAGTTCTATGGCGAAGTTTTGCAAGTGAAGTTGAGTGTGATGCCTTTCTATGCTGACACTGTGTCTTTACCTTTGGGAGCGCATACTCCCCGTTGCTGGTTGGCTAATGCCCATTTCATTCTTGCCTTCTTCTTCTTGCAAGGACATTTGTATCATGCATTGAAAGCGATCGGTTTTGATTTCAGTCGTGTGAGTCGTGCCTTAAATATGGCGACTGCGGAATAAAAAATATTGCTCTCAAAGGTGTGGCAAAACCACACCTTTGAGAAGAAAAAAAAATCTTAGAGAACAAAATTATGGCGATGTTTCTTGGCAGTCTGCTTACGATCGCATCATTCACTTATCTGGTCAACTTTTGGGTGCTAATGTCCCTGATCCAGAGATAAATATACAGAGCTTTATAGAGGTTCAAGTCATGAATTCCACATTAGTTAAATTAGCTGACAACCATTTATCAATTCCGATCGCACCGCCCAAGGTTTTGCACCTTCTCAATCATGGACTTAAGAGCTATTGCTTCAAGCGTTATGAATATATTCCGATCCGTAGTGATCTACTGTGGCGGATTAAAACGGGAATTGTACGGACGCTGACTTGGGACGAAGAAGGGAATCAGATTGTCTTAGGACTATGGAGTGAAGGCGATATAGTTGGTAGTCTCATGTCAACTCTCGATCCTTATCAGATTCAATGTTTGAATGATGTTGAAGTAGAAATCTTGCCTTCGATTTTATGGGAACAGGCTTCTAGTGCGATTATTACCCATTGCCAACAGACACAACAATTACTGAGCATCGCCCACTGTCGCACTATTGATATCAAACTCAAAAAATTTCTGATTTGGTTGTCTAGAAAGTTTGGGAAACCATGCGATCGCGGAATCATGATCGATATCAAGCTCACCCATCAAGATATTGCCGATACGATTGGATCAACGCGAGTAACCATGACTAGAGCGTTGAATCAGTTGCGTGTTGAAGGTTTGCTCAGTTGGAAAAATCACTATTTGACATTGCATCAAGATATTCTCGAAAGCTGGCCCCCATCATTGTGGGAATCACGCATTTAGATTCTCGTCTAGTTATCTTCCAATTTTTAACTATTCAATAATTATTCTTCTACATAAGGACAAATAAAACTATGGCTAAGATTGGTTTGTTTTTTGGGACTCAGACTGGTAATACTGAGAGCGCGGCTGAAGAAATTCAGAAAATATTTGGTTCAGGAATTGTGGAATTACATGATGTATCAACGGCGGATGCTAGTGATTTTGAGGACTATAATTGCTTGATTATTGGTTGCCCAACTTGGAATATTGGTGAATTGCAATCGGATTGGGAAGGCTTGTATCCTGAGCTTGATGATGTGGATTTTTCGGGTAAGAAAGTTGCTTATTTCGGTTGTGGCGATCAGGTTGGCTATGCCGATAATTTCTTAGATGCGATCGGCATTCTCGAAGAGAAGATCACTGAACGTGGTGGCAAGACTGTTAGCTATTGGTCAACGGAAGGCTATGATTTTGATGCGTCCAAAGCAGTTCGCAATGGCAAATTTGTCGGGCTGGCTCTTGATGATACCAATCAATCAGAATTAACGGAGCAGAGATTAAAAAAGTGGGTGGCGCTGTTGAGGGCTGAGTTCGGTGTCTAATTTGAACGCGATCAATCTGCGAGCCTTTGTGCCTGCAAGAGATTTCCATCTTTCCAAATCATTTTATTTGGATCTTGGTTTTGAAATATTTTATGAGGATGCAGAGTTAGCTGTTTTTAATGTTGGGAATACAGGGATCGGCTTTTACTTGCAGGACTTTTATGTAAAGGAACTTGCCGAAACCTTAATGATGCATTTGTTGGTTGAAGATGTGGATAGTTGGTGGGCTGAAGTGCAAGACCACAAAATTGCCGAAAAGTATCAGGTGCGAGTTGTTCCACCGCAACAGCAAGAATGGAAGATGCGCGATTTTGTCATCATCGATCCATCGGGCATTTTATGGAGGATTGCCGAAAATTCACAATAATAGTTACCTAGCTTGTTGCTAATTTGTAAAGCTTAATTATGTGTAGGATGCGTTAGTGCAGTGTAACGCATCAATTATAAACAGCATCAATTACCCAATGATGGGTTACGCTGTCGCTAACCCATCCTACGTTTAAGTCTACATTTAATTCCAACAACTTATTTATGGCAAAAGATAGTATTAGAGTTATTAGGTTGATTTGGGTTGATGGTAGTTCAGAAAGTTAATCAAAAAGTTAAATTTAATCATTTGCTGTTGCGCGATCGCTTCCTGCCCACGCTAGTTTTATTGATAGTCGGACTGCTCATTACGATGGCAGTTTCCCTATGTCAAGGAGCCGTGCCGATGGGTTGGAATGAACTCTGGCAAGCACTTTGGCATCAAGGCGAATCGATCAATCAAACGATTATTTGGGAATTGCGATTACCACGCATCATTGCGGCGATGGTGGTCGGTGCGGCGCTAGGAATGTCGGGAGCCTTATTGCAAGGAATGTTGCGAAATGGTCTGGCTGACCCGTTTGTGTTGGGCATTTCCGCAGGGGCGGGACTCGTAGCGATCGCCATGATTACCCTTGGCGTAGTCCAAACTCTCGTGCCTGTAGGGGCTTGGTTTGGCGCGATCGCCACGGCAATTCTCGTTTATAGCCTTGGCTATTTGGGCGGAGGATTATCGGTTGAGCGCTTGATTTTGGCGGGTGTGGCAATTAGTTCGATGTTTGGTGCAATCCAAACTACGTTGCTACTACTAGCTGATGATGGCAGGATTCAATCGGCACTAAATTGGCTGATTGGTAGCCTGAATGGACGCGGCTGGGCTGAAGTGAATAATGTTGGTCCCTATGTGGGGATGGCACTAATCGCAGGTTGTTTATTAGCGCGTCCATTGAACTTGTTAAATCTTGGTGACGACCTAGCTTCAGGATTGGGAACTTCGCTGGTGCGATCGCGTTTGGCGATCGGTGCAGTGGCAAGTTTACTGGCAGCGAGTGCCGTGAGTATGGCGGGACTAATTGGCTTTGTCGGTTTAGTTGTGCCGCATGGCGTACGCTTGCTAGTTGGTTCTGACTACCGATGGATTTTACCCTGTTCCGCGATCGGTGGTGCATGGGTACTGACGCTGGCGGATTTGCTATCGCGCCTTGGCACGGTGGAATTACCTGTAGGCGCAGTGACAGCGTTGCTTGGTTCGCCATTATTTATTTGGTTACTCTATCGGCGCGGTCAGAGAGGTTAGTAATGGATAATCATGATTCCTATAATCTTGCTGAAGCACTGCTAGAGGCTCGACATCTCGTTGGTGGCTATGGCAAGCAAACAATTTTGCAGGATGTGTCCCTATCTCTCCATAAAGGAGAATGGTTGAGTTTAGTGGGCGCAAATGGTTCAGGCAAATCAACTTTGTTGAAGCTATGCAGTCGGATTTTGACACCGCAAACAGGCACGGTTTTACTCGATGGTAAAGCAATCCATCAACAGCCCGCCAATGTTGTGGCTAGGCAGTTAGCGATTTTGCCGCAACAGCAGACGATTCCATCGGGCTTGACGGTGCGACAGCTGGTTAGTCTGGGACGCACGCCCCATCAACCTTGGTGGCAATGGGATCTGGATGAAGAGGATCGGCAAATGGTGGAGACGGCGATCACTCAAACTCAACTCACAGAATTAAGCGATCGCCCCGTCGAGCAGCTTTCAGGCGGTGAGCGTCAAAGGGCTTTCTTAGCCTTAACCTTGGCTCAAGATCCCCAAGTTCTCTTACTGGATGAACCAACCACATTTTTGGATTTGCATCACCAGTTAGAACTATTGGAACTGCTGAAGACGCTCAACCAAGAGCGGCAATTGTCGATTATTACGGTGCTGCATGACATTAATCTAGCGATGCGCTATAGCGATCGCCTAGCGATGTTAAAGCAGGGTGTGATTAAAGCGATCGGGCGATCGGCGGATGTAATCACTCCCGATAATCTACGTCAAGTTTTTGATGTGGAAGCAGTGACGATCATTACACCTGTGGGTTTACAGATCTGTTTGCTGTCGCCATCGCATACTTTAGTTAAAAGCCGCGATCCGACGGTGATTTAGTTGCCAGAGATCCCCCACCCACATCTCTCAAAAACTCCCTTTAATTGCCCCTTGAAAAGGGGAAAAGCTAGAAATCTTGTTCCCTCCCCTTTGAAAGGGGAGGGGTAGGGAGGGGTAAGCAATTCCCCAAGAAAAAGGGCAAGCGCCAACTTGCCCTCAAATATCGAATTTATCAATATCAAATCGACATCAACATCATATGAAACTTCATTACATTCTGCTCAAGAATGCTGCTTTTTTATTGTTTAGCATTCCCATATCGCTGTTATTTGTAGAACTCGCGATCGCTGAAAATGTTCCTAATAATTCAGTAATTTCTATAACAAATCAGGAAAATCAGCCTAATTCTGTAGAAACCGCTCAAGCATCCCCCGTAAAAATTACAAATATCCAGATTAATCCTACTAGCTCTAGATTAGAGATTATTCTGGAAACCGCAGAAGGGCGATCGCTGCAAGTTGACACCAATAACTTTCGAATTGAGGGTAATGACCTCGTTGCTGATATTCCCAATGCAGTCTTGGCAATTCCTGATAGACAGGAATTTACAACCGCTAATCCCACTGAGGAAATTAGTAACATCAGCCTGACACAATTAGAGGGCAACACGATTCGCGTAAACGTTGCTGGCAAGGGCAAACCGCCTGTCCAAGAGGTGACTTTAAAAACCCAAGGTATCCTCTACAGCCTCAATCGCGATGATGATCCCGATGAAGAGATTACGATTACAGGGGCAAGGCGGGCGCGTCCTGTGCGCCTATCTCCCGCTTCGATTAGCGTCATTGATGCCGAGAAACTAGATCAAAACCTTGCCCAAGATTTACGCGATGTTTTCCGCTATGAGCCTAATGTTTCCGTTGGCAACAATCGCCGCTATGGATTGCAGGATATCAATATTCGCGGACTAGGCGGAAACCGTGTTCTCATTCTCAATGACGGCATTCGCGTTCCCAATCAATTCTCCTTCGGTACACCTTCCCTTGGGCGTGACTATGTGGATATTGAGAGCTTACAACGAGTAGAAGTTGTACGGGGTCCTGCCTCGGCACTCTATGGCAGTGATGCCCTTGGTGGTGTGGTGAGTTTCCGTACCATTGAGCCAGAGGATTTACTCAAAAAGCGCCCCGATCAATCGGTAGTTACCAGTCTATCCACTAATTATGAAACCACCGATCGCGGGTTTACAAATTCCGCCGCGATCGCTTTTCGGGAGGGCAATTTTGAAGGTTTGCTAGGCTATACGCGCCGTGATGGAGCCGAGGTAAGGGTTCCCACGGGTAATGAGTTTGTTGATAGCCGTAGCAATGCGCGTAATAACTGGATCGGCAAATTGGTTTATCGCATTGATCAAACCAGTAAAATTAGCTTTGCGGCGGAGATTTTCCGTAATCGCGATAATTTTAGGGTTGCACCAATTACGGTGGCGGGATTGCAATCACCGACAGGGTTTCGGGGACAGGATGAGACTTTAGATAATAATGTCTCTCGCGATCGCTTCAGCATTTCCTATGACTACAACGATCCCAATAGTATGGGCTTTATAACTGCCGTTAAAGCTTTGCTGTACTATCAAAATGCGAATGTTGAGGAAATTCGGACTCAGGATTTTGTGAGAACTGGTGCAGGTGCGGATCGGCGGCGCTTTCGTAATCTCACGAATACCTTTAGCGATCGCCTGTTTGGTGGTGAAGTTCAATTCCAAAGTCAATTCAAAATCGATCAGATTTCCAATATTCTTACCTATGGAATTGATATCTCTAACACCAGCAATCAACGGATTCGCAATGGTATCGAGAATCGGTTTAATGCGGCTGGAGCGAATATTGGCAATACAAATTTAGTTGGTTCCGATAGCTTTCCCGTCAAAGACTTTCCTGATTCCGACACTTTCCGTTTAGGGATTTATGCCCAGAATGAATTTAACTTTAGTGATACTTTCTCCATAATTGCAGGTTTGCGCTTTGACTCCTACAAACTCACCACCAAACTCGATCAACTCTATCTAAATAATTCCCCTAGTGCAGTTGCAGCAGACTTCAGCGATTCGGCAGTTTCCCCTAGTCTTGGCTTTGTCTGGCAAACAACACCTGAATGGACGCTAGTGGGACGCTATGCCAAGGGTTTCCGCACTCCCTTATACAGTGAGATCAACTCTGGTTTTACCAATCTCACCAGTCCTTTCTTTCGCTATCAGACCCTCTCAAATCCCAACCTCAAGCCAGAAACCAGTGACACATTTGAGCTAGGGATTCGCGCTAACTATCCCCAGTTCAACTTTGGGCTGACGGGCTTTTACAACAGTTACAATAACTTCATTGAAGCCTTTGCTAATGCGGGTACTGGTTCTGTCAATGGCATTCCCAATGTGACCTTCTTCCAAAGTCAGAATGTGGCGCGAGCGAGTACCTACGGTTTGGAGCTAAGTGGTGAATATCGCTTTAGCCCTGAAAATTATGGGCTTAGCCTGATTTCGGCTCTAGGTCTGACCGTTGGCGATAACTTGACTGCCAATCAACCTTTGGAAACTGTCGATCCGATCAAGTTAGTGACAGGTTTGCGTTATCGCGCTCCCGAAAATATTTGGGGTGCGGATTTGATCGCCACCTTTGCGGGGCAACCTCGACTTGCCAGTAACCGTCCCGCCAATTCCTATACGCCGCAAGGCTATACTGTGGTTGACCTAACAGGATTTTATAAAATCACTCCCCAACTCACCTTAAACATGGGTATCTTCAATCTCTTTAATAGTCAATACTTCCTCTATTCCGATGTGCGCCCTCTGATTACGGCTCCTGCCCCGACGGATCTACCCAGATACGCTCAATCGGGAATCAGTCTGAGAGCAGGTTTGACCTTTGTATTTTAATTCGCTAATGTGTCGCGCTACGCGCGACACATTAGCATCAATTCTTTTTCTATTCAGGAGCAGTTAAAAATGACTATTCAATTCCGACATATTATGCTGATGATCAAAGATGTAACTGCGGCGGTGAAATTCTATCAGGAAGGCTTAGGGCTAACGGTGGTCAATGCCAGTCCTAACATGGCGGAGCTAGATGCAAATGGTACAAAAATCATCATCCATGGTGCAGAAAATCAAGCTGAAGTTGGTGGATCGCCGATCCTTAGTTTTCATGTCACTGATTTACAGGAGACGATCGCCAAATTAGAATCCCTCGGCGCATCCTTACAGGGGCGCGTGCGTGAACCTTCCTTTGGTAAAGTTGCCGCCATGAGATCGCCAGAAGGACATTTACTGAGCTTGCTGCAACCAAAGTCTTCACATGAGAGGGCAATGACCTTTGAAGAAGCGATCGCCTACACTGAGCAGCTACTATCGCGCACCGATCTTGATGATGCTCAACTGCAATCAGAAATTACCAACCTTGTCAAAACCTCCAATGGAGCCAGAGGCTTTTTCGTGTGCTTTTTGACAGAGGAATGGGAACTCGCTGATAATCCTAGCCCTGCAATCATTCAAGCATTGCAAGCTGAACCTAATGCGATCGCTGAATTGCTAGTAAAAAATCTCGCTATGTCAACCGCAATGGCAATCACCCATCGACGCAATGACAAACCCGATCAAGCCAATGATTCTGATCGCGTAGCAAAACGCACTGCCCTGTTAATTGAGAAAGTCAATTTGCCAGAAGTTCGTGCCATTGCCAAACAAATGCAGGATTCCGCCAATATGGATAGCGGTGAGTATGCAGCATTTCTCGAAAAATGGGGCTATGACGCGGAACAAAAACAGGCGATCGCCAATGTTTTAAGTTAGCGATGAGATCCCCCCCAGCCCCCCTTGTAAAGGGGGGAGGATTTTCTTCTTCCCCCTTTACAAGGGGGATTGAGGGGGATCTCTTAGAACCTTTACCCATAGAAAGTAATTCATAAATGGTTTTTCAAATCCCTCAAAATTATCAATAGCTTATAATTATGATTTATCGAGTATTTCAATTCATGCGATCGCTCAGAAACTGGTTAATTATTACCCTAATCGCCATATTTACCGTAGCTTGCAATCCAGCTATCCCTTCCCAATCTTCGGCTCCAACTCCTCCTAATAATCCTCAAATAGCAGAAGTTAAACCTACGGTTGCTTCTAAGGTTGTTGCTTTGACTTCACTTTCAGCAGACATTATCTATCGCTTAGATAAAACTAAATTAGTCGGTATTCCCGGAAGTCGCTTATTGAGAGAGAATGCTGAAATGAGCAAACTCCCCCAAGTTAGCGAAGGACAAACCCCACCAAATCTAGAGAAAATCATCGCTCTCAAACCTGACTTAGTAATTGGCGCAACTGGATTTCACGATCAAGTTCTGGAAAAGTTGAAAGGGCTGGGCATCAAGACCATGACTTCTAGCATTACTAGTTGGAAATCACTAGAGGAATTAACCAAAGCGATCTCTACTGAAATTCAAGCTGATCCCACAACCCTAATTCAATCCTATCAATCCTTACTATCAGCTAAATCTGCCAAGCCAGAATCAACCCTCGTTTTAGTGAGTTCGCAACCAATCCTAGCTCCTAATAAGAATAGTTGGGCTGGTGATTTACTGACCCAGTTCCAAATTAATAATGCGGCTGCCGAGTTACAGGGTCAAAGCCCCCAACGTGGCTATATCACTCTTTCTGCCGAAAAAGTTTTAGAAGCAAATCCCAAAGTCCTCATTCTTGTTGATGTGGGCGATGGCACAATCAATAAGCTGAAAGAAGCCCCCTTTTGGAACAAACTTGATGCTGTAATTAGCGATCGCGTTTACACCTTCGACTATTACGGATTAGTAAATCCCGGCAGCATCGATGCAATTTCAAAAGCTTGCAATAAGTTACAGGAAATTATCAAAGCGACTGCCTAATACCAATTCACAAAAGTGTGAGGACACTTTTGTGAATTAAAAACAAACCCAGTAAGGATTTTAAACACACAAAATAGCTACGCCATTTTGTGTGTTGGTATGATTTCGCAGCAAGTCTCTACGGGTTTATTGTCGAGCGAGATCATGCCAAACATGACCGCAGATCTTCCGTGAATAATTCATGGCACTAACTAAATTTCCATAATGAGAATTGCTGCTAATCCACTTACTTGCTAGCCAACAAACCAATTAGCATCATGCGCTACATACTAAGAGATCGCCATGACGCTATAAAATGTATTGCGAGTTACCTAAGAAATACAAGATTTTATGCCCCGCCGTAATGACATCCAAAAGATTTTGCTGATTGGCGCTGGCCCAATTGTGATTGGGCAAGCCTGCGAATTCGACTATTCGGGAACCCAAGCCTGTAAAGTTTTACGGGACGAAGGCTATTACGTGATCCTAGTTAACTCCAATCCCGCTACGATCATGACCGATCCCGCTACAGCCGATCGCACTTATATTGAGCCGATTACACCCGAAGTTGTCGCGCAGATTATCGAGAAAGAGCGTCCTGATGCCATATTGCCAACTATGGGCGGACAAACAGCCTTGAATACGGCGGTTGCCCTCGCTAAGATGGGGGTTTTAGAAAAATATGGCGTGGAGCTAATTGGCGCAAAACTGGAAGCGATTGAAATGGCTGAGGATCGCAAGCTATTTAAAGAAGCGATGGAGCGGATCGGTGTTGCCATGTGTCCGTCTGGCTTGGGGACAACCATGGAAGAATCCCGTGCGATCGCCCAAGAAATTGGCTCCTATCCTTTAATTATTCGTCCTGCATTTACGATGGGCGGTACAGGTGGCGGGATCGCCTATAACCAAGAGGAGTTTGAAGAAATTTGTGCCTCTGGTTTAGAAGCGAGTCCTGTATCGCAAATCCTGATCGAGCGATCGCTGATTGGTTGGAAAGAGTATGAGCTAGAGGTGATGCGTGATCTCGCCGATAACGTGGTGATCATTTGTAGCATCGAAAATATTGACCCAATGGGTATCCATACAGGTGACTCGATTACGGTTGCACCTGCTCAAACCCTGACTGACAAAGAATATCAGCGTTTGCGTGACTATTCAATTAAAATCATTCGCGAAATCGGCGTAGAAACTGGCGGCTCGAATATTCAGTTCTCGATCAATCCTGAAAATGGCGATGTCGTCGTGATCGAGATGAATCCTCGCGTGTCGCGTAGTTCGGCACTTGCATCGAAAGCGACAGGTTTCCCGATCGCTAAATTTGCGGCAAAACTTGCTGTGGGTTATACCCTTGATGAAATTTCCAATGATATAACCAAGAAAACACCTGCTAGTTTTGAGCCAACCATTGATTATGTCGTCACCAAGATTCCTCGCTTTGCATTCGAGAAATTCCCTGGGTCTGAGCCAGTTCTCACCACTCAGATGAAATCCGTCGGTGAAGCAATGGCGATCGGACGAACTTTCCAAGAATCGTTCCAAAAAGCATTGCGATCGCTGGAAGTTGGTCGTTTTGGTTTTGGTGGCGATCGCGAAGAAATATTACCTGACCTCGATAAAATCAAGTACAGTTTGCGAGTTCCTAATCCTGATCGCATTTTCTCGATTCGCGATGGTTTTTTGTCAGGACTATCAGTGCAAGCCATTTTTGAACTAACCAATATCGATCCTTGGTTCCTGCAAAAAATGCGCGAGATCACCGATGTGGAACTTTTGATCAAGGGTCGGAAGCTAGACAGTATCAAAAAAGATGAGATGCTGGAAACAAAACGCATGGGCTTTAGCGATCGCCAGATTGCCTATCTCACAGGCACAAATGAAGATGCAGTCCGCACCTATCGTAAATCCCTTGGTGTGATCCCCTCCTACAAGACTGTCGATACTTGTGCGGCTGAGTTTGAAGCACTCACTCCCTATCACTATTCCACTTATGAGGAAGAATCTGAGATTCTCCCTTCCACTAAGCGCAAGGTAATGATTCTTGGTGGTGGACCAAACCGCATTGGACAAGGGATTGAATTTGACTATTGTTGTTGTCATGCTAGCTATGCGTTACGCGCCGCAGGTTTTGAGACAATCATGGTTAACTCTAATCCTGAAACCGTTTCTACTGATTACGACACTAGTGATCGCCTCTATTTCGAGCCATTGACTCGCGAAGATGTCTTAAACATCATCGAAGCCGAGCAACCTGAAGGTGTAATCATTCAATTTGGTGGGCAAACTCCGTTGAAGTTGTCAGTTCCTTTGCTGAAATATCTACAAGACACAAACTCTACTACTAAGATCTGGGGAACTTCACCTGACTCCATTGATATTGCCGAAGATCGCGAACGTTTCGAGGCAATCTGTCAAGAAATTGGCATCCTACAGCCTAATAATGGTCTAGCGCGTTCTGAAGAAGAAGCCGTAGCGATCGCGCAGCGCGTTGGTTATCCTGTGGTTGTCCGTCCTAGTTACGTTCTCGGCGGTCGGGGTATGGAAGTAGTCTACTCCGATGCTGAACTCGAAGACTATATGCGTCGGGCGATCATTATCGAGCCTGAACATCCCGTACTTATCGATCATTTCCTTGAAGGGGCGATCGAGGTGGATGTGGATGCGATCGCGGATCAACTTGGCAATGTCACCATCGGCGGCATTATGGAGCATATCGAAGAAGCAGGAATTCACTCTGGCGATTCTGCTTGTTCAATTCCTACTTTCTCTTTGCCTCCCGAAGTTCTCACCACCATTCGCACATGGACGATTAGCCTCGCCAAATCACTCAATGTAATTGGCTTGATGAATATCCAGTACGCAGTGCAGTTGAATAATAACAATCTCAAAGAGAGCAAGGTCTTCATTCTTGAAGCCAATCCTCGTGCCTCGCGTACTGTTCCCTATGTCAGCAAAGCGATTAACGTCCCCCTCGTTAACTATGCATCGCGGATCATGGCTGGTGCAACCCTTGCGGAACTTGGTTTAACGGAAGAGGTGATTCCTAAACATATCTCGATCAAGGAAGCCGTACTTCCCTTTGCTAAGTTCGCTGGCACAGATACAATTTTGGGCCCCGAAATGCGATCCACTGGCGAAGTCATGGGCATCGATACCGAGTTCGGACGCGCCTTTGCCAAAGCGCAAATCGCGGCTGGAACTCATTTACCTCTAGAGGGAACTGTGTTTCTCTCGGTTAATGATCGCGATAAAAGCGGTATTCCCTCCGTTGCTGAAGCCTTTGTCGAATTGGGCTTTAAAATTGTTGCTACAGAAGGAACCTATAAAATCCTACGGCGCAACAATATTGAATCAAAACAAGTTCTCAAAGTCCATGAAGGTCGTCCCCACATTGGTGACTCGATGAAAAACGGTCAAATTCAACTGATTGTTAATTCTCCTAGTGGCGAAGAGGCAAAGGCTGATGGCAAAATGATTCGGCGGACGGCTCTAGCTTATCGGATTCCTGTAATTACCACCCTTGCAGGGGCAAAAGCGGCGATCGCGGCGATTCGATCTCTACAAACTGGAGCAATTTCTGTAACTGCACTTCAGGACTACGCTTAAAACCCAAAGAACAAACTTCGCGATGCGAAGTTTGTTCTTTATTGATCGCTAGGTTCTTCATCCAGATCCACAATCTGTCCATTAAACAGATCGGCTAAGTTTTTAATCACCCTGTCATCCTCAGACATCCCCACATAACCTCTAGGCTGAGGTGTTGGCGGGTTGTCTGGATGAGGATTTGTACTTACTGATGGCTCTGTTGATGGAGTTGTAATTGGCTGATGATTAGGTGGGGGAGGAGGACTTGGCTTTTGATAGTTAACAGGCGGCGCGATCGCAGGACTAACAGGAAGAGGTGCAGTAACTTGAACTTGCTCCACTTGCGGTGGCGTAGTCACAAAGGTAAACATCACTTTAATCGGACGCTGCAAATGCTTAGCAAAAACTTCTTCTAGTTCTGGACGCTTTTGAACCACGATATTCTTGGTTGTTTCATCACGCTTGCCACCCAATCCAATTTTGACGCTATTACTCTCAAGCGTCAGAATATGAGCCTGTATCTGGATAAAAACCGATTTTGTGGGTGTGGGCAACATTGATAAAATGCTTTGCCACATCTGATCTAGATCGTAACCAACCGCAGCGAAGTCATCAAGGTCATCAATTCCCGATGAAATCGGAGTTTCGACAATGGGGGGAGTGGGTATCGAAATATTCTCTGGTTCCGATACCTTGACAATTGGGACTGTTGGAGTTTCTGGTTTTGGTGTTACTGGAACTTGAGAAAAAGGCTCAGTCTTAGGTGTTTGGGGGGTAAATTGTGGAGTCGTGGTTGTATTGCGTGATGGCACAAATGGTTGAGCTTGAGATGGAAGCGGAGCCTGTGACTGGGCGATCGCACCCTGCGCGGATGGCAGTAAACCCATGAGCGTAACTTCTAGCCATAGGCGTGGCTGTGTGGAGTTACGGATTTGTAGCTCGGCAGATCGCAAATGTTGTTGACCTAGCAAAATATTGGGAATCGCTAAACTCTGCGCTAGATGAATCAATCTTTCCCAACCAGAACTGGTCATGGCAACAAGGTCACTGCGATCGCTAGCGGTTTTGGCAATCAATAAATCACGATATACATTTGCCAGATTTTGCAACACAATCAGAGGCTCACGTCCGCGATCCATAATTCGCCGCACATAATCAATTAATTGTGTGGAATGATCGGCAGCGATCGCTTCAATCAAAGATAACAAGTCTTGTTCGGGAACGGAACCAACTAAATCCCAAACTGCCTCAACCGTAATCTCTCCATCTAATAAACTCAATTGATCGAGCAAAGATTCGGCATCACGCAGTCCTCCCTGTGCAATTTGAGCAACTAAAGTCAGTGCTTCAACATGAATATTAATGTTCTCATTTGCCGCAATTTTTCCTAAATGCTTGACCATCGCATCAAGAGGAATCCGTCGAAAGTCAAAACGCTGACATCGCGAAATAATCGTCGGTAATACGCGCTGGGGATCGGTGGTGGCGAGAATAAAAGTAACGCGATCGGGTGGTTCTTCTAGGGTTTTCAGCAAAGCGTTAAATGCTGCGGTGCTTAACATATGGCAGTTATGTACTAACAGTCCATTAGCGACAAAGTTGTGATTATCTTCTACTTCAATGTCATAAACTGGCTCATCACCAACGACTGTTACAGATTCTACCCGCTCCAAACTTGTATTCCATTGACGGGATAGAGTATTGTTGTAATTCTGACAACCACTTTCTACTAGCATTTGCTCCCATGCAAATGTAGTTGTAGGTTTTCTCTCCTCTTTTATAGGATTGCAATTTGGCTTTATAACCCATTGATTGCAACCAAGATTCAATAAGTTGATTTTCTTCCCAAGAATATCCTTCTGTAGATAAGTGAATGGTGGGACTACCTTCTGGGGTGAGCATAAGCGTTCCATCATCCATATACCACCATGCCAAGCCTTCAGAAGTAATTTGATCAAGCCATTCCATAGAAACGTTTTTGGTGATTCCTGTAGGCTTAACCACGTCAAATACTGTATTGAGTTGGGGATGACACATGGTACTGCTACAGACAGAGAGTTCTCCATAGCCATCATTCTTGGCAATACGGAAATTGGGGCGTAATTCCGATAATCTGCTAATTTTGTATTCCAGCCATTCTTTTTGTTTATATCCGTGTGTCCATGCAATTCTTGGGAAGCGACTGTGTTTGTTGGGGTAGGTAATGGCAGCATCTCCCAATAATGTGCCATAGACGAGTCCAAGTAATTCGGGTGAAATATTTCCTGCTGCTGCAAGATAGTTTTCTGTGCGTTTTGCCCAGATGCCGTGATTTTTCTTGTAAGGATGTCGCTTCCAGTAGGATAAGATGCTTTGCAATCCTCTACCTTTTTGAAGTAAGAATTGAGGGACTTCAAGCTTTTCTCCGCATCCGCAGGCGCAGGAGACAAAATGTTCATTCCAACTTTGATATTGCTTGCTGGTGTCCATCCTGATTCTGACCTGATTAAATGATTACCTGTGCATTGAAGCGATCGCTGATTGGTTTTAATAATTAACGTAGGTTTTACGCCACGATCTAACCAGCGTAAAACTTTCTTATATTCCCATTGAGCAGATTTTTCGTTGTAACTTAAAACTTGCTTACCTAATAAATCTTGATCGTCAATACGCATTAAACCTGTATCAGTCTGCACAAGCGTATCGCCAGTCAAGCATTCATCAATAATATAAACCTTAAACCTTGCCTTAACTGGGGCAAACTGAGCGCGTTCGATCAGTTCCCGAATATTATCAACGCCTGTATTACTTGCCGCGTCAATTTCGGTAATATCGAGGGCGTTACCATTGGCGATGCTATGGCATAACTCACACTTGCCGCAGGGGTGAGGAGTGGGGCTGTCTGAGCTTAGGCAGTTGAGCGACTTTGCCATGATCCGCGCACTCGATGTCTTACCCGTACCTCTTGCACCTGTAAATAGATATGCAGGTGCGATGCGCTTAGTATTTAAGGCATTGCTAAGGGTATGGGCGATCGCCTCTTGACCCACTAGGTCATCAAAGATTTGCGGTCGATATTTATGGTGTAGTGGCTCATAGCCCATAGGAACACGATGATGCTCAAGCACTGCTGGTCAAATATATCATTCACCAGTATAGCGATTACCCCAGAGTGGGAATAAGTAGCTTACAAGCAAAACCCGTAAAGTTGCGCCCGCAGGGGCGCAACTTTACGGGTTTTAATACTTTATTTTGCACCAGTACTTATAGCGGTTTTCACTAACTTAGCGGACTAGCATTGTAAACTTATCTTAACTACCCTTAGTAATTACACCTGAATCCTGCTGTAACCAAAGCCAATGCAACCAACCGATCCGAAAAAATTTACTGAAAAAGCATGGGAAGCGATCGTCAAATCGCAAGAGGTCGCGAGACGCGCTCAACATCAGCAACTAGAAGTCGAGCATTTGTTAATGGCGCTATTGGAGCAGGAAGAGGGCTTGACTACGAATATACTTACGGCGATGTCAGTCCCCATGGCAAGGGCGCGACGACAGGTCGAAGAATTTTTGCGACGACAACCCCGTGTAGCAAGTCCAGAACAATTGTATTTAGGGCGCAACTTGGAAGTATGGCTCGATCGCACCGAAGAGCATCGCAAGGTTTTTGGTGATGACTTTATCGCCGTTGAGCATATGCTGCTGGGATTAGCCGATGACGATCGCATCGGTAAACGGCTATATCGCGATTTAAGTATCGATCGCAAAAAATTAGAAGAAACAATTAAATCGCTGCGGGGTAGCCAGACTATCACCGATCAAAATCCTGAGGCAAAATATGCAGCTTTAGAAAAATATGGTCGTGATCTTACGGAACAAGCAAAGCAAGGCAAGCTCGATCCTGTGATTGGTCGTGATGATGAGATTCGGCGCGTTATGCAGGTATTGTCTAGACGCACCAAAAATAATCCTGTGCTAATTGGTGAACCGGGGGTCGGTAAAACAGCGATCGCTGAAGGATTAGCGCAAAGGATTATTCGCGGTGATGTGCCAGAATCCCTCAAAGACCGCACGATCATTAGTCTGGATATGGGATCGCTGATTGCAGGGGCAAAATATCGCGGTGAATTTGAGGATCGATTGAAGGCGGTTCTTAAGGAAGTTCTCAATTCCGATGGCAAGATTGTACTGTTTATTGATGAATTGCATACGGTGGTTGGGGCTGGGGCAACACAGCAGGGCGCTATGGATGCAGGAAATATTCTCAAGCCAATGTTAGCGCGGGGTGAATTGCGCTGTATTGGAGCGACCACTTTAGATGAATATCGCCAATATATTGAGAAAGATGCGGCTCTAGAACGACGTTTTCAGCAAGTTGTGGTCGATCAGCCAACTGTAGAAGATACAATCTCGATTTTGCGCGGACTAAAGGAACGCTACGAAGTACATCATGGCGTAACTATTTCCGATTCGGCGCTAGTGGCAGCAGCGACACTTTCTAATCGTTATATTACCGATCGCTTCTTACCAGACAAAGCGATCGATCTCGTTGATGAATCCGCAGCAAAATTAAAAATGGAGGTTGATTCTCGACCCTTAGAACTAGATGAAATTGATCGCCGTCTGATGCAATTGGAAATGGAAAGATTATCCTTGCAAAAAGAAGGAGGCTTCACTCCTGTTGAACGAACGGAAGCTGAAGGCAAAGTCATCTATAAAACTAAGAGCGGTAAGGCTGTCCAAGATCGACTTGATCGCCTTGACAAAGAAATGAACGAATTGCGCGATCGCCAAATTAGCCTCGATGATCGCTGGCAACAGGAAAAAGATACCATTGATAATCTGCGATCGCTCAAAGAACAAATCGATCAAACTAAGTTACTGATTGAGCAATCTGAACGTGAATTCAACCTCAATCGTGCTGCTGAATTGAAATATGGCAAGTTGACGGAGCTAGAAAAAAATCTTGATGAGGCAGAACTAGAGCTAAATCGGGCTAGAGCAGATGGTTCAATTCTCTTTCGTGAACAAGTTACTGAAGATGATATTGCCGAAATTGTGGCGCGTTGGACAGGCATTCCCCTCAAAAAGCTACTATTATCAGAGCGTCAAAAATTACTGACCTTAGAGAAACATCTCCATGATCGCGTCATTGGTCAAGATGAAGCTGTCACTTCTGTATCTTCAGCAATCCGTCGCGCCCGTGCAGGGATGAATGATCCTAATCGTCCCATTGGTTCATTCCTGTTTTTAGGCCCCACAGGAGTGGGCAAAACCGAGCTGGCGCGTACCCTTGCCGAATTTCTATTTGATTCTGATGCCTCAATGGTACGGATCGACATGTCGGAATATATGGAGAAGCACTCGGTTTCGCGCTTAATCGGTGCGCCCCCTGGGTATGTTGGCTATGAAGAAGGTGGGCAATTCTCAGAAGCAGTGCGTCGCCATCCTTACTCAGTAGTACTTTTTGATGAAGTCGAGAAAGCGCATCCTGATGTGTTTAATATTCTTTTGCAAGTTCTTGACGATGGAAGGATTACCGATAGTCAAGGTCGCTTAGTGGATTGCAAAAATACGGTGATCATCATGACCAGTAATATCGGTAGCGATCGCATTCTCGAAGTTTCCAAAGATTTATCCAGCGATCTGGATGGTGATGCTCGTTATGACCAAATGCGCGATAAGGTGCTCGAGGTACTTCGCAATCACTTCCGTCCTGAGTTTCTCAATCGGATTGATGAAACGGTAATCTTCCATGCATTACGTCGTAATGAAATTCGGTCAATTGCGGAGTTACAAATTAAACGCATTGAGAACAGACTAAGCGATCGCAAGATTTCCTTAAAACTGAGTGAGGAAGCTAAAGACTATATCGCTGCTGTTGGTTACGATCCTTCCTACGGTGCGCGTCCTCTAAAACGCGCCATTCAGAGGGAAATCGAAAACCCGATCGCCAACAAAATTCTAGAAGGAACTTTTGCAGAAGGGCATCAAATTTACGTCACTGTAGAGGATGAGACGCTAGTTTTTAGTTAGAGATTGTTTGAGAAGTGTCCATTATTAAGGGTATCGTCCAGAAGTAAAACAACAAATCGCAGAGATAGCAATAAATAGTTTTTTAAGTTTTGAATCCTTTACAAGTTATGATAGTAAATGGTCAAAATTACAATTTTCACTTTTTTATCTAAAGTTTCGCCAATAACATCATGATGCGTAGCAACTATTGCGGTCACCTCAATGCCGAACATATCGGACAAACAGTTAGCTTGTGCGGTTGGATCGATCGCAGACGGGATCATGGTGGTGTGATCTTTTTAGATTTGCGCGATCGCACAGGAATCTTACAAATCGTCAGTGACCCTCAGCGTACTCCTGAGTCCTATAATCTCGCAGGTGAGATGCGAAATGAATATGTGGTCAGGATTATCGGTAAAGTTTCTAAGCGTCCCGACGAGTCGCTCAACCCGAAACTAGCCACAGGTGAAGTGGAAATCTATGCTGAATCCATTGAATTATTGAACGCTGTCAGCAAGCCCCTGCCTTTCTTAATTTCGGAAGCTGACACGATTAAAGAAGAATTGCGCCTGAAATATCGTTATCTCGATATGCGTGGCGATCGCCTAGCCAATAATCTCAAGTTGCGCTTTGAAGTTGTGAAATCGATTCGGCGATTCCTTGAAGATGAATATGGATTTATGGAAGTGGAAACTCCAATTCTTTGTCGTTCCACTCCTGAAGGAGCGCGGGATTACCTCGTACCCAGCCGTGTTAATGCTGGTCAATGGTATGCTTTGCCGCAATCGCCTCAACTATTTAAGCAATTGCTGATGGTGGGCGGATGCGATCGCTATTATCAAATTGCGCGATGTTTCCGAGATGAAGATCTTCGCGCCGATCGCCAGCCTGAATTTACGCAACTAGACATGGAAATGAGTTTCATGTCTCAGGAAGAAATCATTGAGTTAAATGAGAACCTGATTCGCTACATTTTCAAAACCGTTAAAGGTGTAGAACTTGGCGATTTTCCACGTCTTACCTATGCCGATTCAATGGATCGCTATGGATGCGATCGTCCTGATACTCGCTTTGGCATGGAATTAGTCAATGTCACTGATTTGTTTGCCAATTCTGGCTTTAAAGTATTTGCCAACACCGTCGCCAATGGTGGCATTATCAAAGTCCTACCCGTCATTGGTGGCGATGAAGCAATTTCCAATACCCGTATCAAGCCAGGAGGAGATTTATCTAACCTTGTTGCCCAGTATGGTGCAAAGGGCTTAGCCTTTATCCGTGTGAGAGAAGGTGGTGTAATCGATACCATCGGCGCACTCAAAGATAGCATCACTGAAGAAGTTAAGAAGGAACTTCTCGAACGTACAGGCGCAACCGCAGGCACGATCCTATTATTTGGTGCTGGTGAAAAGGCGATTGTCAATGAATCACTCTATCGTTTGCGCCTAGCACTCGGTCATGAGTTGGAACTGATTGATCATAACAAGCTTAACTTTGTTTGGATTACTGACTTCCCGATGTTTGAGTGGAATGCTGATGAGAAAAGATTGGAGGCTCTGCACCATCCCTTTACCTCGCCTCGTGTTGAGGATATCGCCGATAGTCAACCGATAGATGTGAATACGATTGCCCAAGCCTATGACCTTGTACTCAATGGTACAGAGATTGGTGGTGGTAGTATTCGGATTCACAAGCGCGAAGTTCAAGAGAGAGTATTTGCGGCGATCGGGTTAAGCGATGAGCAGGCAAAAGAGAAGTTTGGGTTCCTGATGGAAGCCTTTGAATATGGTACTCCTCCCCATGGTGGATTAGCCTTTGGACTGGATCGCTTAGTGATGCTAATCGCTGGAGCCGATTCAATCCGTGATGTGATCGCCTTTCCGAAAACACAACAAGCACGCGATCTGTTGACTGATGCTCCATCAAGTGTGGATGATTCGCAGTTGAAAGAGCTACATGTTAAGTTGTCACTACCGCCTGCTAAAAATTAAAGTGTTTTACAGCGCTTTGCGCTCGAGTCCAAACAATTGAAGGCGTTGCTAAGCAACGCCTTCAATTGTTTGGATTAACTATACAACTCCTCCATAAATTGCTCTTTTCTCATTACTAATCCATGCCCAAAGTTGATCACTAGATGATCTACTGATATCGTTCCAAAAAATCCAATGCTTGATTGCGTAACTCATAATATTCTCTAGACTCTCGCAATTCATGGCGATCGCGAGGACGTGGTAACGGAATATCTAGCACCTGTCCGATCGTTGCTTTTGGCCCATTGGTCATCATCACAACGCGATCGGACATAAAAATGGCTTCATCAACATCATGGGTAATCATCATTACTGCTTGGCGATGGTTTTCCCAAATATCTAAAACTTGCTGTTGTAACTTCGGTCTAGTTAGAGCATCGAGCGCTCCAAATGGTTCATCTAGCAAGAGCATTTTGGGACGAGTTGCTAAGGCGCGAGCGACCCCAACCCTTTGCTTCATGCCACCTGAAAGTTCTTGGGGATATTTATCGGCGGCAGCAGTGAGATTGACCATTTCAATATGTTCGTTAACTATAGATATTTTTTCATCACGACTTGCGGTTTTAAATACTTCATCTACCGCCATACGAATGTTTTCTCTGACTGTCAACCAAGGAAGTAACGAATAGCCTTGAAATACCATCATCCTCTCTGCCCCTGGTTTGCGAATGACTTTACCTTCTAGGGTGACTAAGCCTGATGTAGGTTTCTCTAAACCTGCCACAATTCTGACTAGAGTAGATTTTCCACAGCCAGAGTGACCAATTACAGAGACATATTCCTGCTCAGCGATCGCAAGGTTAATGCCATCTAGTACCACAAATTGACTTCCATCAGGTTTGCGAAATGACTTGACAATATTTTCGACCACTAAAAAGGTTTTGTCAGGGGGATGGTTGTTAGATGTGAGGCTGTTTGGGGAAGTAGTCATACAATCTTTTAGCTTTTAGGATAATTGGACTTTTGCCAAAACAAAAAATGGTTGCACCATTTTTTGTTTTTAAAACTCTTACTGGGTTTGTTTTTTATTCATAAAAGTGTTGACACACTTTTATGAATTAGTATTAGGCAAGGAAAAAAGACTGGGGAGCATTTGCCCGAATTGCAAAGTTTTTGAGATAGCCGATGGGATTACTAGGATCAAATGATTGGCGATCAACAAAGGCTGAGGCAGGTTCTACTTTATAGTCATCAGCAGGACTAACAATGCCCATTTCGGCAGCAATTTCTCGATATAAATCGGTGCGCCATCCTTGACGAGCGATCGCCTCAGCATTCTTGGGAAACTCAGGAATTTGTCCCCAACGAGCGGCTTGGGTCATCAGCCAGAGGCTCTGTGATTGCCAGAGGAACGTAGAATGATCGTTGGCAATATCAGAAACAGAAGTGGGCATTTCAAAGAAAAGAGTTGTTGCTAAGCTATTCGTGATGCGTTGTTGATTATCAAATCCTCCGTAGTTGTAGTTCCCTACAATTGCGGGTCGCGTATATTTAACATTTGCTCCTGTAAAGGAACGTTGGGAGATGATTTTAGCAACTTCTTCACGATTCGCAGGTTCACTACAATACCGACACGCTTCGATCATCGCTTTTACTAGTGATCGGTAGGTTTTGGGATAGTCTTGAATGAAGGATTCACGCACGGCTAAAAGGCGATCGGGATGTCCATTCCAAATTTCTCGTCCTTGGGCAAAGGTGAATCCAACGCCTTCATTACCCTTAATCGCTCGCGTATTCCAAGGTTCAGCAACCATGTAGGCTTGAATTGCATCCATCCGCATATTGCTCACCATCTGAGGTGGCGGGGTAATTATAGAACGCAATTCAGTCACTGGATTAATACCAGCCGCTGAAAGCAGATAGCGAATGAAATATTCATAAATGGAAGAACTCAGAACCGTTGCCCATACGCGATCATCTATGGAT
>NZ_NDHW01000037.1 GCF_002251945.1 Pseudanabaena sp. SR411
GCCCACATTCCGCTCGTAATGGAAGCCTAAAAATATTTACAACGAGACAATGAGGGTTTCAGCGATTTCCTGAGAAATTAATGATAGTAATTCCTATTAGTGAATCATTATTTAAATTGTTAAAATAGTGATTCTTTTGGGATTAAAGCCCAAAATACTTGCTGTATAAGGATTTGCTTTCTAAATATTTTTTTCAGTAAAATAAGAGCGGAATGTGGGATCAGGACTAGCGGCAGCTTGTTGGAGTTTGGACTGAACAAGTCCTAAAACATCTGGAAGTTGATTAGCTCCAAAGATAGAAGTGTTGCCCCCATAATTGCCAAAACCAAAGGTTAAGCCTGCATTCTGGCTATCAGACATAATATTTTCCCTGCTGGTGTAATTGTTTAGCCCCGTACTTCTTAGCTAACAAAATCCAGATTAGCGCTCTCCCCCAGAGCATAACGGCATAACGGCAATTTCGTTATTGCTATGCGATCGCTTACCTTTAAAGTTGTAACTAGACCAAGAATATACTAAAAATTCATTATGTAAACAGGGAAAAGTTATTCAAAAGTTATACAACCTTCATTTAGCGGACAAATTTAAGTTTTTCAGTATTTGTGACAAAGAAATCTGTGAATAAACTCATGACCGTGCGATCGCGGATTTTGATATTTGCCGTTAGAGACATGCCTGACTGCAAATTAATTTTGCGTCCATTAGTCTCTAGGGCTTGTTTGTCAAGCTTCACTTTCGCAGGAAATCGATAGGTAGGATTCACTTGATCAGGGGGTAAGGCATCGGAACCGATCCAAGTTAATTTGCCCTTGACATCCCCAAACTCAGTAAAAGGAAAGGAATCAATACGAACATCCACATCTTTACCCTCAGTCACAAAGCCGATATCTTGATTACTGATAAACACTTTGGCAACCAGCAAATCATCAGGCACAATTTTTAGCACCACTTCACTCGCATTGTTATTCGCCACGTAGCCCAGCCCTGCTTTCAGTTCAAATACTGTGCCAGATGCAGGAGCGCGGAGTTCTTGGTTTTTGAGGATCACTTCTGCTTGCTGGATCTGACCTTCAACTTCCGTAAGTCTCTTGGTATTGTCCACTAGGGCTTTGGTAAATTGACTATCAATTTCGGCAATACGTTTTGTATTGTCGGCAATTTGGCTAGTCAACTCTTTGCGGGTAATGTCAAAGGTATTATTCAGTCGCGCTTGTCCTTCAGCGATCGCCGACTGAATTCGCTGCTCCTCCCGCGCCAACTGCCGAATTTCTGACTCCGTAGCGATTACCTGTTGTTGTTGTTTGAGGTATTGGACACGGGAAATCGCTCCTTCTTTAACAGCAATTTCTAGATCATCAAGAATTTTGGCATCGATCGCCAAGGCGTTTGCTTTGCTAGCACGGTTAATCCGAGTTTGATTTAATTGTTCCAGCGACTGGGCAATATTCGCTTCGGCAGCTTGAGATCGCGAGTCTAGTTCTGCTCTTGAAGCGTTGAGCCGATCCTGTTGATCGCCTGTCAAATTTGCACCACTGCCATTAACCTGCATCCGATATAGTTGCATTTCTGTCATTAATGCTTCGCGATTTCGAGCTAGGGCAAAAAATTCCACAGGGACAGCACTCACTTTTGCGCCATCAATTTCTGAGGCTTTGCCATTAAGGACTTCTCGATAAAACTGATTTTCTTGCTGGAGATTTTTGCGTAGTTTTTGCAATGATTCAAGCTGAGACTTTGCCACAGTTTCATCAATCCGCAATAACACTTCGCCTTCTTTGACTTTCTGTCCATCTTTGATCAAAACTTCCTTGAGTACACCATTGGCAGGAATACGGACTTCCTTAACTGCTCCCTGTGGTTCTAATTTGCCCTGAGCAGGAATTGATTCTTCAATCTTGGCGACTGAAGCCCAAATGATTGCCACCGTAACCGAACCAACTAATGTCCATAAAATTGCAGGAATCCATTTAGGTGACTGGCTCAAGGCTAAGGGCTGATCGAAATTGCTTTTTTTGGCGATCGCACTAGCAGGTTGCTCCAATCCATGACTAGAGGCTAAATCTTCAGAGGCGATCGCTGTTAATTTTGAGGTTGGTTGATTACCGTTATCACTTGTCATACTTTTTCCATCTTGTTTTTAGGACTTCTATCTTTATAAAATCAAACTCTAAGAATCACCTGCCGCCTCCTGTTGACGATATAAGCAGAAATAGCGATCCTGCAAAGCCATAAGTTCTGAATGAGTTCCCTGCTCGGCAATCCTTCCTTTATCCATTAGCAAAATTAAGTCAGCAGTGCGAATTGTAGCAAGGCGATGGGTGATAAAGAAAACCGTGCGTCCGCGAAATTCTTCAGCAAGATTTAAACAGACCTGACGCTCGGTATTGTAGTCAAGAGCGCTAGTCGCCTCGTCAAGAATCAGTAATTGCGGTTTTTGTAAAATAGTCCGCGCGATCGCAATTCTTTGTCTTTGTCCACCAGATAAAGAAGCGCCGCGTTCACCTACCCGTGACTCGTATCCCTGAGGCAGTTGCATAATGAAATCATGGGCGCAAGCAGTTCGCGCTGCTGCCACAATTTCATCGGGCGTAGCATCAGGATTGGTCAAAGCAATATTTTGCTGCACCGTGCCATCAAATAGCAATGTATCTTGCAAAACGACACCTATCTGTCGCCGCAACGAATAAAGCTCTACTTTGCCAATGTCATAATCATCGATAAAAATTCTGCCTGCCTCAGGTTCATAGAGCCGCGACATTAACTTTGTTAGCGTACTTTTGCCCGCACCACTAGTTCCGACAACGCCGACAAATTGACCATTAGGAACATCTAAATTTACATTATTTAGCTGCAAAGGTCCATTGGGATTAAAACGGAAATTGACATTCTCATAGCGGACTGCTCCGCTAATTGCTGGCATAGGGATATTGCGGCGACCTGCTTCCTCTTGTTCTTGAGGATGATTAATAATATCGCTGAGCCGTTCTAATGAGAGGGCTGTTTCTTGAAAATTTTGCCAAAGCTGAATCAGCCGTAAAAGTGGCGATGTCGTATAACCCGCAATAATCCGAAACGCGATTAGCTGTCCTAGAGATAGCTTGCCATCCAGCACCAAGAAAGCGCCAACCCATAGCAGCAATAGGTTAGAGAACTGATTTAAAAACTGACTCATGGAACCCGCAGTTGTGGAAGTTACTACGGTCTTAAATCCATCGGAAACATAGCGAGCATAACGACGTTGCCATTCCCAACGTGACTGCAACTCAATACTTTGCGCCTTAACGGTCTGAATACCTGAAACAACTTCCACTAAATAGGACTGAGTTGCGGCATTGCGTTCGGCTTTACTGCGAAGCTGCGTCCTGACAATCGGGGCAACGATAAAGGTCAGCAATCCAAACAATGGCACGGTTCCCAAGGCGACAAGAGTCAGCAGCCAGCTATAGCAGATCATCACCACGATATAGACGACTGAAAATACTGCATCAAGGACAACCGTGAGAGCTGTACCTGTCAAAAATTGGCGAATATTTTCTAGTTCACCGATACGGCTGGATAGTTCTCCAACCGATCGCTTCTCAAAATAGCGCAGGGGCAATCTGACCAGATGATCAATTGTTTCTGAACCGAGGGTTAAGTCAATGCGATTAGTGGTGTTTACAAATAAATAGGTTCGCAGTGCTGTAATTAAGGCTTCAAAAAAGGAGATCGTTAGTAAGAGTATGCCCAAGATATTTAAGGTCGAGGGTGAATTTTGAATAATTACTTTGTCAATAATTACCTGCGTAATCAGGGGATTTGCCAAGCCCAATAACTGCACAAAGAAAGAGGCTACCAAAACTGTTATTAAGGGATTGCGGTAGCGCTTGAGGGATGGTAGAAACCAAGACAGACCAAATTTTTGTTGGGGAGTGTCTTTCGTTGGTTGAATTAGTAAAATCTGTCCTGATTCGCCCCAAAGGTCGGCAAATTGAGCAGTCTTCTTAATTACTATTCCCTGTTCAGGAATACCTAACACCTGTTCGCGATCGCTAGTTTTGTAAAGCACCGCAAAAGTATCTTGCCAAGGTAATAAAGCAGGAGTAGGAACCTGACCAATGGCACTAGCAGGAATCGTTACCAACTGCCCATTTAGCCCCATCAGTTCGGAGATCGTGCCGCATAGCTGCAAAGAGATACTTTGAGAGCGATCATATTGATTGGCGATCGCCCGTTTGATCACATGGCGATTAAAGGGCATACTCCAATATTTAGCCAGCATCTCAAAACACGCCACTGATGCATCAAGGGGGCCACGCCCATAGATATAAGGATAGTCTTGAGATTTGCGATCGCTGCGATCGCTAACATTCGGCAAATCAGGCGCATAGGGAATATCGAAGGCGGTGGGATGGGGTGCTAATTCAGTCACTACTTCAGTAGCCACCGCAAAATCATCGCGCAAGCCAATCAAACGGAGATAACTGACTTCTGGAATTTCAAAGACAGTGCGATTTGGCTCAACTCTTGTACCAAAGGGAATCTGTATATTTTGTCCACCACTAACTAGCCAGACAAAATCAGGATCAAGAGGCGCGATCACATTTTTTCCCGCAGGTAAAGTCAAAACCCGTGCATCTTGACAAGCATTGCGAACCAGTTGCATAAAATTTTGAGGAGATTGAGCGCGGCGATCCATCTCGATCGCAAATAAATCAAACACTTCTGCTGGTGAGATTTGATTTATAAAAGCATTCTTAAAAGTGGGATAGAGATCGCAAAGTTGTAAAAAATCTGTTGCTTCTAAGGATAAAAAAGTACTTTCAACAGAAGCGATCGCAGTTTCGCAGGGTTGATCACGAATCAAACTTACCCATCCAATTACTGCACCCGACTTGAGAATTTCTAAGGTCGTAGGGGTGATCATTTTTGGTATTTGCGCTAAGAGTCTTGCTTGACCTTCCCATAAAAACAATACTTGAGATGGCATTGTTTCCCGACGCAAAATTACTTGCCCCATCCGATAACGCAATGGCTTCAGGCGATCGCTCACTTCTTGCAAAATTGAGCGATCGAGCGTTTGAAATACGGGAATGCGCTCAAGAAGGTCTTGAGTAGCATGGGTGTGGGTGAGCATGAAAATTAACGCTATAAAAACGCTACAAATAGGAAATCAAATCAGGAATCAAGAGAATCAGTAAGTAGCTGAGCATAATTAAAAATAAGCTCCAAAACCTGTAGCGCACGCACAGCGTTTCCTAGAGGTTTGAGCGCAAAGCTTTGTACATTTAATTGTGCCTAACTACTTATTATCTTATTATCAGTTTAAACGCACTAATACCATATATTTGGTAATCGGAAACACCTTAGGAATCGACTTTGGCTGTCACATTCTGCTCTTGTAAAAACTCCTCAAATAGTTGACTTAATAAAACTTGAGTAGTCGTATCGTCAAACTGAGCAGGCATAAATTTTTCTAACCGCAAAAGTACAAACCAATCCTCTAACAGAAAAGGGGGATGCATCTGTTGGGGCAAACTATGACGCAATTTGTCCGCGATCGCAGGAGGAAGCCTAATAAGAGGCACAGGACCAATCATGCCGCCAGTTTGTGATTCGGCTCCTTGAGAATATTGGGTAGCTAGCTCGGCAAAGGTCTGTTCACCCTCATCTATCCGAAAGAATAGTTCTTGTAAAAGCTCAAGATTTTTATGACGAATCACAGAATAAATAGCACGATCTAAACTAGCTCTACGATTTAAAAATGCTGATTCGAGACGATTTCCCCAAGTTTGCCGCTTAAATTTTTCGATTTTGAACTCGCGTAGAGCGATCATCTGTAGTTGTTCATTAGTAAGACTATAAACTTGGCAATAATTCTGGAGCGCTTCTTGGGTAGTTAACTTGTAACGTTGCTGAAATTCTTGTAATGCTAGATTAATTTCTTCTGAAGTAATCGTAACGTCGGCGATCGCGCGATCGATAGCCAGTTCACGTTTAAAATTTGGCAACAAGCGATAGATCGCTAATAGTGACTCCACAGATGCTTCTTCAGTTCTAATACTATCTATTGTCAAGTGACTCACCATAGATTTTGTAGAGCAAATTATAACAATCCTAAGCAGTTAGGGCTTCGTCGTAAAATAAGAATTAGATTTTTGATGGCGCAGCAAAGCTGCGCCATCAAAAATCTAATTCTTAAATCGCAGACCTCAAACCATTTTTGAAGCTTAACTAATATGACTACTCCCTTCCCAGTAAATAATTGGTGGTGCGCGGTGAAGCCTCGCACCACCAATTATTTGCTTTATAGCACCTATTCTTATAGTAGGAAAGGAGTATATAAGCAGAAAAAATCTCTGTTAAATTTGGAGAACTTAAGGTAATCTATTCAACCAATCATCAATTTTGGTTAGCTAGTGATTTTATACATGAACTGCCATTAGCATAGTTTATACATAAAATCTTTAGCCCCTTTTTACAGTGATTCGATAGTGATAGGTGTTATTGAATGAGATTTCCAGAGACTGCAAAATCTAGTGTAAGTTTAGCGTTTAGTCTGGGACTAATTGCTTCAATAGTGACGGTTGGCTGGTATTACATCATTTTACCCTATAGAAAAAGTCCGCAAAGACCTGTTTTTACTAATGATCTTAAAGCTGTACCTGCACCAAAATCACCGATCGCTGCTATTAAGGTGCAGCCAATAATACCTAAGCCAACGGTTAAAGCCAAGCCCAAAGAGAATGATGCAAAATATCAAGGTAAAGTCAATGCTAGTATTGGTCTAGTATTTCGTTCTGATCCCAATCAGTCTGCGCGTAATGTTGGTGGTGCAGACTTTAATACCAAAGTTGCTGTAATTAAAGAAACCCCAGATCGTGAATGGATATATGTCAGAAATGAAAACACCAAGGAAGAGGGATGGGTAAGAACTGGCAACATCAACAAAGAATAAAGAAAAGCCTCGCAATGCGAGGCTTTTTTTTGGCTAGAAGATTAAAGTAAGCGATCGCAGTAAACCTTAGGGATGCAGAGAAAGCTCAAAATGGTTGATTTATATGGATCTCATAATGAGACAGGGAAGGGTTTGTCTAGCGACTTAGTACGAATAGACTTGGCACAATTAAGTATTATGGTAATCGCGCATTCTTGATATGACATCAGATCCATGACACAAACAATTTCTTTCAAACTCTCCGAACTCGCAGCCGAGTTTGTCGCCTTACTACCCGATTGTCGATTTGAATCCGATGGTGACGATCCCATCATTACGGGAGTCGCTGCGATCGATAAGGCGCAGACTGGAGAAATTACCTTTGTGTCATCAGCAAAATTTGTCGCTCGGCTTAAGGATACCCAAGCCAGCGCTGTCATCCTCGATCTAAAAACTCCATCACCTTTGCCCTGTATCCGCACTGCCCATCCCCGCATTCTTTTTGCGAAGGTTCTCGAAAAGTTTTATCAACCACCCACGCCGCCACAGGGTATTCATCCCACCGCAATTTTGGGTGAAGGCGTGCAGCTAGGGGTAAATGTGTCGATCGCACCCTATGTCGTCATTAGCGATCGCGTCAAAATAGGCGATAATGTCACGATTTATCCCCATGTCACCATTTACAACGATGTCGAGATTGGTGCAAATACAACCATTCATGCAAATTGTGTAATCAGCGATCGCACTCAAATCGGTGCCAATTGTTTGTTCCATCCCAGCACAGTTTTAGGTGGCGACGGCTTTGGCTTCGAGATATCACCCAATGGCACATGGTACAAAGTCCCTCAAACGGGTCATGTGATCATCGAAGATAATGTCGAACTGGGCTGTTCCTGTGCCGTTGATCGTCCTGCCGTCGGTGTCACTGTCATTCATAAAGGTGCAAAACTGGATAACTTTGTCCAGATTGGTCATGGTGTTGAAGTCGGGGCACATTCCGTTCTCGCTTCACAGGTAGGCTTAGCAGGTGGTGTCACTCTCGGTCATCATGTAGTCTTGGCAGGACAAGTGGGCGCAGCTAATCACATTCACATTGGCGATGGGGCAATCATCGGTGCAAAGTCGGGCATTCCCAGTGATGTTCCCGCAGGTGTGACGATGATGGGCTATCCCGTCGTTCCTGAAAAGGACTGGAAGCGTATCGTTATTTCGGAACGTCAACTTCCAGATTTATTGCATACAGTTCGCAAACTAGAAAAGAGAATTGCGGAACTAGAAGCAAAGACTGCGGAATAGCAGTAGCCAAACCCAAAAGAGAGTTGCGGCGCTTCGCGCCGCAACTCTCTTTTGGGTTTGGCTATAGAATATATTAATCACGCACAGGTCTATGCGAGGGCAAATCCATGACTCTGCAACCATTAACTCAGGAAGCGATCGCCCCAGAGATCGACTATCCAGATAGTGACGGTAATCCTATGTCTGACAATACCGAGCAGTTTCGCTGGATTGTGATCATCAAAGAAAATCTAGAGATTATGTATGCTAACGATCCCAATGTATTTGTGGGAGGGGACTTGGCTTGGTATCCTGTGCGCTATACCCTAAGACGTATGGCTCCAGATGTGATGGTTGTATTTGGCAGACCTAAAGGTAGGCGAGGCTCTTACAAGCAATGGCTAGAGGATAATATTCCTCCACAGGTTGCTTTTGAAATTTTGTCACCCAGCAATAAAGATAGTCGCGGTATTGATGCTCTAGATGAGAAGTTTACATTTTATGAAACCTATGGCATTCAGGAATATTATATTTACGATCCTGATGATTTAACCTTAGCAGGCTGGCAGAGACAAGGTGATCGCCTAACTCCAATTCTCTCAATGAGCAACTGGGTGAGTCCACTGTTAGGAATCCGTTTTGATTGGGTAGCAGGACAAGAATTAGTATTATTTCGCCCCGATGGGCAAAAATTTCTATCCCCTGTAGAGTTAGATCAACTATTGCAGCAATCTAAGATTCAAGTTTGGCAGGAGCAGCAACGAGTCATACAGGAAGGTCAACGCGCTGATCAAGAACGTCAACGGGCTGATCGCCTTGCAGAGCGTTTACGTGCTTTGGGTATCGATCCAGATGAGGAGTAAAATATTTATTGATTTCCATACACATCACGATCGCCAATCATCAGATCTCATCAATCTGCAAACTCTGCATGTCACCCCAGAATTGCAAGCCGAATCATTACCGAATACTTGTAGTCTTGGCTTGCATCCTTGGTTTGTCCAGTTGGAAACATGGGAAGCAGCATTGGCAAATCTTGTAGATTTAGCAAAATTATCACAGGTGGTAGCGATCGGTGAATGTGGATTAGATCGGAATATTGATTTATCTTTAGAGACCCAAATTGCTGTTTTTAAAAGACATATAGAACTCGCTGAAGAGTTACAGAAACCGCTTGTGATTCATTGTGTTAGAGCATTTGCGGAATTAATTGCGTTAAAGAAAAATACTAAATCCTCGATGCCTTGGATTATTCATGGATTTAATAAGAAAGAAGAAGTATTTCAACAACTCCTGAAGCATGATTTTTATTTCTCTTTTGGAGCAGCCATTTTAAGCGATCGCTCTCCTGTGACTCAGGCGATCGCTACTATGCCGCAAGGTAGATTCCTTTTAGAAACCGATGATCGCAATGACATTAACATTGAGCAAATTTACGATCGCGCCGCTAGCCTGCGCCATATTTCACTGGAAACACTGCAAACACAATTAGTTGAAACTTATCGTCAATTGACTAGACTGGGCTGAATCTTCAATAGAATCAAGTTCATCCATTCCTAAACCAATCTCACTGAGTAATTCTTGCGCCGCAGTTAGCATTTCAGGCTCCATATTTTTGAGATCTTCGCGTGTGCTGAGATAGGTCTTAAGTGCAGTCATTGGATCGAGAGCCTCGGCTGTACTTAGCTCAGGTAATCGAGTGCGCGGATTTTGGCTGACGACTTCAGGAATGAGGGAATAATTATGGGCGATCGCCATTGCTTCATGTAAGAGGCGATCGTCAATTTGGGCTAACTGCTCGGCTTTGACTTTGTAGATCAGTCTGGCGATCGCCTGATCAATCTGTCCTTTCTGAATAGCTTTCAACAATTTCCCTTGTGGATCTTCCGATTGCGTCACATCTACTTCCATTGTCCGAAATGCACGAGTCGGAATTGCACAAAACTCAAACTTCACATTTCCTTTCTCCACCTCTAGCCAGCAATAGCCCTTCGCTTCATTCTCTTCACCAAAATCTACTCGCTCAATACTTCCAGGGTAGACTACAAGCGGTTGTGTCGCTAGAATTTGATGACGATGAACATGACCAAGCGCTACATAATCAAAGGCTTCACGGGTCAGCATGGATAATGGAATTGTGAAACCTTTCCCCGCTGCTAAAAATCTCTCTGCGCCGTAGGTAGCCGTATCCACCATCACATGAGCCAATAAAATAGTAGGCAACTGGGGATCAAGTTGCCGAATTTCGCCTTCGAGAACTACATCCAATCGATTAGTCAGAAATTGACTTACTTCACTCATCGAAAAGCCTTCTGTTTCTGACTTCGTGAGTAAAGTCGATCGCGTAATCCAAGGTAACGTAATAATCTGAATATCTCCAGCCTCTGTAGCAATCCGATGTGTGGCGATCGTGTCTCCCACCGTGAAGTTCGGCACAGCAAGACTACGATAAATCGCTAGACTCGCACCGCCCACACCCTGAGAATGTTGATCGTGATTTCCCACTAATAACACCGTGGGAATACCAGCATCGGCAAGGCGACGAAATTGTTTTGCAAAAGCTTGCTGTACTAGCGGTGGTGGTGTGGCATCTGGAAAGGCATCACCGCCAAATAGAACTATATCGGCTGGTTCATTAATGGCGCGATCGATACAGATCGTCAATGCGGCTAAAAAATCTTCTAGGCGCGTATTCAATCCTGTTTGCGGATTAACTTTGCCATGGGTAGTGCTACCAAGATGTATATCGGAAAGATGGAGAACCTTAATAGTCATCATCTGCCTCGCATATGTACAAAAAAAGGGGACGCAAAGCGTCCCCTTTTAGCTTATGTCATTACACGCCAACGGGTGCAGGAATATTGCTGAAAGCTCCAACAGATGGCTTGTTGAATACTTGAGCAAGCTGACGAGGAGCGCGATCACACCAGTTCTTCTTACCGTAGACATAGCCTGCAATTAGAGGCAGTGCCACAGTGGCTTCGGAGTAAACCATTTGCTCTTGGACAATATCAACCTTGCCCCAAGAATGTGCTTCCTTTAAAGTGGAACCAGATAGAGCGCCGTCGCGCTCATCAGCTACGGTGATTTGGACAGCATACTTGTGCATTGCTGCTTCAAAACCAAGCAACTCAGCCGCAACAACAGTGTCTTGAGCGAAGTTCTTTGGTACACCACCACCGATCATAAATAGCCCAGTGTGAGGGCTTGCCAACTTGCACTGAGTCAACTCGCGGAAGTCGCGCACAGAGTCGATGCTGACATGCTCTTCAGGAGAGAACCACTGATGATGGACTAAGCCGAAACCTGCGGAACAGTCACTGAAGGCAGGAACGAAGATGGGAACTTGATGCTCGTAAGCTGCCAAAACAACGGAATGACGGTTTTTGGCATTCTTATCGAGGTACGCACCCATTTCATGGATGAACTCGCGAGAAGAATAGGGGCGAGGAGGAAGAGAGTTGGCAATTTCGGCAATCGTCATGTCGCAAACGCGCAATTCGTCTTCGTCGATGTAGGTGTCATAGATGCGATCGATCGCGTTTTCGCGAAGTACTTTATCGTCAGCAAAGGTGTCACCGACGTAGTGGCGAAATCCGAGGGCTTCAAAGAAGTCTTGATCGACGATGTTTGCGCCTGTAGAGACAATCATGTCTACCATGTTGTTGGCGATCAGATCGTAGATAACTCCCTTCAGACCCGCACTAAATAAAGAACCTGCCAAACACAGGATGATCGCGCAATCTTTGTCCTTAATCATATCGTCATAGATATGAGCAGCACGGCCAAGGTTTCTACCTTGAAAAGCGGTGTTTGCCATTGCGTCAACCAATCCGACGACATCAAAAGCTTTGATATCAATGTGTTCAACAGTCTGTTTAAGTAGTTCGCGTTTCATGATTCTGTTTGTCCTAGATGCTATGTGTCGTGAATATGTGCAAGAAAGAGTATGCAAGAAAAAAGTTTGAGTGGAATTGCATAACAGAACAAGCAGAATCGCATAACCCAATGACCTAGGAAATTTGCTTTACGATGTCATGTGTTTTCATGTGGCAAGTAACATCATTCAAAAGACATACTATTGCCGAATAGAAACACTACACGCAAAGAAACTCTCCATCACCAAAGGATTTCTACTGCTTATTCAATTGTGAAAAATATTTAATCTTCTCCATGGTGAGAAGCGATCGACCTAGGTTGTTAACAGTGGTTACAACCCTTATAGTTAGAAGGTCGATCGGAACATACTCGGTCCTTCACAGGCATCATCCCAAGAAAGAGTGGGATCAGACTCGCGTCTTTCATCCAACTTTAGGTTGAGGAGCCAATCACATCCAAGCAATAAAACCAGTTTTTTCAATTTCTATTTAGCTGAGTGCAACAAATCCTTAGCTATCATAACACTTTTTTTGGTAAACACAAGCAAAATGGCGCTAGAGAATTTACATATAAATGCGTTTAATTATGTATCAGGAGACTTGTAGCGATTTAAAGCCTCCTTCTTGAAACAAAGACGTATTTTCATACAGGGGCGATCATGATGACAGCGCAGTATCAGGCGGCTCTACACTCCTATGCAGAGGGTCGGTATGAAGAGGCGATGCAGCAGTTCTCAGAATTGTTGTATGAAGATCCTCGCAATCCCAAACTGCATATTTGGTTAGGCGCAACCTTCCGTAAGGCAGGTAAAATTGAGTATGCTAAGGTGCAATACCAACAGGTATTGACTCTCACGGATGATCCAGATTTGCTTGATCTTGCAAGTACTTCGCTTGCTCAAATCCAAAACAAGTTAGCTAGTATTTCTCAAAATAATACCCTATCAAAAGATATAGGTTCCATTAATAATCCTAATCGCAAAGAGACTAGTTATGCTGATAAGGCTCAGGAAGCGAACTATAGGGCTTTGCAGTTAGAGACCGCCAATCTCGGCTCAAAATTAAAGAACACATTTGGCGATGGGAGTATTTCCTATATTCTCGACCATGATGAATCGACGACTAGTGACCTGACCGTACTAGCGACTGCTTCTAATACTCCTGTTAAACCGAAAGTTTCTGGAAAGATTCAGGTTAACGGTAATGCGCTAATTCCACCACCACCTGCGATCGCGGCTCTATTTAAGAATAATCAGCAGGAACAGGGAGAAACAACTATTCCTCAAGAGCAACTGCTAGACGAGCCGACTCTGATGGTTGGAGATGTCGAAAATATAATGATTAGAGATCAGGATCTAGAAGAAGATGTAACGGAAAAGGTTGTTGCATCTTCAATATTGAATGAGACGATCTCTAATATTCAGGAAGTAAGCCAACAGAATAAACAAAAAGTCGAATTTCCACCTGTAGAATCAGCATTTTTGGGTTGGGGGATGGATGCTCAAAATACTGCTGAGCGGAGCAAGGTTAGTGCAAGAAATACGACTTCAGCGATCGCCTTGGAGGACATGTTTAAATTCTCTAGTGTCAGCCAAAAAATTACTTTATGGGGTGCTTTAGTCGCGACAGTTCCTGCGATCGCCTTGGGTGTGGTGGCATACCAAGTGGGTGATGGTTTGTTATTAAATAAGGTCAAACAAGCGCAGCAATCGGAAGCGATCGCTTTAGCAAATGTGACCAGAAATTTTTTAAAGCAGCAGACTAATGGTGTGGAAGTGTTGCAAAAATTGCTGGTTTCGACCGAGGTAGGACAGAATACTTTATTAAAGTCCGCAGATCCCAAAGTAAATAATCCTCTTGCATCGATGCCAATTGCTCAGCAACGTCAATATAAGCAGCAATTGACTAATCGGTTGAATCTCTATGGTCAAGCTTATCCTGATTACACCAGTATTGCACTGTTTAGCACTAATGGAGAGTTAATCGCTCAGTCAAGCCAATCGAAAACCCTCCAAACTCTTAACCCCAATATTCTTAGCAAGGTCAGTTCTGTAGATAATGTATCTTTTAGTAATCCTGTGGCAGGGAAAGATGGGGTTTATTTCTATGTAGCTAGATCAATCAAGAGTTCTGTTTCCCAAAAAGTCACCATGATTTTGCAGGTTGAAATTCCCGTAAAAAAATTAGTGAATGATTTAAACAATGGACGTAACGATGGTAATGAGAATAGAGATTTTTACATAGTTGATAGCGCTAACAAATATATTGCTAGTTCCCAACCTGTCACGGTTGGCGAAGATGCGTTAACCAATTTTGCCATGCTCCCTGATCTGCGAACTTCTCAGTCATCGGGTTCCCAAGATACGGTCAAGAGCGATCGCAATGGGCTACTGCTTGCCTATGCTCCTGTGCCGAATATGCAGACCTATGATCTTTTGACTTGGGATGTCTTAACGACTATAGACAAAACTAAGGCGATCGCAGGTAATCAAAATTTACTGTTGGTGATTGGTATTGGTATTGCGGCTACGCCTTTGCTCGTCGCCGCGATCGCCTATGCTTTATCGAGAAAACTTAGTACTAGACTTAAGGATATTCGGGCTGCTTTACGAGATCTTAGACAAGGAAAGGCTGGGGTTAGCTTTGGAACCTTGAGTGTGGAAGGAAATGACGAGCTGTCAGATATTTCCTTAAGCATTAATAAAATGTCTGAACAATTCCAAACGATGATGCAGAAGCAAGAGCAAGAAAACCAAAACTTACAGTTACAGGTAGTGAAGTTGTTTAAAGTTTTGGCAAAACTTGCAAGGGAAGAAAAACGTGAAGTTCAAGATGTCGATTTATCCGATGAGAATATCTTGTATTTAGGCAAAAAAGTTCGCGCAGAAATAGTACAACGACATGCTGAAGTTGAGAGTTATCGCCAACAAAATCAAGCCCTTCGGGAGCATTTGGCGCAAATGCTTAAAGACATCCAATCTTTAGCTGATGGTGATCTTACGGTTTCTACTCGGTCGGTTGACGGCAGTTTGGCGAATGTTGCCATATTTTTTGATGATGTCATCCGTGGGTTGCAAAATATTGTCGGTCAAGTTAAATCCTCAGCAAACCAAGTTAATTTCTCCCTTGGTCAAAATGAACAGGCGATCGCCAATCTTGCTAGTGTCTCTCAGAGACAGGTCGATACAGTGACGCGATCGCTAACCACAATGCAGATGTCTAAGCTATCAGCAACAAGAATTGTCAATAATAGCCAACAAGTATTGCAATCATCACAACTAGTATCAGAAAAATTGTCTGACAGCGATCGCTCTATTGATGCGGTGATGTCCAAGGTGGGAGAATTGCAAAACACAGTCTCCACAACGGCTAAGAGAGTTAAGCATCTGGGTGTCGTCTCCCAAAAAATTGCTAAAGCGATTTCTGCAATTAATGAAATTGCCATTAAAACCAACTTTTTAGCCATTAATGCCACGCTTGAAGCATCTCGATCAAATGATACTAATCATGGATTTGTATTAGTTGCAGAAGAGGTGGGAGAACTAGCTGCGCGTTCAGTTGCGGCAACCAAAGAAGTGGAAAGTCTACTCAGTAATATTCAAAGTGAAACTAATGCGGTGATGGCGGCCGTTGAGTCTGGTAGTACGCAACTATCAGAGAGCAATAACTTGGCGATCAATGCTAAGGACAGCTTGCAACAAGTTGCCCAAATCTCCCAGCAAATTGATGGATTAATGGTGGCGATCGCTGAGGCAACGACTTCACAAGCTCAGACATCGGAAGGGGTTGCCAACTTGATGAATGATATTTCGCATATGGCTAAAAGAACGCTCGCCTCTTCTTCAGAAGTATCCAAGTTTATCAAAACCACCCGAGGGTATTCTGGAGAACTCCAACAATCCTTGTCTCATTTCAAAACTCGCTAGAGTTTAATTGACCATCAGCAATGCTTTTGGCGATGTGAAGTATTACTGATTTGAAGATAGAAGTTGATCAGAGATAGATGTAATGGACTTTCCCATGATTGAAATAGTGCCACAAACCAAGACAATTTTTTCTAAGGAAGCTCAAGCTTATACGCATGATTTAAAAAACAAAGTCTTAGAATTAGATGTAAGTCTGCCAAATTTCCAGCAACAACTTGACAGCTTAATTTCTACGATTAAGTTGATGCGAGATGCGGCGATTAAAGCTGATTTTTATGTTCCTAACTCATCTTTTGCAGAAATAATGCATAATCTTGAGTCGTTAATCAACCAATTACGCGATCGCCGTGTGGAGATTGATTGGATTACCAAAGAGTTGATGATTGAAATAGTCAATATGTCCAATCAAGTAATCAATGAATATTGTTTAGGCGTAGATTTAGCTAGGGATTGGCTCGAATTACAACGTGACTTATTTGCTCAAATAACTGAACATCTACAATCGGAAGCAGATGAGATTACTTCACTAAGTATTTTAAAATCCTATGTTCGGGACAATGAACCTTTTAACTTAGAAGATACTCCAGAAGCTTTACATCTGTTTGATCTAGATTTTGATGGAGATTCTAATCAGGAAGAATTGGATACAATACCAATCAATAATATAGATAATTCAGATAGTTTTCTAATGATTCAAATAGATCAAGAAGATCATTATTTGGCTACCGATAAGTCGTTTCAAGATACTTTAGGAAGTTCTGTTGATGAATTGACGACTTTATTCCCCAATTTATCAGGAAACTCTTTTACGGGCAATTTAGATGAATTGACTGAAGACTTGCAGGAATCTCATGAAACTAGGATTACCGAAAGATTGCCAATGCCAGAATTGTTTGCGGATATATTTTCAGCAACATCTACCGCTCAACTATTAGGTAATAATGTCGGAAATGATGATGAAACTGAAATTCAAGGTGTTAAGTGGAATAATCCTGATGTAGATGGCGAGGATCTGCAAGAGCTTGAAGATAATCTGGATCATGTTTGGAATAAATTTACAGCAATGGAGTCTTGGTCGCAGCCAAATGATGAAGATCTAGTCCCTGCGTTTGACTTGTCTGACTTTGCCCTGTCTGAATTATCTAATGATATTGTTGAAAACATGACTCCTAGCAGTGCTTTTGAGTCAAGCGATCGCACTATATCTAGCCTAGATGCAGCGCAAAATCTCCAATTCAAGGAAAATCCTAGTTCTCATCCTTCAGATTTAGACAGTAGCTTAATGTTAGCGGAAATGCTCAAAGAAGATTTTCCTGCTTCAGACATTGATACGGCGATAGAAGAATCACCGATCTATCAGAATATTCCTGTTGACACCAATTCTTCTTGGTCTGACTTATCACAGATGAATTTTGGGGACAAAGAAATTTCTTATGCAGATTTTTCGGCTTTAGCCTTAGATAGGAAATCTGAAATGGATATGGATATGGGTACTACTGATAGTAGTCAGTTGGATGTTCAGTTTACAAAAGTCAATGATGCGACGATTCGACTTCCTTTAAATCATTTAGAAATGTTGGGGGATTTATCGGAAGAATTATTAGTGCGTAAGGGAAGTTTAGATATTTATTTAGGTGAAATCAAAATTCTGTCTGGGGATGCTCAAAAACATTTGCAGTTGTTAGAGTCTAACTCAGATAGCCAGCAGCAACTAGCGATCGCAGGGTTACAAAATACCGTTGAACAGATCGTCAATGTACTAGCGCTCACTGAACAGCAAACCTATGCGATGAGTCAGGATGTTTATCATTTAAGAAAAAATCTGCGCCAAGTCCTCAAACATCCGATCTCTAGTCTTGTCACAAAATTTCCGCGTATTTTGCGAGATCTATCACTCCAGTACGGTAAACAGGTGGAGTTAGTTGTTCAAGGTGCTGAGATTGAAGTTGAGCGATTAATCTCCGAAATCATCACTGAACCACTGGAGCTATTGCTGCGGAATGCCTTTCAACATGGTATTGAATCTCCCCATGAGCGTCAAGAGCAGGGAAAAGTATCCCAAGGCAAAATTGAATTTATGGCAACTCAAACCGATGAAAGTACGATCATCAAGGTTAGTGATGATGGTTGTGGGCTTGATATAGAAAAAATCCGTCATCAAGTTGAACAATCGGCAGCGATCGCAGGCATGTCAGGTTTTTCAACGATGGACATGAGTGATGAACAGTTAATGGGATTAATTTTTGAGCCAAGTTTTAATCTCGTGCATAGTAACTCCTCGGCGGACACAGGAACTAAATTGTGCGGTGTGAAAAAGAAGTTGAGAGAGTTAGGCGGTACTATTTCGGTGCAGTCTCAGAGAGGAAAAGGTACTCAATTCACCTTGGTTTTGCCGAATATCCTCTCCCTAATTCGGGTGCTACTCATTGATATCAATCAAATGTGCCTAGCAGTTCCTAGTAAAATGATCTTGGAAGTAATTCCGAGTAATCTCGATGATCATGATGCTGATAAGGTAGAGACTTTACCATGGCGCGATCGCGTGCTTCCAGTTGTGCGACTCAATTCTTCCTTAAAACTCAATTGTCGGTATAGCTTGAGTCAAGAGATTCTCCAATCAAGCCAATCTCCACAGTCAAATCTAGCCGAAAGTCAGAAACCTGCTCAGGCTGTACCTTCATTTTTAGTAATCAGTTATGAAAATCATCTATTTGCATTGCAAACTGATGGTTGCTGGCATGATCAAGAAGCAACATTTCATCAAGTTGAAGGGGATATAAGCCTTCCCCAAATTTTTCTGGGTACAGTGATCTTGGGCAGTAATCAGGCTGTTGCTTTGCTCAATCCTGCTGAATTAGTCAATCAATTTCTGCATCCTCATGCTGATTTGGTTTTAACGTCTCAGTCTGATCACTCAAATATGGATAACCTGAGTAGTCTTTCTGACTTTTTTAATGCAGGAGATTCATCATCAGCGTCACCGATTGCCAATCTGTTAGAACCAGTCTCTGATATTAATTTAGAGCGATCGCCTGAGCCTGAAAACCTCGAAAGTTCTGGGCTGTTTACCAGTGAGCTAGGGAACCATCAAGTCAGGCGATCGCATCAACCAAGAGTATTAATTGTGGAGTCTTCAGCCAATGTTCGGCGTTATCTGGCGATGACACTCACCAAGTCAGGATTTTTGACTGAACAGGTTCAAGATGGCAAAGAGGCGATCGCCTTTCTCAAAGACTGTTTAGAGATGAGATTAAATGTTGACGTAGTGATCACTGATTTGGAAATGCCGCACATGGATGGATTTAAGCTTTTATCGAGTATTCGTGCTGATACCGATCTCCAAAACTTACCAATCATTGTCCTCACTAACAAGAACAATGAAAATGATCAAAAGTTAGCGTTAGATCTTGGTGCAAAAGCCTACTTCAGTAAGCCATATCGAGAGCAAGAACTAGTTAAAAAATTACATCAAATTATTTCAGGATAGTGAATTGAGTTTGTTGATTCCCAAATAAGAGAGAGCGTGCAAAGCGCCACCTCTCTTATTTGAGAATTTAGTTATAACAAGGCAAGTTTCAAAAGAGTAATGGCGGCGCGAATCGCGCCGCCATTACTCTTTTGAAATATTATGTAGCGTAAGCTACAACATAGCGCTACATATTTTAATTATGGTTGTTTAAATTACAGCAATTACCGATCAAATAAACTACAAAAATCCTTAAAAGCATTGCTAAGCAACACTTTCAAGAATCCTCCTAGTTTGGGTTTGAGTGCAAAGCGCTATAAATGATCAAAATTTATAGTTCGAGACATATATTTTAAGTATTTATACTGGGGGATTCAGGTTCCATTTAATGGAACTGTAAGTTCAGACTGGTAATTCAGTTAAATTTAGTACTCCAATTCCATGCAAGGTAGTCTCAACAATCCCTATAAGTTATTGCAGGTTATTGCTCAAAGAGAGCTAACAGGATGTCTATCGATATCCATCCCGCAAGACGAATCAATTGGTTGGCAGTTATATGTTGGAGGTTCTCGGTTATATTTTGCCACAACCATTGGTTATAGACCTGAGCGCTTTGGGTTACTTTGGCAACAAATAAACCCAGATCTGCCATTACCAAGACTTAGTGCCGACAAATCAGAATACGAAAGTCTTTATGAATGGCAACTGGAGCATAATCTTTCCCTTACTGATTTTCGTCGATTGCTGCTCAGTTTATCTAGAGAAGCGCTAATCCATGCTATTTCGCATACTAACGCCTATGTGAAATTTGAATCTAATCTCTGTATCAAACCTGTCCTAATTGCCGCACCATTATCGGATTTAATTAAACCGATTGTTAGTCATGTGCGCTTTTGGCAAAAACTCCACACCCACATTTCCTCTCCTTTTTCGCGAATCTATCTCGATCGCAGTAAAGTTAAAGACTTTAGTCATTTCTGGGAAAATGCTAATCACATTCCCTCAAATGCTCAAGGGGCGATTGGAGCATCTCCAAATGTTAGCTTACAAAATGTGAGCTTGACAGTTTGGTTGGATATCTTAGAGCAGAAGCTCAGCATCTACGAAATTTGTCACCAGATCGGCAAAGAACCTCATGTGTTATCAACTTGGTTGAGTCCATTGATTATTAATAAAACTTTGGAGGTTTTTCCCTCGGCAACAGGTGAGGCGATCGCCTTTCAAGCCCCCACAGGTCCATTGATAGCCTGTATCGATGATAGCCATACAGTCCAGCGTCAGGTCAAAATGGTACTAGAAATGTCTGGATTTCAGGTACTGGGGATGACTGATCCTACTACTTGTCTTACTTCATTGGTAAGGCAAAAACCTGCATTGATTTTAATGGATATTACGATGCCAGAAATCGACGGATATGAACTCTGTACAATGTTACGTCAATCACGACATATGCGAAATGTACCAATTGTCATGTTTACAGGGAGAGATGGACTCATTGATCGGATGAGAGCGCAACTCGCGGGAGCTACTGACTATGTTACCAAGCCTGTAAATGCGGATAAATTGATTACTAAAGTTCAGCGACTCCTTCAGAATAGTCAAGGTTCAAGTAATCAATTAATTAATGGGAATATAGATGTGAAGATGGGCGGCTCTTAGAGTCGTTTAACCTAATTCAAGAATTCTCAAAGTTACGTCAAAATCAATCAATCAAAATCTAAAAACACTGACAACTCTATGAAAACTGTACTTGTTGTGGAAGATGGACATGCCGAACAGCAACTTATTTCCAGCTTATTATCGCGTTCTGGATTTGATGTTATTTTACAAGGAAATGCTGAAGATGCTTGGCAATGGCTATCAAGTCATACGCCACCAAATTTGATTGTTTTAGATGTGATCATGCCAGGTCAAAGCGGACTTGATTTATGCCGCACCATTCGCAATCAAGATCAGTTGAAACAAATTCCGATTATCTTTTGTACATCTAAGGATCAAGAATTTGATAAGTTTTGGGCTTTGAGACAGGGAGGGAATGCTTATTTGACCAAGCCCTTTGCTCCAAAACAACTGCTAGACACAGTTTATCAGCATGTTAATTAGAAATTGCAGATTTACTTGTTAAATCGATTTGGTCAGTTATTTAAGAATAATTCTATGATTCAAGAATATTGCCGACTTAGGGTTTCATCATTACTGCGGATTGCTATCCCTGTAGACTATGTTGATGAGGTTTTACAGTTGCAATCTCAAGATATTAGTCCGATCCCAGCAGTCCATCCTTGTCTGCTGGGGGTCACTAATCAACGGGGTAGTTTGCTATGGGTTCTGCACTTGGAAAAGTTCTTTGGGATTCAGCCGATGCCTTTGGCAAAACCAATTATGGCGATCGCCCTACGTCTTGCCATGCCAGATGGAGAGATCCGTCGCCTTGCCTGTGTCGTGATGGGGCTGGAAGAAATCATTACCCTTGATCCACAAAAGCTCTTTCCTGTGCCAGATAAGTTACCGCCACGCTCGAAATCTTTATTGTTAGGGTTAGCGAAGATTGATGGCAATACCTATGGAATTGTCAATATCAATGAGATTTTTCGGATTTTAAATCCTGATGTGGGTATTAGTGAAGAGAGCGCTAAATTAGTTGGTATTTCCACAGCATAGGGACTTTTAGGTGAACAATGCGTTGCATTGTTCACCTAACTTCAATTTATCTATTCAATTCAATAAATCCTAATAACTTCTATGACACCCAATAACGATACTTTAGTCTCAACAGTGATGTCTGCTAATGGCAATGGCTCAGGACATGCTAATGGCAACGGTAATTCTCCGCAGGGAAGTGATCCGATGGCTCGGATTCTCTATGCCTATGACTTAGAAAGTCAGGGAGATGTGAATGCAGCTAGAGCGATTTATCAGCAAATTATTGATGAAGATCAAGATGGTACATATGCCGCGATCGCGATTAAGGCGATCGAAGCTATGGGTGAAGAGCAAAGTACTGTCGATACATTGCCAATTAAAGAAGATCCGCAAGCGATCGCGATCGCTGCTCACCCAAAATCACAGACTGCTGCACCAGCACCAGTATCGAAGTCATCACCTAAAGGCAAAGAGATTCAGAAACCTAAGAAGGTGGTGACCAAATCCTCAAAGTCTTTGTCTCAGACCCAATCTTCACCACTCAGATGGTTCTATGATCTACCTGTCGGACGCAAGCAGTTTACGGCTCTATTAGTTTCTGAATTTCTTTCGCTTTCATTGGTCGGTTTTGGGGCATTCTTAATTGGACGTTCTTTGCAGGATCAGTTATTCAAACAGGCGCAGTCAGAAGTGTCGGTTATGGAGATTAACTACAACATCAAAATCAACCAGATGGGATTTGGCTTTCGAGGGCAGTCGGATAACGCGGCGGTAATCAATGCGGCGAGTCTATACTCTAGCAAGCAGCCGATTCCAGCACCATTAAAAGAACAGGTGAAAAAGATTCTGGAGAACGAAATCAAGGCAAGAAAGATTGAATATGCGACGCTGGTGGGTGCTGATGCGAAGGTGATTATTAGTGCTAATAGCGATCGCTCAGGGCAAGACTTCGATCCGAATAATCTAGTCAGTGATATTCTCAAAGATCCCAATCAAATCAAAGCGACCGCCATTGTCAGTGCTGATGATCTCCAAAAAGAAGCACCACCTCTACCTAATGGATTTACGCCGACGGATTCTCTTATTCGCTATACAGCCACAGCCGTTAAAGATCCTACTACCCAGAAAATTATTGGTGTACTAATTTCAGGGGATATTGTCAATAAAAAAGCGCCAATTGTGGAGAATACCCTCAAGGCTCTCGCCGCAACCTCACAAGCTACGGGTAAAAAAGGTTTAGGGGGCTATGGTGCTGTCTACTATCGCAACTCATCGGGCGAATTTGCGATCGCTACTTCAGTCGAGCAACCTAACTTTGAGACTAGTAATCCTAATTTGCCCATTTCAGGAGCAGCCGCAGATGATTTACTCAATCGTGCAGTAACAGCCGCCAATGGACAAACCGTGACAGGTCGGGTTTTAGTTGGGAATACTTACTACACGATGGCGGCGAGAGCCGTTCCCAATCGCATTGTCGAAACAGATACAGGTAGTGTACCGATGTATAGCAATACTCCTGTTGGTATCTTGGTGCGCGGTACACCTGAAACCGAAATGAATGATTTATTGAAAAACACATGGATTTCTCTGAGTATTTCGGCGGCGATCGTCATTCTATTGGATATTTTGTTGGCAAGATTTTTGGATCGGGTGGTTGCCAAGCCTGTGCAGTCGCTCACCCCGATCGCTAAGCAATTTACGTCAGGCGATCGCAAGGCAAGAGCAGCGATCTTTGCCAATGATGAAATTGGAGAGCTAGCTCAATCCTTTAATAGCATGGCCGATAGTATCGAGATGTCTGAGAGAACGCTCGCGCAACAGTCATCATCCAAAGAACAGGAAGCCGAAATTCAACGTAAAGAAAAGGAATTGCTGCAAAGGGAAGTTATTAATCTGCTCTTGGAAATTGAAGGCGCACAAAAAGGTGACTTAACTGCTGAAGCTAAGGTAACTGACGGCGTAGTGGGATCGATTGCCGATGCCTTTAATGCCACGATTCGCAAATTAAGGAAATTGGTGGAGGAAGTCAAATCTACGGCTATCCACGCGGGATCTCTGGCAAAGGAAAGCGAAAACTCGGTGCAGAAATTTTCCAGTGCATCGTTAGCACAGTCTGATGGGATCGCCCAAGCCCTCGAAGCTGTAGAGCAGAACTCTCAATCGATCGCCCAAGTTGCTAAATCCGCTCAGGATGCAGCAGGTGTGGCAAGACGAGCCGCGATCGCCGCCCGTGAAGGTGACGTAAGAATGGATCGCACTGTTGGCAGTATTAAAGCAATTCGGTCTACGGTTGCTGCTACTGCCAAAAAGATGAAGCAACTAGCCGAGTCATCGCAAGAGGTTTCGCAAATTGTATCGATTATTTCTAGCATTTCTGAAAAAACCAACTTACTTGCCTTCAATGCATCGATTGAAGCGGCAAGGGCTGGTGAAAATGGACAGGGATTCCGTGTAGTTGCCGATGAGGTGCGGCGCTTAGCTGACCGAGTGACTGATGCAACCAGAGAAATTCAATTGCTGGTTACCAATATTCAGCATGAGACTACAGAAGTTTTAAAGGCGATGGAAGTAGGGACAGCGGAAGTTGTTGCGGGTACACAGTCGGTTGAAGAAACTAAGGACACATTGAAGGACTTGGCTGAGTTGAGCCAGACTATCGATAACTACTTACAGACGATTTCTAGTAGTACGATTTCGCAAACCCAAGTCTCTCAAAAGGTGAATAGTATTATGGAAAACGCCAATGCGATCGCCCAATCCACAGCAACGGACACCCAGACAGTTGTTTCCTCGCTGCAAGTTTTGGTGGGAGTAGTTGATGAGCTACAGACATCTGTGCGTCAGTTCCGTCTAGAAAAATCTGCGTAATCACAACTTGCAATATTATGCCAATGAGAACTTTAAATCCAGAGGTTTTACATGAGATTGCGATTGAAACTCGTCAATGCTTTCTCAACGAGGATGCACCTGTCTATTTAGCAAATTTCCAGAAAGGGCTAGCCCAAATCCAAGCGGGACAACCTAACTATATTTTCTTGATGCACGCGGCGCATTCTCTCAAAGGCGGCTCAGCGATCGCGGAATTGAGTAGTCTTAGTGAACTTGCCCATAAATTAGAAGATATGTTGGAGATTTTGCAACATCACGAATTTTGCGATCGCACCACGATTGCTGAGGTTTTGAGTAATGGTGTTGATGAAGTGGCGGCAGTACTGGCTCAGGCGAGTAGCTTACCTGCTAATACTTTAGTTGATATTCAGATTGATCGAGAACTTTTACAGAGGTTAGATGCGTTATTAGCGATCGTTACGGATCAGCAAAAAGAACCATTAAGGATTCTGGAAAGTAACTATGGAGAATCTGAAAACTTACCTTCTAAAAACCTAATAAATAAACCTCAAAGTTTATTGCAAGTCACATCTCAAATTGCCGCATCTCACAATAAATCAGTTACGAATAATCTCAATATTCCAAATGAAGATATAAATAACAATATAAATAATCCCAAGCCAACGATTAGTTCTATTGTTATATCTTCTTTAGAAAAAGATTTGGAATCCTGTATTCAGCAAGTAGAAACTCAATTATTATCTAGTTCTACCTTATCCGAAACGACAATTAGAGAGGAGCTACAATATTTTTGTGAAGAATGTCTTCTCCTTGGCGATACCTTGAGACTGGATTGGCTTGTTAAGATTGTGGAACCATTTGAAGCGCATCTTCAGCAAGAACCAGCGATCGCCAGTCTCTTGTCCGAAGTGCAAGTCGTGATCAGTAGCTTGCGATCGCAACGTCTGCAATATCTATATCCAGAACCACTATCTATAGAGCAAGCCTCAGAACCAGTCTCAGAATTAGCACCTCAGCCAATTTCTTTACCATTAGAAGCAAAAGCGATCGCCACGCCTCAAACTGGAACTGAAGGGTCAGCGATCTCGGCTACCTCTACCGAAGCAATTTCCTATTTGCGGATTCCCTCCTCGCAAATTGAGAGTATGACCAACACAGTCGCAGAAATGATTTTGCGTCATGAGCGGTTACTGCGACAACAGCAACAATTAGGGCAAACCAATAAAAACTTACAGGCTCTGGTGTTGCAGATGATTCCGTTACAGGAACAAGTGCAAACTGTTTATGATCAACTGGCGATCGCTACGCCAATAGTCAATCAAACTGATGCTAAATCAGAATATCAAGTAACTAATCAAGCAGAAATAAATATCATAGATGATGATTTTGATCAATTAGAACTTGACCAATATTCTGCTTCTCATAGTACTCTCCAAAATCTACAAGAAGTTTTACTCAGAGTTCGAGAAAGTCGTTCTGACATTGATCTTAGCTATCGAGATTTAGGTGAAGAAATTGAATACTTACGACAAGATTTGGATCGCCTTTATGCTCAACTTACGCAGTCACGACTTGTCCCTTTTAAAACCATTGCTAGTCGGTTTATTCCACAACTGAAACGTCTCTGTCAACGCTATAACAAACAAGTTGAATTAGTCATTCGCGGCGAAGATGTTCTTATTGACCAAGTTATTTTAGAGCAGTTACAAACACCACTTAATCATCTATTAATCAATGCTTTTGATCATGGGGTAGAACCACCTGAAATTAGATTATCATTAGGTAAACTAGAAGTAGCTGTGCTTACTTTGAGTGCAACTATTACTGGAAACCAAGTTGTAATTTCTCTGCAAGATGATGGTGATGGCATTAATCTTCATAGCGTCTATAAAAAAGCAGTTGAAAAAAATATTTGTCCATCCGAAATCCCGATCGGTAAAATCCCTCGTCAGGAAATTCTCAATTTTATATTTCAGCCTCACTTTTCTACACGTAATATTGTGAGTGATATCTCTGGGCGCGGGATGGGATTAGACATTGTGCGATCGCAGATCAATCGGTTGCGCGGCAATATCCAAGTTGAAACATTACAAGGTCAAGGTACAACTTTTACGATTCGGTTGCCGCTTGGGTTGAGTCTGATTACCTTACTAATCTGTGCGATTGGTGAAAATCTGATCGCTATTCCTGCAAATGATGTATTAGATATTTTCCCCTATGCTGAAGCTCAAGTTTCTAATGCGAGTAATTCCATAGAAATTGCTTGGCGGAAAAAGTTTATCCCATTAATTCATCTCAAGCAAGCTCTACCCTATAGCTATCAAAATAGTGAATCATTAAATTCTAAAGTTTGTTTAGTCCTCAATCGTAATGATCTGCCGATCGCCGTGGCGATCGATACGCTTATTGAAGAGCGACAATTAATTCTGAAACCCTTTGATCGCAGTGTGGTAACTCCTAATTATCTAGCTGGTTGCACCATTTTAGGTACAGGACAAGTTGTACCTGTTTTAATTCCTGATAATTTGAATGTGCTGATCCAAGAGAACAGTATCAAACATAGCCAAAAAGCCAAAAATCAATTATCTAATCAGGGTTCCAATCAAGGCAAAAAAAATATTCGTCAAGAGGTATCTCCAACAGCAAGCAAAACAATTTTGATTGCCGAAGATTCGATCGCTACTCGCAATATGTTGGAGCGGGTATTAAAACAATTAGATTTTGAAGTGATCGCCTGTCGCGATGGGCAAGAAGCGATCGATGTCCTGAATCGCGTTGAAGGCAAAGTGACAATGGTGATTTCTGATGTGGAAATGCCAAGAGTGAATGGATTTAATCTGCTCCAAACTATTCGTACCCATGACCTTTGGTATACGATCCCTGTGGTGATGCTGACTTCGCGCACAGGCGATCGCCATCGTCAGAAAGCGATCAGCCTTGGCGCAAATGGATATCTCAGTAAACCAATTGTCGTCGGTGAATTGATTGATTGTTTAGGTGAATTGGTGCAGTAAACACTTAAAAGCCCTGCTTTGCAGGGCTTTTAAATGTTTAGATCGTTCCTTTAAATAATCCTTGCGGTTTGAAGAGCAATACTAAAATCATAATTACTAAACCTACGCCTAGTTTATATTCTGTACCAATGCAGTATTTCTGTAATTCTCCCAAAGCCGCAGGACAAGTGGTCGCAACTTCTTGAGAAATACCGACAATTAAGGCTCCAGCGATCGCGCCATAGGGGTTACCAATCCCCCCCAAAATCACTGCCGCAAACATGGGCAAGATCAAGAACCAGCCCATATTTGGGCGCAAATTGGTAATCAGTCCGTACATGCTGCCACCAAAGGCAGTCATGCCTCCTGCAATTACCCATGTCCAGATAATCACCGCATTGACATTGATCCCCGCTACTTTTGCTAGTTCGGGATTGTCGGCAACTGCTCGCATCGCCTTACCAATCTTGGTGTTTTGCAATAAATAGTAAAGCCCTGCAATGATCGCGATCGCGGCGACAATCACCACCATTTTATTGCGGGTGATGGCTAAACCAAACACATCGATCGCAGGGAAAGTTGGCAAATTGTATTTCTGTGGTTTTGCACCCCACACGAGGACGATCACATTACGAATCACCAGTGCCAGACCAATCGAGACGATCATCATCGTGGTTGAGGTGGCGCGTTTGGCGCGTAATGGTTGCCAGAGGATTTTTTCGCAGATTAGGACGAGAACGATGGAGATAGCACTGCCAAAGGCGATCGATACCCAAATATTGAGGTTAAGGGTGGTATTGGCAAGAAAAGCTAGATATGCACCGAGGGTGAGAATATCCCCATGAGCAAAATTGGCAAGGCGTAGGATGCCATAGGTAAGCGTTAAACCGACTGCGGCAAGCGCAATAATACTTCCGACCGCAATCCCATCAACGGTTGATTGCAGGACTGATTGCAGAACTTCAGGCATTGAAAGAATTTAATAGAACTTTATTGTTACTCATAGTAACGTTTTCCAGTTCGTGTAAGTAGCTAGGCGCAATTAAATATAAAACCCTAAGCCCTATGACGAACGCGCAGCTTTCACCATAGGGCTTTGCTCTGGTTTTTAATTATGCCCCCCGACTTAAAGGAAAGTGTGTTATTAAATTTATTTTGTAGTTTGGATGGATGAAATCACTCAAACTTCACGCGCTTATACAAATCTTTTAACCTGATCTCTAAATTCATTGATGTCAATTTAATCACAGATTCTTCTCCCTTATGGGTCATCAATACCCATCTATCCTCTGACTCTTTGACGTAGTGATCAACTTCATAGCCATTTTGATAAACTAAAATATATTCCTGAAAAGTAGGAATAGAGCGATATTGACGAAATTTACTATCATGATCATAGGTTTGGGTGGAGTTGGATAGAATTTCCACAATCAAACAGGGATTGGTAACTTCCATCTGTTTTTGATCAACAAAGACTGGTTCACCTGCAACAACCATCACATCAGGATAGGTATAACGATTATATTCAGGCATCCATAGCCGCATATCGCTCATGAAGACAGAATATTCTAGATCTTCCAAAGCTAACAAAAGCAGAGCGTGAAACTTACCTGTCAGAATATTGTGATTTGCAGAAGCACCTGCCATAGGAATAATTTCTCCATTAATAAATTCACTCTTAAATTCCGCTTTTTCTTCTAAGGCTAAATATTCCGATGCGGTATATCGCTTTGTAGCTGCTAAAACCATATGCGATCGCCTCCTAAAAATTGACCATTGGCAAGATTATAACTAATCGCGATCTCCCGCAATGTAAAATAGACCTAGCTCAAAACTTGATGAAAGTCTAGGTCTGTAAACGTTCAACAGTTACTTAACTCCGAAATCTTGAAAACTGCGCGTTATCGGGGTAACAAGTTTGATGTGGTGCATAAACTTTGAGATTAGGCGATCGCTATTAAAATCAACAGATATTCTTGTCATTTACTCTTATTTTTAAGTATTTTCAAGTTATAGTCATAAATAATTCTCAAAATATCAACATACGAGGGGGCAATTTATGTCTAATGATGCTCTAAAGCCCGATCTCCATGCAATCCAAAAATCTGTGGTTGATGTTTTGACTCAAGTTCGAGATTTGATGAACTATGCGAGTCAAAAGTTAGAGTCATCAAATGGCAAAGAGCTTCGCTATGCAGAACACGCTAAAAGCATTGAAAATGAGATTACTAAGGTCAAAAACTTAGAGCTCCGCATGGCGATCTCTGCTCCCATGAAAGCGGGTAAGTCAACAATTATTAATGCGATCGTGGGGAAAGATATTTTGCCAAGTCGTTATTCTAAATATCACTAATATAGAATTACAATAGAAAACAATTAATAAAAAGGAATATAGTTCTTATGGCAATTACTATAGCTGCGATTAAGCATATGGGCTTTGAGGAAATCCCAAATGGAATGATAATTGAAGCTACGTTTAGTTTAGTTAAAGTCTATCAAGTTGAAGGAATTCTTATAAAAGAATCTGAATCCAATGCTTTTGCAGATTTATGTTATAAGAGTACCGAGTTTTCCTTTGTATTTGGAAACAGCCTAAATGAAATATATCAATATCTATTTAAAGAAGATCTGGTTGAAGATGAAAATAAATGGTTGGAAGAGAATAAAACAAAGCCACCTTTTCTAATTCTTGATGTCAGTTTAAACAAGTTTTTTACTTGTAAATCAGGCTATTGGAAAAAAGATAAGGATAAGAATCTGACTTTAACTTGGAACTGTTTTCCAGAAGCCAAGGAGTCTTTGATAATGAAAAGCTCGGAGATTACACCTCAAATAATCTCATCTCTATCAGTTCATTTGTCTTTGCTCCATCAACCCATTCGATTCAAATCAATACTTACTGATATCTGTGGAAAAACAAAGTCAGGAGAAAATATTTGTGATGTCCTAATAGAAACATCAATAACATTCTTTAGTTCCAAAATGATTAGTCCAGCCGAGATAAAAACGAAAATACAGGATTCACTAAATCTTTATGGTAAATTAGATCATAAAGTAAGCTCATTTCTGCATTCAGCTCTTAATGAAAATGATAGGCTTAAAAAGTTTTTAAATTTTTTCTTTGTAATTGAAATTTATACACATCAGGCATTTAAAAAAATTGACTTTCGGAACTATGTTAAGTGCGTAAACCAAATTCCAGATAGAGTTATGATCTCGGGGGAAAAGTTTTTCCTAGAACGTCAGGCAGAAAGTAAAACACTTTCACAACGCTTTCATTGGTGTGCAATATTGATTTGGGATAATATTGATGACAATGATATTGAAAATTTTAAATCAATTAAAAAAGTTCGCGATAAAATTGCTCATGGAGATGATATTCCTGAAAATTCATTACCTATAGATATGATAGAAACACTCTGCCTAAAGATTCTTTATTGTCATTGCTAGAGAGTGAGAGTATATCATTACATATTATTCGTTATAGAAGACAATTATGCGTAAATAAGGAAAAGAGATAATGCACTATAAAATACTTATATATTGGAATTCAGAAGATGAAGCCTATATTGCCAAAGTGCCAGAACTAGAAGGATGTATGGCTGACGGTGCAACCTATTTTGAAGCCCTTAGCAATGTCCAGATCATTATGGAAGAATGGATTCAAACAGCAACAGAACTAGGTAGACCAATTCCTAAACCTCAAAGCAAATTAGTTGCTGCTTAAAAATTAAATTGTCAATCAAACTCTAAAACTATGACAAAACTAACCCTTGATTTGCAAACCTCAGCCGAAGTATTAGGCACAACCCCAGATCATTTTCTAGCATGGCTACAAAGCGAACAGCCTAGCGGCATCATTACCTTAGACACTCAGCCCCAAGTATCTATCTTCACCCTTGCCCGTATCCTTGACACAACAGCCCAAGAGTTACTTGATTTACTATCAATTTCTAAGAATAGAGATTTGTTAGAACCACAAGTTAACTCATCAACACAAGAGATAGACTCCGAAATTCCCATTTGGGAAAGTTTTACAACTTTTGCTCAATCTCTCCCTCCAGAAGTTCTCGATCGCTTACCCACCGATGGAGCCGCTAATCATGATCATTATCTGTACGGTTCACCCAAGCAATCGACATAAATATGAAACAAATTTTTGTCGATACTTTTTACTGGATTGCACTATGCAATCAGCGCGATCAATGGCATCAGCAAGTTGTCAACTTCAGTCAGCAACTCAAAGGAGTAAAACTGGTAACTTCTGACGCAGTACTCAATGAGTTGCTCAACTACTACGCACAATTTGGCTCAGAAATGCGCTTAGGAGTTTCTCAAAGAACTAGAGAAATTCTCAGAAACAAAAATATTCAAGTCATAACCCATACCAGAGAAGTCTTTATTGAGGGACTAGATCTTTATGCCAATCGTCTTGACAAGGGCTATAGCCTTACTGATTGTATGTCAATGATCATCATGGATCGTCTCAAAATCACAGAGATTTTGACCCACGATAAGCACTTTACCCAAGAAGGTTTTCTGATCTTATTTCAAGGAGAGAGAAATGTCTAAACCTGTAGACTATTCAGAAATTCTCAAGAGAGTAGTATATGATGCAACCATTCATCAACCAAGCATACAGGCGATCAAGCTTTATCCAGTTTGTGATCTTGAGTCGGGTCACTTCGTCGTTCTTGCAACAGGATTTGACAAACAAAAATGGATGGACTTTGTACTATTTCATGCACGACTAATCGAAAAAGATAACAGCGATCGCCAAATCATCATCGAAGAAGATAACTTTGAGGAAGGATTAGTTAATACACTCATCGAAGCAGGTATTAAAAAAGAAGATATCGTTACCAGTTGGCAATCTAATAATTACTCTATAGGTTTACAAAAATGAGTAACAAAAAACTTGATAGCTTTCAATTTAATCATCATGTCTTTAGCGTTACAAGCCTAACCGAAGAAGATACAGAAGATAAAACCTATTGGCTTCATAAAAGTCCACGCGATCGCCTAATAGCCTTGGAATATTTACGACAGATAATGTATAGCTATGATCCAAATACCACAAGACTTCAGAGAGTTTTTGAGATTGCTCAATTACCACCACGTTGAGTATTTGCTCATTGGTGGATATGCAGTTGGCTACTATGGCTTTGTTAGAGCAACTGGAGATATGGATATTTGGGTAAAAATTGCTCCAAGTAATGCTATCCAAATCGTTAAAGCTTTACAAGAGTTTGGTTTCGCAGTACCAGAGCTTTCCTATGAACTGTTTATGCAGGAAGAGAAAATTATTCGGATGGGAGTTCCACCACTAAGACTCGAAATTCTCACTACTATCTCAGGCGTTGACTTTGCAAAATGTTTTCAAAATCGTTTGACCGATCAAATTGATGGAATTGATGTAAATCTTATAACTCTTGAAGATTTAAAGATCAATAAAAAAGCTAGTGGAAGACTGAAGGATCTGTTAGATCTTGAGAACCTCCCCTAAAATACACAGTAATCCTAGATAGTGCGCCTTTTTGAGACGCACTATCTAGGATTTATTAACGATCGCTAATCGGCTTATAAGTTACATCATGCAGCCCTGTATAAACCTGCGTTGGACGGAAAAGACGATTATCGGAAAGTTGCTCCTTCCAATGCGCTAGCCAACCAGGGACACGGGCGATCGCAAAAATAGTCGTAAACAAATTACTAGGAATACCAAGCTTTTTGTAAACCAATCCTGAATAGAAATCCACATTCGGATGAATTCCTTTACTAGATAGCTTCTCAAAGGCTTGCTTTTCTAGTTCTAGGGCAATGTCATAGTAAGGATCATGACCAAACTCGTCGAACATTTTATGTACTAAGTCCTGTAAAACGATCGCACGAGGATCTTTGACTTTATAAATACGATGTCCAAAGCCCATTAGCTTCTCTTTGCGCTCAATCTTGCGCTCAAGATAAGGTGTCACATTATCAACTGAGCCAATTTCTTCGAGCATCATCATTACTTGCTCATTTGCGCCGCCATGCAAGGGCCCTGCCAAAGTCCCGATCGCCGAAGTCATCACCGCATAGGGATCAGTCAGCGTCGAAGCAGTTACCAACGCCGCAAAGGTCGAGGCATTAACTGTATGTTCGGCATGAAGAGTGAGACACACATCGAAAATACGAGCTGCGAGAGGATCAGGAACCTGCTCATTTAACATGTAGAGAAAATTAGAAGCATAGTCCAAATCATCACGGGGCATCACAGGATCATTACCCTGACGCATCATATGAAAAGCCGCCACCATCGTTGGCACTTTTGCTAGCAGTCTTACTGTCGCTTGATAAATGTAGTCTGCATCATGGAAATTACCCAAAGGATAGAACATCCCTAATGCCGCAACACTTGTTTGCAGTGCATCCATCGGATGAGCATTATCGGGAAATGACTTAATCATGTCGCGAATGCGATACTTAATTCTTCTTCTATGGGTGAGATCATGCTCAAATTCTTCTAGTTCCGTAGCTTTTGGCAATTCACCGAAGATTAGTAAGTAGCTGGTTTCTAGAAAATGACTATGCTTGCAAAGATCCTCAATGCGGATACCTCGATATTCAAGCAAACCTGCTTTCCCATCAACATAACTTATATTTGACTGGGTTGCAGGAACCCCTTCTAAACCAGGCTTATATTCTCCGATCGCCATATTTCAGCTACCTTACAAGATTAGTTTTGTTTATTTCTTAGCTTATTTTATCGCTATGTATGCTTATGACTGTGCATACCTAACAATAACCCTCAAATATTAAGAGAGGACGCAATGCGTCCTCTCTTAATATTTGGGTTTTACGCCGAAATTATTGAAAAGGGTTGTTGCCTTGCTTGCCAAATAGAGAAGCTTCACCCTTGATTACGGCTTTGCCGAGGTTAAAAGCTGCCCAAAAAGCCACTAAGACAATAGGACCTAATACGACTAATACTCTCCAATCCATATATTTATACCAGTTTAAATAGAAATTGCTTTTAGACTTTATTATGACAGCAAAGCTGAAAATTGAAACCTCAAAAGTAGATGTGTCAGCAATTCTCATTATGAAAACAATTATGGTTATTGCAGCGCCTACGGCGCTGCAATAACCATAATTGTTTTTTTGAGGTTTTGCCAGTTCGTGATATATGTCGTTGGTCTAAATTTTAATTTTTATGGAATACTGGCAAGCTTTTATATTGGGAATCGTGCAGGGACTAACTGAGTTTCTACCGATTAGTAGTACGGCTCATCTGAAGGTAGTTCCTGCAATTTTTGGTTGGCAAGATTCGGGTATATCCTTTGATGCGGTAATTCAGCTTGGTAGTATTGCGGCGGTGGTTGGCTATTTCTGGAAAGATCTCAGTAATATTACGTTAGGTAGTATCAAGGCTGTTCGATCGCAAAATTACAAGTCCCAAGAATTTAAATTAGCCGTAGCGATCGCCTTAGGGACAATCCCGATATTGCTAGTCGGATTGCTGATTAAAATTTTTGTCCCAGATTATGACAAATCGCCTTTGCGGAGTTTGACAGCGATCGCGATCGCCTCAATTGTGATGTCGAGTTTACTGGCTCTCGCGGAAATCTTGGGACAACGCCAAACCAAAGAAAAGCGTCATTTTCAAAGAGTGCGGGTAATTGATGGGATTTTAATGGGTTTAGCGCAGGCTATGGCGATTATCCCTGGGGTATCGCGATCTGGTTCAACCTTAACCGCAGGTTTGTTTTTGGGATTAGATCGCGTTGCTGCAACGCGATTTTCGTTTTTGCTGGGTATTCCTGCGATTACGATTGGCGGAGTAGTCGAATTTATTAGTATTGTCAAAAAAGGTTTTGGTGATATTGGTGTGGGACAACTGGCGATCGGGCTATTCTCATCGGTAATTTTTTCGTACTTAGCGATCGCATGGTTGCTTAAGTTTTTCCAAACCCATACGACTTGGGTGTTTGTAGGCTATCGCTTGGTTTTTGGAGCTTTATTACTCACTGCTATAGGCGTGGGTTGGCTCAAATAAAACCCAAATAATTGATAAGTGACACTTCGTGTCACTTATCAATTATAAATAAATTTTCAGCAATGCTTTTGATAAAAATCGGTTTCATACATGAAAGAACCAAATAAATTTTCGCTGTGCGAAAATTTATTTGGTTCTTTCATGTATAGTTATAGATCGCACGATCTTTCATGCTCGGATCGGGTTATTTAGAAAATTGGTAAAACTAGTTCCAACTAATTTCCCAATACCTGTACGGCATCTACTGAATACTTAAAAACCATGAGTTACGCAATCATTGAAACAGGCGGTAAGCAATATCGCGTCGAAGTCGGCAGATTTTATGACGTTGAGCTACTAGAAGCCGAAGAAGACAGTAAATTGACCATTGATAAAGTTTTGTTTGTCAATATGGATGGCGATATTTCCATTGGTCAGCCCATCGTTGATAGCGCTAGCGTAGAAGTTACCGTAATGCGCCATCACAAGGCGAAAAAAGTAATCGTTTACAAAATGCGTCCTAAAAAGAAAACCCGCAGAAAGAATGGTCACCGTCAGCCATTGACTAGAATTATGGTTGAAGCAATCAATCTTAGTGGTACAGCCGCTTAAACACAAATAAACGGAGCTTTACTCCGTTTATTTGTGCATCTTTTAAATATTAAGAGGATACAAAACAAATGGCACATAAGAAGGGTACAGGTAGTACAAGAAACGGTCGTGACTCTAATGCTAAGCGCCTCGGTGTAAAGCGTTACGGTGGTCAAGTCGTTAAGGCTGGTAGCATCCTAGTCCGTCAACGCGGTACTAAGTTTCACCCAGGTAACAACGTTGGTCGTGGTAGCGATGACACATTGTACGCAACCGTTGACGGTGTTGTAACTTTTGAGCGCTTTGGCAAAACCCGCAAGAAAATTAGCGTTTATGCACCTGTAGCTGTAGAAGTTGCAGAAGCAGAAGTTGCTTAATAACCTAAAAAAGTAGCGCGACGCGCTAACTTTTTTAGAAAAATGGAGCCTGTGCTTTGCACAGGCTCTATTTTTGTGTTTTTAAGGATTCGTATTGCAGCAAAAGGCTTTTGAGCTTTTCGATTTGAATTGGTTTGCTAATGTAGCCACTCATCCCTGCATCACGACAGAGATGTTGATCATCATCGGTAGCATTTGCAGTCATCGCCACGATCGCCACTGGGGGGAGTTGACGTTCGGATTCCTGCTTACGAATATACTTAGTTGCCTCTAATCCGTCCATTTCAGGCATTTGAATATCCATCAAGATCAGATCGTAGGATTTATCAGCGATCGCCCTAATTGCTTCTTCACCGTTATTAACTATGTCCGCTTGGTAGCCTAAGTGAGTTAGTACCCGTTTAGCAACTTTCTGATTGACAGGGTTATCTTCGGCTAACAATATGTTGAAACTAGATAAAGATGAGTCGAGATTTCCTGAAGTATCCATAGTTGTATGGTGTTAATATTTCCTGTCTGAAATCGTCGGTGCGATCGCTAGATTTGTTTAACCCATAATCTGCGGTACGCGGAAAAAGTCTTCTTCGCGATCGGGAGCGCAATTGAGTAATGTCTCGCGATCTTCAAAGGGTTTTAATATATCAGGACGGGTAATATTGACCGTATTAACGGCTCTAGTTGTTGGTTCCACTCCTTCTAGCAAGGGATCGAGTTCATTTAGCTGCTGAAAATAGTCCAGAATGCTATCTAGTTGCTTAGTAAAAGAAATTTCTTCAGCTTCAGTTAATTGCAAACGTCCTAAATGGGCTACGTGACGAACTTGCTCTCTATCGATCATGATTTTTATATATATTTAAGCAAATAATAATATCAAAACAAGGGGCTTAAGCCCCTTGTTTTAAGACTTTGGTAAAAGAACTATGCAAATCTTCTATGACTGTCTTCTGAGTGAATAAGTTAGTGATGCGTGGCAGAGCCGCGCATCACTAACTTATTCACTCTATTGGATGACAAGGAATAACTCTAGAAAAATAAGTTAATGTCGGCTCTACCAGTAGTTTTTAGCCAGTTTTGGGCTTCGATATAGTTGTTAGGGGCAAGACGAATCGCTCTTACCCAATGATCAGCAGCAGTGTTGAAATATTCTTCGGCTTGTTCTTCGTCTTGAGCATTTTCGCCTTTATGGTGATAAATCACGGCTACGTTGTTGAGAGCTTGGGGCATTCGCGGATTGAGGTCGATCGCCTGTTCATAAAACTCTAGAGCCTTGTCATGATCACCATTGCTGGCATGAATCAAGCCCATGTTGTAATACACGTAGCTGCGATCGTAGGAATTTTCTTCAAGCTTGAGCGCTTCTTCATAGTTAGCTAATGCTTCGGCATATTCGCCATCACCTTGAGCCGACATACCATCACGGTAGTAAGCAAATGCTTCTTTTTCTTTCTGACTAGCAGGAAAGAGTTTTAAAATCGTGTCGGCAATAACGGTAAAGGTTTGATCGACGAAGTTGTCATTACGTTGCGATCTAGGCATAGTTCTTTATAAATTTGCAGTCAGTGTTAATTAGCATATCAAAAGCTTGATAAATTAAAACTCATAAAGATTAGGAGGAAGCTATTCTCATTATAAAAATCGGTTTTTTGAAAGTCCGCCGTTGGCGGACTTTCAAAAAACCGATTTTGGTGTTTCCAGCGCCTTCGGCGCTGGAAACACCAAAATCGGTTTCATAATGAGAATTGCTGATTAGGAGGCTCGCTTCGCGAGCCTCCTAATCCTAGCTAGATGCGCTAGTGTAAAAACGTAGGGCAAAGCGCCAAAAACGATTTGAAATAAAGAGTAAGCCGATCGCTAAGAACATAGAACCCATAATCCACATTGGTTCTCCTCGTCCTAAAAGGGTTTCAGAGGGAACAGTAGTCAAAAAGGCGATCGGTACAACAAAAGTAAAAAAGAAGCGATAGGAAGCGGGATAGGCTGCCATCGGATATCGACCAGCCTCCATTAAGCCGCGTAAAACTTCGGTAACGTTATAAATTTTTACAAACCAGATGCTAGTCGCGCCGAGGATGAACCAAATACTGTAGAGACTAAGGAAACCAAAAGTTAGCGGAATTAAGCCCAAAAGATAATTGCTCAGACTTAATCCTAGTTTGTTACCTGCGTAAAGCAAGATGCCACAACCAAAGATTAAATTCGGAAATCCCCAAGGTGATATGGCTCTTGCCGACAGCCAGAACTGACTGCTAATCGGTTTTAAAAGAACAAAATCTAATGTCCCACTCTGAACATGATCAACAATTTTGCTTAAATTCGGCGCAAGAAAAGTACTCGAAAACCCTTCTAAGATTGTGAATATACCCAGCACCACGATCGCTTCTTCCCATCGCCATCCTGCAAAAGTATAACCAGTGCGATAAAACAAAAACAGCCCAAACAAACTTCCCGCCAAATTGCCAATACTGCTCAAAGCCGCGATCGCAAAGTTAATCCGATATTCGAGCTCGGCGGCGATCGCCGTTGACCAGAATAGTTTTAATGCGTGGAGATATTTACCCATAATTATCTTCAACACAAATTACAAACATTGATTAGAGCCTAGCAGTTTTATGAGATCGGCTAAGCCGATCTCATAAAACTGCTTTTATCTCCAAGTCCAATGTTTGCAATTTGCTATTTTTGCAATTAATTTAGGCTTAGGCGTAACCACGACCTCTAGGGCGATCGTTACTACGCTCAGCACGAGGCTTAGCCTTATTAACGCGAAGGGTTCGTCCCATCCATTCAGCTTCGTTTAGCGCCGCGATCGCCGCTTCTTCCTGAGCATCGTCCTCCATGTCCACGAAGGCGAAGCCCCGAACCCGACCTGTTTCTTGGTCGGTGGGCAATTGCACGCGCTTTACAGTGCCGTAGTCTGAAAAGACGCTTGTTAAGTCGTCCTTAGCAGCTTGATAAGACAAATTTCCAACGTAAATAGTCACAGTCAGTTCGCTCCAAAAAGAGATCGATACAATAATTTAGCCAGTCTTCGGAAAAGACTCGCTCGATCCGAGATCTCACAAATCCAACCTAAATTTCAGCTTTGATATAGTTTACCTTTTACCCGCAACAATTTGCGTAGGCTGTATTACAAAGCTTTGTACAACTAATGGTAAAGAGATCTCAAAATATTTAAAAAGATTTATAACTTTCTTGCTGGAAGCGGTATTTATGATGAGTGAAGATTGCTTTGAACCCAATCTTTTAAAACTGCGGTCAAAATTTCATTCTAAAGAAATAGGTGCAATTACTTAGACTAGCAATTGCTTTTTTATACCAAAACACAAAATGGCTACGCCATTTTGTATTTTAAAAACCAAACCCAAGAAGAGGAGAGCGGCACTCTCCTCTTCTTGGGTTTTCGCTTGTGGCAGCTATATATGTTTTACAAGACAGTTTTCCCTCTCTTAGAATCACAACTCCAGTGGGGTATGATGGCAGATGTCTTAAATATGTCTTCTGTCCATTCTGGCTCTAAGTAAAGCTTGACATAAGAGCTAATCATAATGAAAACCCAAAGCCAGATCCTGCCCCGCCCACTATGCGGGTGGGACAGGATTATCGGTTTTAAGATTATTTATGCCTAGTTACTTAGCTTTATAAAAAGCGATCGCAAAAGTTATAAAAAATATGGGTAAACAAAGTCGCCTGCTTGCCTTTGTAATGGCAATTTTGATAGGGGCTGTGTATCTAATCATCAGCAATCCGCCGAAGTTAGGTTTGGATTTACGCGGTGGTGCACAGCTTACACTCCAAGCCAAAATTAATCCTGAACAGGGGATTAATGAAATTACACCGCGCATCATGGAAACTGCCAAGTTTGTGGTGGAACAGCGCATTAACGGCTTAGGAGTTTCTGAAGCAACGATTTTGCTGTCAGGTAATAATCAACTGGTGGTGCAACTTCCAGGGGTGAATAATCCTGCTCAAGCCGAGCGCGTCATTGGTACAACAGCTCAACTTGATTTTCGTAAGCAAAAGAAAGGTACGGAAAGTGAGCTGGGTGTAAGATTGCAATTGCAGCGCGCGGAATCAATTCAGCGTGAAATCCTGAAAAATTCTAACGATCAAAAGGCGATCGCTGAAAACGAAGCAGCCTATAAAAAAAGTATTGAAGACTTGAAGGGAATTTTTGAACGCACAGGCTTAACGGGCAATATGCTCAAGGATGCCGTTGCAGCGCCAACAGGAAATGGTCCCGATTCTTGGCAAGTAGCTCTAACCTTTGACGATAAAGGCGGTGATCTATTTGCCAAAACCACTAGCGAAATCGGTGGTACTGGTCGCGCTTTAGGAATTTTCCTAGACGATAAATTAATTAGCTCTCCATCCGTTGGTCCCGAATTTCAAGGTAAAGGTATTACAGGTGGTCGAGCAGTTATTACAGGCAACTTCACTTTAGATACCGCCAATGAACTTGCACTGCAATTACGTGCAGGAGCCTTGCCAGTGCCTGTGGAAATTGTGGAAAATCGCACAGTCGGGGCAACATTAGGTGCAGATAGCATTCTTAGCAGTATTTATGCAGGCGTTGCAGGGCTATTGCTAGTTTTGGTATTTATGGTGGTTTATTACCGCATTTTGGGTGTAGTTGCTGATATTGCGCTAATTACCTATGCGGTGATTACGTTTGCATCATTTAGCTTGCTGGGTGTGGTACTGACCTTACCAGGTATTGCAGGTTTTATCCTTAGTATCGGTATGGCTGTAGATGCGAACGTACTGATCTTTGAGCGAACTAGAGAAGAACTAAAAGCGGGACGTACACTTTATAAGTCCGTTGAAGCAGGTTTTTATCGCGCTTGGTCAAGCATTCTTGATAGTAATGTGACCACTTTGATTGCTTGTGGGACTTTGTTTTGGCTGGGTTCGGGCTTTGTAAAGGGATTTGCGGTAACTCTTGGTGTTGGCGTGCTGACTAGTATGTTTACCGCAGTTACTTTAAGCCGATCACTAATGCTAGCAATGATTAGTAATCCTAATTTCCGTAAGCCTGAATACTATGGTATGAAAGCTTTTGGCAAAATCTCCACAAATGCTGATATAGATGCGATCGCTGAAGAGAAAGCAAGCGACAAGAAAAACGACAATACTACAGGTGCGGTGTTATGAGATTAGACGTAATTAAGAATGCTCGCCTCTATGTTTCCATTTCCTCAGCCGTAATTTTGGCAGGGCTAGTGGCGATGGTGATTTCTTTTCAACAGCTAGGCTCACCTTTAAGACTGGGAATCGACTTTACTGGTGGTTCGAGCCTTACCCTTGGCTTAGCCTGTGGTGCGCCCAATACTTGCGGGAAGAAAATAGATATTGCCGTAGTGCGACAAGCGATCGAGAGTAAAGGCTTTGCTAATAGTGTCATCCAATCGGTTGAAGGCAAAGATCTTCAAGGTGTATCGGTACGAACAGCAAGACTATCAACGGAACAACGTGACAAGTTGCTGTCATCTATGACTGAGGCGCTGAAACAATATGGTGAAGTTGATGCTAAAAAGTCACAAATTGATGAAGTCGGACCCGCGATCGGTCAGCAAGCTCTGAATAATGGATTGTTAGCTTTAGCTCTCTCCTTCGCGGGTATTGGAATTTACCTAACATTTCGTTTCCAATCTGATTATGCTAGTTTCGCTCTCATTGCGCTGCTCCATGATGTGTTGGTCACCGCAGGTATATTTTCGATTCTTGGGTTAACGCTAGGCGTGGAAATCGACAGCCTATTTATTGTGGCTCTGTTAACTATTTGTGGGTTCTCAGTTAATGACACTGTCGTAATTTACGATCGCATTCGCGAAAATGTGAAGATCGATGCAGGTGCAACTAAGTTTAACGATCTAGTCAATGCCTCGGTTAATCAAACTTTAGGGCGATCGATGAATACCACCCTAACTTCTACGTTGCCCTTGATTGCTATCTTCTTATTTGGTGGGGCAACCCTGAGATTTTTCTCTCTAGCTTTGATTATTGGATTTTTATCTGGAGTTTATTCCAGCATTTTCAATGCCAGTATTTTTCTAGCATGGTGGCGTAGTCGCCAGACTCCAAAAATTAGTCAACAGCCACTAGAGTCAAACTAAATGACAAGGGCGGTGCAAAGCACCGCCTTTGTCATTAGAGCTATTATGTGAGTAAGTCTCTGGTATAAAACTATGACTATAACTACAAGTCGTAAGCTGACATTTGACGAATATCTAACCTATGACGATGGTACTAATGCGGATCTCCAGATTACAGTTGATGATGTTTTGAATGCAGATATATGAATTCTGATAATAGTGATTCTCTGGCGGAATCTAGCTCTGAGGTATTGATAGATCCGTTGCTAGAGCGTCAAGTTCAACGTCTAATCGAAGTACAAACCTATTTGCGATGGATATTTGATGGTTTTCTCTGGCTCACTGTCGGGACTGCAAGTATTTGGGCTTTGCGATCGGATATTGAGTTGTGGATTGCAGCTTTTACATGGGCGGCTGTACGCATTACCCTAGCTTATAATCGCTTGCCAATGATGGGCTTAGGAATATGTGTAGCGATGACTCTAGCTACTTTAGTTTGGCAGAGTTCGATTATTTTGTGGGGAGTTAATCAACGCGAGAAGCGATCGCTTGTCGATCAAGTAAAAAGGATTAAGGAAAAAGGAAAAAGGCATCCGTTGTGGCATTGGGTCTGTGAGGAAAAAATCTAATGGAAATCGCAAAGCGATTCCCATTTGAGGGAGTTCGCCCTGAAGGGGCGAACTCCCTCAAGATTTTTTATTTTTGTTTGAGAACTAGCAATGTAATGTCGTCGTAAATTTTTTGATTGCCAATATGCGATCGCAAATCATCTATAACTGCATGACGAATCTCCAGTGCTGATGCATCAACATTTTGGCAAACTACTTCACATAAACGATCTACACCATAGAGTTGTCGCTCTTCATTCTCGGCCTCAGTGATCCCATCTGTATATAGGACAACGACATCGCCCGCATGTAAATGAATATGTTTTTGATCCAGAAATCCAAAAATCTCTTCTTCTAATCCAATTGGAAATCCTAAATCAATCGTATCAAATCGTTCTAAAGTTCCATTTTTGCGTACCAAAATCATTTCTTCATGTTGACCACTCAAAATTAATTTGCCATGTTCATAGTCAATCAAAGATAGAGTTAAGTTCTTGTCAGATGACATTCTCTGCACATTACCGTAAATTGTGCGATTAAGGATATCGAGAAAGCGGACAGGATCATTTTCTTCACTTTGTAATAAGGTGCGTACCGCAGTCTGCACCATGATCATTAACATTCCGCTTTCCAGTCCATGTCCAGTTACGTCGCCTATCCCAATTTTAATCCGCCCGTTTTGTTGTAAAACATCATAATAATCCCCACCAACTTCCGCAGCAGGCTCCATAAATCCTGCAATATCTAATCCCGCAATTAGCTCTAGTTCTTGCTCCTTTGGTAAGATCATCTGCTGGAGTTTACGGGTTACATCCAGTTCACTACTCATTCGCAGATTTTCTAATTTAAGAAGATTGTTCAAAGCTAGAATTTGTTTGTTAGCTCCATCCAGTGCAATTTCCGCAATCTTCCGCTGGGTAATATCTTCGACAGTTCCTTCGTAATAAAGTACTTGACCATGTTCATCTCTTAAAGCTCTGACATTTTCACTAATCCAGATAGTCGTGCGATCTCGTTTATATATCTGTGACTCAAAATTAGTAATGGTATCATTTGCGTCCATTAGTACCTGAAACTGTTGCCGCCGATCGCGATCAACATAGAGTTGAGTCTTCACATCAACAATTTCTGCCAACATCTGCTCAACTGAATCAAAGCCGTAAATTCTTGCTAATGCAGGATTAACACTCAGATATCTACCATCGACGGTCGTTTGGAAAATTCCATCAACCGAGTTCTCAAAAATACTGCGATATTTTTCTTCGGACTCTCTGAGGGCGATCGCCACATTATTAAATGATCGCACAACCATCGATAGCTCATCTTTACTGTCAAGCTTAATAGAAATTGCCCCCCCTGATGTCATCTGTTTAGAAGCAATGTCTAACTGATGGACTGTTCGCATTACCGAAAGATAAAACCCCACAAATAGATAGATAATACTAACCATTACTATTGCCACAAACGTCAAAATAAATTGTTTGCGATCCTGAAATCCTTGAATGCGAGCCTTTAGTAAATCATCTAGATGTTCAATAATTTTCTGCCAGAGAGTAAAACTATCCTCTAAAGTTCTTTCCATCTCTTGATAATAAAAATTTTCAATTACAGAAATCTTATTGTCTTGACTTGAAAATTGACTAATATAAGTATTCACCTCACTGACACTGACAACAAAATTGCGGAGATGCACGGCCAAAGCATCGCGAAGATTACCACGAGGATTATTTTGAAAAGCCCGTTCTAGATTAGCTGCAAGTTCGCTGTTGTAATCACCCAGTAAACTAATTAGGGAAATTAGTCCCGCTTTTTTTTCGCTGGTCAGTTCTTGCTTAAATACAATTTCTGCTTCTGCGTACATCATTTTGTACAGTAGCTTTTGCATCTCAGGTAGTTTAACGGCGATCGCATCCATTAAGTAATAAGTGTCTAAGTCTGGGTCAAGAATTAGATTGGAAAAGTCAACTACATGTCTGCGAAACAGATTAATTTCTTCGAGCAGCGCATCGTGATTCCGAAATCCTAAAAATTCTTGTCCATCCAGCAAGCCCTGCCACTTAAACTTGATATCTCTGAGCCTCTCACTGGCTTGCATACCTTGCCCAAATTGGCGATCAATATCTGCAAGCTTAATGAATTCTTCCTCAATTTTCTTTTGTAATTTTGGTAAATCCTGAGATGAGGATGCTGTCTTTAAATCCTGAGAATTTTTATAAAACTGACGTTGTAAGATTAACTGCCTTTGGGGGATATATTGCCATAACTGATTGAGAGGACGCAGGTAAGCAGTGCCATAGATCTCTTTTTGCGTAAACTCTATGCGGCTATCTAGTTCCGATATTAGTAAAGTCATTACTAATGCTAATGGCAGCACAAATAATAGACTGATCAGAAAAAATTTCCGAGGATATTTCAGGCGATTCATAAGAGCGATCGCTGGTTTAAATAGAGTCATATTTTGCCTTGAAGTCAAGATGGTTAGCCCTTTGCACTGTTAATCGAGCCATGATTTTATAGGGAGCGCCAAGTTTCGGCAGGCATGATTAATCTCAGATTTACTATCCATTTTATAGCTGTTATCAGTCTTGATTATTACCATAAAACCAAAAAGATGAGATGTGGCGCGGCGCGCCACATCTCATCTTTTTGGTTTTATGGATAATGCGGGTGCGAAGCTCTGTATGTATCGATTTTTGATAGGAAGGCTGTAGAGATCTAGATCACAAATATATGGGGAACTTATCACAAAGCAGACAGTCATATTAGATTAAATCTAGGTTAAGATTAGGTTAATCAAAGTTAAATCATGCTTAGTTGCTTAGACCAGTAGTGATAAAAATATGTTTCTCATATCAAGGTGATGTGTTTTACAAATCTGTATACATTGCTTTGGCAGGATATTCCTAGACTATCTGGAGTCGCTCTTATTTGTAATCTTAAAGAGGGAAAATTATGTCTACAAACACCCAATGTCTGTTTCCACAGTCTCGTTACTACGGTAAATTTACGCCAGAGAACTTAGTGTTCAATGCTAATCTGCAAGAGTTTTCCCATCGTGTCGGTATCATTTGCGGTCTAGAAACAGGCGGTAAAATCTCATCACAGGAAGCGTACTTACAAGTCGCGGAGCTTTGGCAGCAGCTAGAACAATCGAAACAGAACCTCTTCACATGAAAGGAAAAAGCGGTGCATTACACCGCTTTTTCCTTTTTTGGGCGATCGCCCAAAGGTGATTGTGTGGATTTGCCAACAATTGGCTTAACTACTGGTGTAACGTTCCCCCTTAGTGCTAATCTTGTAAATGGCTCGGATCTATGCGATCGCAACGCCCGAATCGTGTCAGGGTCGGAAGACAGCAGCACTAAGGGATGCTTGAGATAGGCGTAGTACCCGGGCTACTTTTTTAGGTTTAGCAATGGGTTCAGGAGAGATTCATGGGTCGGGCGAAAAAAGTCGTACTTGCGTATTCGGGCGGCGTTGATACATCTGTTTGCATTCCTTATCTCAAGCAAGAATGGGGTGTTGAAGAAGTCATTACCCTTGCAGCAGACCTAGGACAAGGCGATGAGTTAGATCCCATCAAGCAAAAGGCTCTTGATTCAGGAGCATCGGTCTCTCTGGTCAGAGATGTAACTAAAGAATTTGTCACAGACTATGCTTTCCCATCGATTAAAGCTAACGCGCTTTATGAAAATCGTTATCCTCTAACTACGGCTCTAGCGCGTCCTCTGATTGCTAAGATTTTGGTGGAAGCAGCCGAAGAATATGGTGCTGATGCTGTAGCACATGGATGCACAGGCAAAGGCAATGACCAAGTAAGGTTTGATGTATCGATTGCCGCACTTAATCCTGATATTAAAGTGCTTGCTCCTGCTCGTGAGTGGGGTATGAGCCGCGAAGAAACGATCGCCTATGGTGAAAAATTCGGGATCGCTTCACCAGTCAAGAAGTCTTCACCCTTCAGTATTGATCGCAACTTGCTCGGTCGTAGCATCGAAGCTGGTCCTCTCGAAAATGCGTGGAATGAGCCACCTGAAGAAATTTATGCGATGACTAAGGCGATCGCCGATACCCCTGACGAGCCTACCTATACCGAAATTGGTTTCGAGAAAGGGCTTCCTGTTTCCATTGATGGTAAAGCCCTTGAGCCTGTGGAGTTGATTACTGCGCTTAATGCGATCGCAGGTAACAATGGATATGGGCGCATTGACATGGTTGAGAACCGCTTAGTGGGGATCAAGTCTCGTGAAATCTACGAAGCTCCCGCGATGTTGGTATTGATCCACGCTCACCGTGATCTTGAAAGCCTAGCTCTGCCTTCTGACCTCGCTCAATACAAGCGGGGTATCGAGGATACCTACGGCAAGATGATTTACAACGGGCTTTGGTATAGTCCGCTCAAAACTGCCCTTGATGCTTTCATTGATAGTAGCCAAGAGCGTGTATGTGGAACCGTGCGCGTCAAGTTCCATAAAGGCAGTGCGATTATTGTCGGTCGTCAGTCGGTGAACTCCCTCTATGACGAAGACTTGGCAACTTACACCAGTGCTGACCAGTTCGATCATAAAGCGGCTGAAGGCTTTATTTATGTCTGGGGTATGCCCATCCGTGTATGGGCGCAGAAAAATAGATAGTTTTGAGCTTTTGGCTTTTAACTTTCTTCTCGAGGCGGCGCTAAGCGCCGCCTTTTCTTTTTGGGTTGGATCAGGCTCAAGGCACTGTAAAATATCATAAAATTAGCAACTAACTGGCAAATTTTTCTATGACAAAAGTACCTCTACCCGATGAGCGCATTCTCTTTAAAGGTCATCCTGCGGTTATTGGGAGTGTGACAAGAGTGCTGGTTTCGATTTTTACCTTAGGTATTGGTGCGCTCTGGTATTGGTTGCAGTCGATCAATACGCAATATCTGATTACATCACAAAGAATTGTTATAGAACGGGGAGTTTTCTCAAAAGATATCGAAACTCTAGAAATTTACCAAGTTGATGATATTCAGTTAGAGAAGCCTCTAAATCAGCGCATCATGGGTACTGGAAATATGCTGTTGCTGACCCGTGATATCTCTGCTCCTAAAATACTATTAGAGCGCTTACCGATTGATGTAAGGGAGCTATACGAGCAGATGCGTCCTTGTATTCAGCAAGCAAGATTTCGCTTTCATGTCCGTGATGAAGAAAACCCTAGAGAATTTCCTTAAGCTAATAGCAAAGGCGGCGCTTCGCGCCGCCTTTGCTATTAGCGTCTTAATTTATTTGGCGATCGCCATAAAACTCAAGCTAAACTAGTTAAAGCGTCTTAACTAGTGCCAAGTTTCGTAACAATGACTTCATCATCGATTTCAGTTCGTGAATTGCCGCTGTTCCCTTTACCTGAGTTGGTACTATTTCCGGGACAGTCTCTACCGCTTCATATTTTTGAGTATCGCTATCGTATGATGATCAATACGGTGCTGGAAAGCGATCGCATGTTTGGGGTATTAATGTGGGACTCAGAGACGGGCAAACCTGCAAATATTGGCTGTGTCGCCCAAATCGTGCAGTATCATCGTTTGCCAGATGATCGCTTTAAACTTTTGACCATGGGACAACAGCGTTTTCGAGTGTTGGAATATGTGCGCGAAACTCCCTATCGAGTAGGTTTAGTGGAATGGATTGAAGATGAGCCTAGTAATGATGCACCATTTTTATTAGCAACAGAAGTGCGTGAGTTGCTTAATGATGTGATCCGTCTATCGCAAAAGCTTACCGATCAAGAAATAGAGTTACCGAAAATCCCCCGTAGTCCAATCGAATTGTCCTATTGGGTAGCCAGCAATTTTCAGGGTGCAAGTCTAGAGCAGCAATCATTATTGGAAACCCTTGATACGGCTGCAAGGTTGCGACGTGAGGCTGAGATTTTATCTTCCACTAGAAGTCAATTAGCGGCTCGGACAGTTTTGAAAGACACCTTCAAGGAAATTTAACGCTAGTACAGTTAAGACATAAAGATTGCAGCGCTTTGCGCTCAAACCCAAACCAAGAAATTTTTGAAAGGATTGCTTCGCAATCCTTTCAAAAATTTCTTGTGATTCATTGGATTGATAATTGCTGTAAAAAGAGGTGGCAGTGCAAAGTGCTGCTGCTATTTTATGAATGGCGATACATTATGGCGATGTTAATGGCGATCGCTATAACGCATAGGAGATAATAGGCTTGAATTCTTAGGAGAAATAACCGTGAAGATCGGCGTACCGAACGAAATTAAAGATCGTGAGTTTCGGGTGGGAATGACACCTGCGGGCGTAGCGACATTAACTGCGCGATCGCACCAAGTTTTTATAGAGACAAATGCTGGACTTGGTTCTGGTTTTAGTGATGATGAATATATCCAAGCAGGCGCAAAAATTGTTGCAACTCCTCAAGAGGTTTACGCTCAAGAAATGGTGGTCAAAGTCAAGGAGCCTTTGCCTAGTGAATATGCATTGCTCCACAAAGAATTAATTCTGTTTACCTATCTGCATCTCGCAGCCGATCGCCGATTAACGGAAGCTTTAATCAAGTCAGGTGCAACCTGTATCGCTTACGAAACGGTGCAATTAGATAATGGACAATTACCTTTACTTGTGCCGATGAGCATTATCGCTGGTCGCTTATCAGTGCAATTTGGAGCGCATTATTTAACGATTCAACAAGGTGGTAGCGGTGTCTTGTTGGGAGGCATCCCTGGGGTGAAATCTGGTCATGTGGTGGTTCTGGGTGGTGGTGTAGTTGGCACTGAAGCGGCAAGAATGGCGATCGGTTTGGGAGCAAGGGTAACGATTTTAGATGTCAATCTCAATCGTCTTGGTGAATTGGAAGCTCTCTTTGGTTCACGGGTGCAGTTGTTGTATAGCAATGCTAGTAATATCGCCGAGTCAGTAATATCTTCTGATCTCGTCATTGGCGCGGTGTTAATTACTGGAAAACGCGCACCGACTTTAGTAAAACGAGAACTTGTTCAAAAAATGCGATCGCATTCTGTAATTGTTGATGTGGCAGTCGATCAAGGTGGTTGTATTGAAACGGTAAGAACTACCTCCCATACATCTCCTGTCTATGAAGAAGAAGGAGTCCTGCATTATGGCGTGCCGAATATGCCGGGGGCTGTACCTTGGACTGCCACGCAAGCTTTGGTTAATGCCACGCTTCCCTATACTTGTGCTTTAGCGGATTTTGGTTTGGAGGCAATTAAACGCGATCGCACTTTGGCAAAAGGTGTCAATGTTCAGAATGGTCAAATCGTTTATGCTGCTGTTGCAGAAGCATTTCCCGATCTGCCAAAAGTTTAGATCCTTTAGCCTAAAAGTGGCGCTTTGTGCCGCTTTTAGGTATAGAGTAACCATGCAAATTTGCCAATACCTAACCCAAAATATAAAGCGATCGCCGTTACAAATAACAAACTAGAACCAATCATTAAAAGGTAATCAGGAATGGTTAAAGCGGACTCATGCAAATAGGTGCGATTGGAACTACCTGAAAAAGCTTTTGATTGCAGGACAATTTCTAACTTTTGTGACTTTGAGAGCGAATTTAAAATCAAAGGTACGGCAACTTTGGCATAGACCTGCGCTTTTTTTAGCCATCCCATTTTCTCAAAGTTTAGACCACGTAAGCGCTGTGACTCAATGATTGATTGCACTTCCTCCAATAAAAGAGGTACAAACCGCAAGGTTGATGAAAAGATAAACACTACTTTGTAAGGGATTTTGGCACGTACCATGCCCACCGTCATTTGATTAACATCTGTCGTAAAAATTGCTAACGGAATCACTAAAATCATCGTCAGGGTCTTAAAGACAATATTCAATCCGTAGAGCGTTCCCTCTAAACTCATTTTCGCCCCACCAATTAGCCACCATGTTTGTGGCAAAATCAATAGAGGCGTTAGTTCTGATTTACTCGTAAGTAATTTAACCTGCTCCACATTAAAAAATCCCATACTTAAAATCAGAAAAATGTAAAAAGGAATCATCACCTTTAAAATAGTTCCTAAATAATTGAGCCTAACTCCAGCTAGAACACAGGAAGCAATTACACTCAGCATCAAAATCCCACCTGCGATCGGGCTTTCCCAAAGAAAGGCAAGGATAGTAACTGAGAGCATCACTACTAACTTAGAACGAAAATCTAAGTGGGTAAATAGAGAGTCATATTTAACGGTTTGGAGTTTCATTCTTTCTCTAGTAATGCAGTTAAATTTAAGCTATTTAAGATGCTTGATTTAATTGGACGCTTATCGTCCCCAAAAATTTGAGATGAGTAGAAAGAGATAGCTTGCTCTGAGGTTAGCAGTTCAAAGGTCTTATGGGCAAGTTGTTCATCATTAAATCCTAACTCAGATCTTGCACCATTCCCAAAAGTGTTAAGTGGGAATAGGTTTGAGAACAATTACAAAGCCATGACGAGCAGCAATATCAGCACTAATTTGGATATATTTGAGAAGTTTCTACCAAAGAACAGAAGGGAATAAAACCGAAATGGTTAAATCAGAGGCATATTCCCAGTCCAAGACAGGAGGAAGCGACCATTGAGTGCTCCAGTGAGCCAAAAGATAAGCAATCAGAGATAGAATCAGCCAACGAAAAACGCCAAGTTTTGTAGACTGCCCAAAACAATGCAAACCAAAACGATGATTGATGGTTTCTTCAAAACCATCAATCGCCCAACACTTACGTCTAACATCACCAGATAAGCGCCAGAATAAGGATGAGAAGAGACCACAAAGCGTAACTCCCTTTTACTATCAGCTCTTTTGAGCCAGAACCAAGAGATTGTCAAAGGCTTAGTTAGCCCTTCCAGTAAAATTTGTTGTCCGCGTTTGCCATGGCGATAAAGCTGTTTGACGGTACGTCCATCTTGAAGTTTACGATTGTTGCGTACCAACAACGATACCCCAAGACTTGGCGCGGACAGCATTGAAAAACTTCACCGTACTAAATTCTGTACCAGAGAAAAATCCAACTTGTTCATGAAAAATTTGACGGATTTCTAGGTGTATGGGTGCAATTAATAGTTCTGATCTAGCTTTTTCGGTATTGATGGCATTGGCAATGGAGAGATCACGTTTGAGGGTTTGTTGCAGATAGTCACTGGCTGAATATCCACAAATAGATTTTCCGATTCTTTCACCATCAAGCTAAATTTTTCCTGTACTTTTGTGATCGTTTTAAATTCGCTGTATGACATCGGTATTAAGTCTCACTTTACTAGAGCGATCGCGCTACTAATCTTTAGTTTAACGTACTGAAACAAGCTGTAATGATAACTATCACCAGTTTGCAATATATTGATTTGGAAAATATTCGTTTAATGATCTATTTTTAGATAATGGCTTAAAAGCCTTATGCCTCAAAAAGTACAGTGAATTTTTTGCCAACTAAAAAACTTTCCACAAAATTTACCCAAAAAGCCAAATTAGTGTGTTAGGATGAATCCAAGCAGTCAAATTAGTGTGTTTGGGTATATGAGGATCGTTAACAGACAACCCATAAATGTTGAGCTACTAACGCTCGATGATGGTACTCAAAAGATCGCTTGGGATATCAAGCAACTCCAGTCTTTATTGGGTATCAGTGATTTGCTCCATCAGGAAGAATTATCTTCCGCAGAAAATACAGGAGTTAATTCTTCTGGCATACCAACGATTGAGACGGTAATTGCGATATTAGATGAACTTGGTTTAAAGGATTTATACGAAGTTAGATATCGTAAACAGTACGCAACGATTATTCCTAAGACTGATTCTAAGCGTCCAAAAGTTGCTATGTACGTTGTGCAGCAACAATCAGAACTTGCCTTATCTATTCATGAAAGAATATGGAGTGGTCATCAAGTTAAAATTTATTGGTATGAGTGGCAAGACTATGGTCACCATGATGGAGAGAATGAAGAAATTAGCAGAGAATTATATATTCCAGTCTCTGAGAAGCCCGATTTTGTTGGTAGATTGACTGAAGTAATGAAAGACAAAGAACCACGTGTATCCATTTTTGAAGAAAATTTATATTCAACCGACAACTCTTTTTCCTTTGAGTTGCCTTATTCTGGATATGCTCCAGTATTTAAAGATATGCTCGAACAGAATATTTGCTATGAGTTGACTACAGATCAACGCTTTCCATCAACTTCTAGAATTTCTCTGTCTGATATTTCACCACTTACAAGCTTTCTGTCTGAAATAAAGGCTAATATTGAAACTTTCTTCCGTTCAAATGGAGAAAAACCTGAAAACTCATTTAAGGAGGTTAAGATCATCAAACCTGAGCCAAAATCCTATGAAGATTTTGAATTTTAAACAACAACTATAGCCATTACAAATCGAGAATATAGTATGTACACAAGCCAAGTTCAAGAAGGAAAATCTTTTCTTCATCAGGGACAAATTTGCTTAATGGAATTGATTGAAGGGGTTTTGCAAGATAAAACTCAATACCGTTTATTTCCTGAAGTTTCCCTTGCGCGTATAGTTCAGAAAAATGGACTAGAAGCAAGTCTCCATTATGAATTACAGAGATTTATCAAGAGCTGTAGCTCTCTCGATATTTTGATTTGTCGCCATGAAGCTATGTTTTCTTTACCTGTAATCGCGATAGAACGCCAAAGCCCTTATCATGACTTACCTGATAGACAAGAGGCAGATCGCAAAAAAGCAGCAATTCTCAGAAAAGCAGAACTTCCATTAATTTATGCCGACGAACCATCTAAAGGTATTGTCCGCTTTGCCAAAGCTGAGCAACCTCAAAATATTTGCTGTGAAGTGAATGTTTATCGAGGTCTAGGACGTGATAAATTGCGCGATTTCTTGCTGTCAGTGATGGAAGAAAATCATGAAAAAATTTCTTAATTTAGATCTTTAGAAGTGATTTCCTGACGTGCCATAGCAGCCAGATTATCCCATTGATCATCCGTTGTCTTAGAAAAACGAGCCTTCCAAGATTTTTCGTCTTCTATTTCCGCAAGAAAACGGGCAGCGATCGCATCTTGCTCATCAGCAGGAAGTATTTTTAATTGCTCAATCACACGTTCAAGTAATTCAGTCATGGCTCAGACCTCTTGTTATTGAAGAGTTACGATACATCTATTATTTATTACCTTGATTTAGAATTTTTTACCTAGTTCTTATTCATTAGAGTAAAACAATCATCTTGAGTTAATTTACTTCAAATCTCACATCCATACCCGCACGCACCAACATCATCACCAACTTATCAATACTAAACCTCTCAATATCACCATTCATCAAATCACTAATCCGAGGCTGAGTTTCACCAAAAAACAAAGCAGCTTGCTTTTGCGTCCATCCTTGAGACTGAATGAATCGCTTAATATTCAACATCAAGTCAGCCCGAATTTTGAGATTGAGAGCCTCTTCAGGAGCAAACCCCAAATCTTCAAACACATTCGTCCCACCTTGAATAACTTCAGAAATTTGATTCTGGGTCATTTATTTTTTTGATTTGTTACCATGCTAATATACCTTATTTGGCATACTAGCATGGTAATATTTAAGCAGCAAACAGGAGGCGATCGCTTGTGTGTTAGAGGTATTGATGATTGAGGCGATCGCTTGAAGTTTTTAGGGATTTAAGATTTTGCAGTTGTGACATAAGACTTGTGAGCTTCTGCATAAATCTTTAATGCGACTGACATTTGCTGAGATGCATTTTCGCCTTGTGATTGGAACCATGCAAAGGTTTCGGGATCGATTTGAACTGATGTTGTAATTTGTTTAGGCGTTCTTAATTTTGCTTTAGCCCAAAAATCTGCTGATAGTGGCGGAATATCTATAGAATGCTATCCGCAAAAAGGTAATCCCACATTTGGTAAGCCTTAGCATTATTCAAGATGCTCACACAGCCTAATCTAGTTTTATTACTACCGCAATCACTGCATAATAGAGATAAAACCAGTGAAGATAATCCTGCAAGTTAAGTGGATTGTCTTGGTTACACAGAGCAAGCAATTGAGTTAGTAATGCATTTTATTGATCGAGTTACGATACATGTCAAGTCTGGTGATGGTGGCGATGGGCTAGTTGCATTTCGCCGCGAGAAATATGTGCCTGCAGGTGGCCCTGCGGGTGGTAATGGTGGCAATGGTGGCTCGGTGATCTTACAAGCAACAACCGATCTGCAAACCCTTCTAGACTTTCGCTTCGAGAATATTTTTAAAGCTGAAGATGGCGAACGTGGTGGTCCCAGCAATATGACGGGTCGCAAGGGTAGCGATCGCGTGATCAAAGTCCCTGTCGGTACAGTGGTGATGAATGAAGAAACAGGCGAGGTTTTAGGCGATCTGACTGAGGTTGATCAAACTTTGTTTGTGGCGAAAGGTGGTAAAGGCGGCTTGGGCAATAAATACTTTTTGAGCAATCAAAATCGCGCCCCTGACTACGCTTTACCTGGATTACCAGGGGAAGAACTTAATCTTTATTTAGAACTAAAGCTAATTGCCGAAGTCGGGATCATTGGTTTACCGAATGCGGGTAAATCGACGTTGATTTCTGTTGTATCGGCAGCCCGTCCCAAGATTGCTGATTATCCTTTCACTACGCTCGTGCCAAACTTGGGTGTCGTCTCTAAACCGTCAGGTGATGGGATCGTATTTGCGGATATTCCAGGATTAATCGAAGGTGCATCTGAGGGGATTGGCTTGGGGCATGACTTTTTGCGCCATGTGGAACGCACAAAACTATTAATTCATTTGATCGATGTCACTCAAGATGATCCCCTAGCGGCTTATCACACCATTCAAGAAGAGCTAGATGCTTATGGGCATGGCTTAGCTGATAAACCACAAATTCTGGCTCTGAATAAGATTGATGCCATGTTGCCTGAAGATGTGGAGGCGATCGCCGCGCAGTTTGATCTACCGATTCTCGCCATTTCGGCGGCTTCCAAAAAGGGGCTAGATAAGCTTTTGCAATCAGTCTGGAAAACCTTGGAAAAATTCGATCAGCAAAATCCATAAAAAAGGCGGTGCAATGCACCGCCTTTTTTATTTGAACATGAAGAAATTGCCAAAGGCTCCTACTGTGGTTACTTTTTTGTTAGGCATATCAGTTTCATAAAGACTGAGTACTACAAAACTTTGCTGCTTAGTCGAGTTTTCAACCAATAACTTGATCGCACCTTTCCCCTGAGAGATCACAAATTTGCATGATTGCTGAGCCGCGATCGGGATATTATCTCCAGCACAAATGGAGGTTTTACCCGTTTCCGAGAATTGCTCAGTTGCGTACTCGATGTAACGCTCTTTACTAGGATTGCTAACAGCCATTACGCCAACGACTACAGCAGCACCAATCAAAATTACTTGTAATTTCATAATCAAATCAGACAATGGGCTTAAGCCCATTGTTCCTTAAATTTCTAAGTGTGTTAACTTTACCGAATAATTTCTACAAAAAGTAGCATGTATAGCAAAGCAAGTTTTGCCGAGGACATAAAACCCAAGAATCGAGTGGCGGCGCGAAGCGCCGCCACTCGATTCTTGGGTTTTGGTTTGTACTAGCTAACTCTTTTTTTGCTATACAAGGTCTATCCTACTTTTTGATCGGCGCGATCGCATCTTGGCTAATTTGACATATTTCACGATGACAATGACCGTTGCTTGCCACGATCGTTCCCCACTGACGCAATTCGAGATTGTTATAGGACAGCAATGACAAATCAGAATGAGTAAGTTGTCCGCCAGCCTCCGTCAAGATAATTTCAGGAGCGCAATAGTCCCAATCCTTAGGCGCAGATTTGCCTGAAACAGAGATATAGACATCAGCATTACCTGAGGCGATCGCCGCAAATTTACCGCCAATGCTACCAACCGCAATTTCGGCAGCCTTGGGCAATTGCTGAAGAATACTTTCGAGTTGATAATTGCGATGGCTACGACTTGCCACTACCACCATTTGATTGAGTTCGACTTTATTAGAAACTTGGATACGTTGCTGCAAACCATCTCTAGTCTCGATATATGCCCCATTGCCTAACATGCCCTGAAATAGGCGATCTTGGGCAGGAGTTGCCACGAGTCCTAGGACAGGACGTTGGCGATAGGTCAAGCCAATATGCACCGCAAACTCATTAGTCCGACGAATAAAGTCACTCGTGCCATCCATCGGATCAATGATCCATACCCATTCATGTTCGAGGCGATCGATATTGTCCTCAGTTTCTTCGCTCAGGTACGCAAAATTATCTGTGCCAAAGGATTGCTTAAGCTGGCTCAAAATGAAATCATTGGCAGCCAAATCTGCGGAAGTCACATTGCCCTCTTCGCCCCCCTTAAACGTGATTTCTAAGTCTTGAGGCTCTTGATAGTACTTCATCAGAATATCTCCTGCACCCCAAGCGATCGGGCGAGCAAGCGACATAATTTCGTTTAAATTCAGCATCTTGAATTTTGGTGAAGCGAATGATTGCTTCTATTCTGTAACCAAAAGCCAAAAAGAAGCAAGTAGGTAAAGCCCCTTGCTCCTTATTTATTCGCCCCCTAGCCCCCAATTCTAAGGGAACAAGAAAATAAAATTTTTTCAAAGCCCCCCAGAATTGGAGAATTTAGGGGACTTAGATACATTGAAATATAGACAGAGAGACTTGTGTGTACCCGTTATTTTTTTAAGGGAGGATTGGGGGATCTAGGCAATTCTTAAATGACTTCTAAGACATAAAACCAAAAGATAATGGCGGCGCTAAGCGCCACCATTATCTAAAAAACTGGGTACAAAGCGTCCAGTTTTCTATGTCGATAAAATCTAACCGCAGCCGCAACCAGATTTTTGACAACCTGCTGATCCTTCAGGATGTCCATCGGCACAAGCTTTGCTGCAATATGGTTTGCCATTTGCCATGATCGCCGTGTCTAGGGAGACGGTACAAGTACATTTAGGGCAAGCGCATTTAGTTTCCGTGAGAGTTGTCATTTATTTAATCCTATTCAATTGAATTTATTATATATGAATATACGTTCATATATCAAGGTGAATTAAAAAAGCGATCACTTTTTTTGTAAAATGTAACAATGCTAAATTCTTCTGCACTTTCCATTGAGCACTTGCCTACTTGCGATCTCCATGCGATCGCCCCTGAAGCATTACAGGATTTAGTTAATGAGATTTTGCCAGCCGAGAAAGCGCAAGCCATGGCGGAATTTTTCGGAATGTTGAGCGATCCTAATCGTCTGCGGATTCTCTCAGTTTTATCCAAGCAGGAGCTTTGCGTTCATGATCTTGCGGCTGTAGTAGGCATGAGTGAGTCGGCGGTATCTCATCAGTTGCGAGTTTTACGCACCATGCGTTTAGTTAGCTATCGCAAAAGTAAGCGCAAAGTCTATTACCAACTCCTCGATCACCATGTTTTAGAACTTTATCGCTCCGTTTCTGAACATTTGGATGAGTAAACAAACAAGACAACATAGGGCGCAAAGCGCCGTATGTTGTCTTGTAAAACAACTTTTTGTCTTGTTTTGGAGTCGCCGTGCTAACCTTGTAGCAAATTTTTTATCCTGCTGACCTCCTCAAATAGCCAATGGAAATAACATCATCCTTAGATGCAAATCCACTACTAACACCAAGCCTAGATTCAAGTACAGATGCAGGTACGGATGCGAATCAACCCTCTCGTTTGCCCAATCCTCGCTTGAATGCTTCTACGAGCAAGCCTACTTTGGTGCGAGAGTCGTCACCAAGCATTTTGACCGAGGAATTAGCAGGGATAAAACTTTCACATACCAAACAAAAAGGGGATTGTTTATATCTTTATAGTCAAGATCGAGAGGTCACCTGTGCAACCAAGATATTAGAGGCGATCGCCCCAAGCACACAGGATTTAGAAAGTTCAGTTTTATATGCCGAAGGAATCCACCGTCTGAAGTTGCATGGCAATGCATGGGCGTTAGGACTGGATTTGCCGATCGCCCCATCGGCAATCATCGCTGCCGAAATTATCGCCGCATTATTGACCAACTTCCGTCAAGATCCGCAACTAGCCCCAAAACTTGCTCAAACTAAGCTGAAGTTGCTGCTCCAAAATAACTGCCTAAATTTACTATGTGAGACGCGCACTGCGATTTTGCAAGCAGAGATAGTGCTGCCTATGTTAAATACTTTGCGAACCGTGAGTGCATCAGAATATTTTCAATCAGTAACAGTATCCAGCCGCGTCATCGGTGAGAAAAAACCGAGTTGGTCGTTTGAAATTGACTTGTTAGCGATCGGGATACAGAACTCCAGTAATGACGAATTAGCAACGATCGAAGATGAACAAGAGCAAAGCATTGAGTTTATTAGTGAAGATGTAAATGAAGCTAATGCTTGGCAGAAACTAAGCGGATATGCAGGGACGAAATTACTGGCGGTCGGACAAGCTATCTTTGGACTGAAATGGCTAGGACAAACTGAACCGAAGATGCTCTCCTTATCTGCTTGTATGGCAAGCTTAGCGATCGGTATTGGTTCAACGATCGCCATTGATCGGACGCTGAGTAATTACGCTCAGCCCGAGCAGTCAACCAAATTTATCATCGCCGATTCCAAACTTGATGTACCAGTCAACCTGCCAGAAACCTCTCCTGAAAAGGGGCTTATCAAAAAACCTGCTCCCAATTTTAATATTGCTTTATTCAATGAAAAATTAGCCCTGCTGGATTGGCAGACCACCAATAAACAGCGATCGCCAGAAGTTTTAATTGTGGGTAGTTCGAGAGCTTTGCGGGGCATCGAACCAAAAACCTTAGAAAAAACACTGATCAACAAAGGCTACAAAAATATCAGCGTCTTCAATCTTGGTATTGATGGTGCAACTGCTAAGGTGGTGAACCTGCAAATTACGCAAATACTCTCACCGTCTCAACTACCACGTCTAATTATTTGGGCTGATGGATTGAGAGCTTTTAATAGTAGTCGCAATGATCTTACCTATGAGGAAATTACGGCTTCGGTTGGCTATAAGCAATTGCAGGAAACCCTCAAAAATACAGATCGGAATCTTGATCCTATAGCTAATCAAAGTGCGATCGCGACCACATCACCAAGTCCGATCGCCACATCCTTTGACCTTCTTTTTACTACCTTTTCTAAACGGCAAGAAATTCGGACTTCGCTAGTCAAGAAATTTGATCGTAATACGCATATGCTCAGCAATAGCGAAGCCTTAATTGCGGCGACCATGCCCAGCACCGTCACTGCTCTTGACTCCAAAGGCTTTGTCTCTTTTGATGTCACCTTCGATCCCAACACCTATTTCCAAAAATTCCCCCAAGTCCCTGGGGATTACGATCTTGACTATCGCAACTTTGAGACCAATGGTTCCCAATTCGAGGCTTTTGCCAATGTAGTTGATTTTTGTCGCCGCAATAATATCGAGCTTTTGGTCGTGAATATGCCCTTACATGCCACCTATCTCGATCAAATTCGCACTCAATATGAAGCTAATTTCAATGGCAGAATGCAAGAACTTTCCTTACGTGAAGGTTTTACCTATCTCGATCTTTCCCAAGCGATTCTCAATCAAGCTGACCTTTTTTCAGATCCTAGCCACTTAAATCAAAAAGGGGCGATCGCCATCTCTCAATTGCTTGCTCAAAATCCCAAAGTTCGATGGCAAGTCCTCATCAAGAATGGGAGATAGCGCTTTGTAATATCTCCCATTCTTAGGGAGAATTTTTTATGTAGGCGATCACCCAAATTTTTAGCTTATTTTGTAAAACTATGAAACACTTGTGCTATTTTTGCCCAATATAGTTATGCAAACAGCTATGATCGCCTTACATTGCTTTGCGATCGCACCTCATATTACTTTGCGATCGCAAAATCTAATCTCACTTGGGTAATGAACTCTTAGGAAATCTTGGGCTTATGAATACATCAGATCAAGCGCCAACCACCGCCGCAAGCAGAAATAAAACTAAAGCTCTGGCAAAACGGGGAGGTCGAACTCCCTTCGAGAGCAAACTGATTCAAGCAGGACATGCCACCTCCGACCAGTTCGATCGCGCTGTCAAAGATAGCCAAGAACAAAATGTTCCATTCCTCAGCGTCCTAGAGCAAATTCTGGGGCAGCAACTGGCTCCAGACATTACCCGCTATTACAAGCGCCAACAACTTTTTGAACTGCGGGTTCTTTACGGCATTGAACCGATCGATCCCGATGTCGAAATTGACAAATTTGATATTCCCACTCTCAGCGCTTTACTCGACTCTAACATTATTCCAATTTCCACTTGTCGGGACTGCGAAGTATTACCGCTAGTTAAGACTGAAAATAGCATTACGATCGCTGTAGTCTCTCCCGACAGCTACAAAGTCCAAAATGAGATTGCTCGCCTACTTAAAAACATCACAATCGTTCGGCGCGTGATCTCCCGTGAAGATTTTCATCGCACCTTTGACAATATTGTTCAATTTCAAGTTAACAAGAGTGCTAAGGCTGAAGGAGCAATCAGCGACGAAGATCTCCAAGTTAAAGATGATGTTTTTAGCGAAGATATCACTGGCGCAGATGATGGCGATGAACTCATGGTGGGCGGCGAAAATTCCGCTCCAATCATCAGTCTCGTCGATAAAATTCTCGTTAAAGCGCTCAAAGAAGGATGTTCAGATATCCACATCGAGCCACAAGAAAAAGACCTTTGCATCCGTCTTCGTAAAGATGGCGTACTGCGCGAATACTTCTTCCTGAGTGAAGGCAAGCGCTTACCACGTAACATCGTCAATGCTGTCATCTCGCGCTTTAAGATTATCTCCAACCTGAATATTGCTGAAAAGCGCGTCCCTCAAGATGGCAAACTGAAGCGCAACTTCCAAGGTCGGCGGGTGGATTTCCGCGTCAATACCTGTCCCACTCAAAATGGGGAAAAAGTAGTTTTGCGGATTCTGGATAACTCCAATACGCAGCTTGGACTCAACAAGCTGATCAGCGATCCTGAAAGCTTGGAACTGATGCAAAGCTTTGCCAAACGCCCCTATGGATTGATCTTGGTTACAGGTCCCACAGGTTCAGGCAAGACTACCACCCTATACTCGACTCTTGCTGAATGTAATGATCCTGGTATCAACATCAGTACTGCTGAAGATCCTGTTGAATATAACTTACCTGGTTTGACTCAGTGCCAAGTCCTGCGTGAAAAGGGGATGACCTTTGCCAGCATTCTCCGCGCCTTCTTACGGCAAGATCCTGACGTAATCCTTGTTGGTGAAACACGAGATGCGGAAACAGCGAAAACGGCGATCGAGGCGGCGCTAACAGGTCACTTAGTTCTCACGACACTACACACCAACGATGCACCTAGCAGTATTGCTCGCCTCGAAGAAATGGGCGTAGAGCCATTTATGGCAAGCACCGCGATCATTGGTGTTCTTGCCCAACGTCTACTTCGCCGAATCTGTGACAACTGCCGCATTCCTTACAATCCTAGCCAAGAAGAACTCGATCGCTTCGGGTTACCCAGCAGCGATCTTGAAAGAACCTTCTACCGAGCCAATATCGTCAACCGCGATGCCATGCTGCCCGGACAACGAGTATGTCCAAAATGTAGTGGTTCTGGGTACAAAGGGCGTGCAGGGGTATACGAGATCATGAAAATGACCGAACGCTTGCAAAGTGCGATCAACAAAGGTGCAACTACCGAAGTAATCAAAGAAATTGCTGTCCAAGAGGGCATGAAAACTCTTATGGCATACGCCTTTGACTTGGTACGACAAGGAGCAACTACTCTAGATGAGGTGCTGCGAGTTGTATATACAGACAAAGGACGTGAAGCAGAAGAACGCGCCCGACGCGGCAAAGGACTGGAATGTGACAACTGTGATGCTATGCTCACACCCGAAACAATTGAATGCCCGTACTGCACCACGCCGAGAACTTTCTAGATAGTATTTGAGCCTTGCGCGAAGCGCAAGGCTCAAATACTGGTTTTAAAGTTTGCGCTTATCGCAGTTTTTAGAGGCTATATAGGGAACCATGCAATTAATTAGGATTAGATCAGGAGAATAGCCCGCTATGGTAATGGACTACATCATTGAAGACTTGATGGAAGAGGTGGTAGAACGTAAAGGTTCTGACCTCCACATCTCCGCAGGGCTGCCCCCTTACATTCGTATTAATGGTCACCTCACCCGTACCGATCGAGATCCGCTGACCCCTGAAGAATGTCAGCGCTTGATTTTTGCGATGCTGAATAACAATCAGCGTAAAGCTCTCGAACAAAACTGGGAGCTAGACTGCTCCTATGGGGTTAAGGGACTCGCCAGATTTCGGGTTAATGTTTATAAAGATCGGGGAACCTATGCTGCTTGCCTACGGGCGCTTTCTTCTAAGATTCCCGACATGGACGATCTCAACTTACCACCGATTGTGCGTGAACTGAGTGAAAAGCCGCGTGGACTAGTGTTAGTTACGGGACCAACGGGTTCGGGTAAAACCACGACCTTAGCCGCGATGATCCAAACGATCAACAAAACTCGCGCCGAACATATTCTCACGGTTGAAGATCCGATTGAATTTGTCTATGAATCCGTAAAAAGTGTAATCCACCAGCGTCAAGTTGGGGAAGATACTAAAACCTTTGCAAATGCATTAAAAGCAGCGCTGAGAGAAGATCCAGATGTAATTCTCGTCGGAGAAATGCGTGACTTAGAAACGATTCAGCTAGCCGTATCTGCTGCTGAAACAGGACATCTTGTATTTGGGACATTACATACCAGTTCCGCTTCTCAGACTGTAGATCGCATGGTGGATGTATTCCCACCAGAGCAACAAGGACAAATTCGGGTTCAACTTTCTAACTCCCTTGTGGCTGTATTGAGCCAAACTCTTGTCCAGCGACATAATCCACAACCAGGGCAGTTTGGGCGCGTGATGGCTCAGGAAATTATGGTGGTAACGCCTGCGATTTCTAACCTCATCCGTGAAGGTAAAACTGCACAAATGTATGGCTTTATCCAAACGGGTGGTAAAGAATCAATGCAAACTCTGGAATCGGTGTTGGCAAAGTTATATCTGGATGGCGACATCACTTTTGAAGCAGCAATGTCTAAAACTTCGCGTCCTGAAGAATTATTGCGTGTAGTTGGACCAAATCCTGCTCCTGTGATGAAACGAAAAGCAACGGGAGATTTGCGATCGCCAGATATGATCAAGTCGCGATCAATCAGTGGCTAATCTAATAGTTTTCAATCCATAATTCCTATTAAAGGAGGTGCAATCATGGCAAAGTTTAAGGGAACGCTCAAAGACTCCCAAGGCAGGTCAGTACAGCAGACAATGGTTGCTGTAACAGTCAAAGAAGCCCGTGAGACTTGGAAGCAGAAAGGCTTTGTTGTTCAAGACATCAAAGAAGTGAAAGGCGGCTTTGATTTTGCTGGCTTCACGATGAAAAAAGTTTCAGTCAAGGACTTAGCTTTGTTCTCCCGACAATTAGCAACCTTGGTCAATGCTGGTGTATCGATGGTACGTGGTTTAGGGGTAATGTGCGATCAATGTTCTAACCCTAGACTCAAAATTGCCCTCACCGAAGTTCTTGACGATGTGCAGCAAGGTACTAACTTCTCGGACGCATTGCGTAAGCACCCGAAGGTATTCGACAAGTTGTACTGTGCCATGGTGCAAGCAGGTGAAACGGGTGGTGTACTTGATGATGTTTTAGCCCGTCTAGCCACCTTACTTGAAGATTCGGCACGCTTAACTAACCAGATTAAATCAGCGATGACCTATCCAATTGTGGTTTCATCGATCGCCGTTTTAATCTTCTTAGCGATGTGTATTTTCATTATTCCTGTATTTGATGGCGTATTCAAAAGCTTAGGTGGTGAATTACCTGCATTTACGCAAATATTGGTAAATATCAGTAACTTCTTAAAGAGTCCTTCGGTACTAATCATCCCAGTTATTATTGTTGTCTCTGGTTTTGTTTATAACCGTGTTTATGCAACTCCTGCTGGTAAGCTCTACCTTGATGGTGTTTTCTTGAAGTTGCCTTTGTTTGGTGATCTTGTTGTTAAAACTGCGGTGGCTCGATTTGCACGGACTTTTGGTTCACTCTCCCGTGCAGGTGTACCAATTTTGGCTTCTCTCGAAATTACGGCGGAAACCGCAGGTAATTTGGTGATTTCTAATGCGATCGATTCAGCACGAAATGCTGTAAGAGAAGGTGGTCAAATTGCACCTGCAATGGAAAAGACAGAAGTATTTCCTGTAATGGCTTTGCAAATGGTCAGTATCGGTGAAGAAACTGGTGAAATTGACAAGATGCTTATGAAGGTCGCTGACTTTTATGAGAATGAAGTTGAAGAAGCGGTAAAGGCTCTTACAAGTTTAATGGAACCATTGATGATCGTTGTCCTCGGTGGCATGGTTGGTTCGATTATTGTCGGGATGTACTTACCGATTTTCTCGATTATGGACAAAATCAAATAATAAAAAAAGCCCTGCTACTCAGGGCTTTTTTTATAACATTGCGATCGCCTCTTCCCAATTACATCCCGATCGCACCCAATGAATTGGCAAATTACCATTGCCAGAGCCACGAAACCATGTACGTTGACGTTTAGCAAATTGGCAGGTATGCGTAACTGTGAGTAGTTTGGCGGTTTCCAGATCGGTTTTATTATCTAAATAATCAGACATCTCACCATAGCCCAAAGTTCTTAAAATCGGTAAATCCTTTCCATAACGCTGCTGTAAATCGCGAATTTCGTCTAGCCAACCATTCAGGAGCATCTGTTCAGTGCGATCGCTAACTAACTTGCGATAAGCATCCAGATCGTCACATTCCAAGCCAATCTGTACAATTGGATAACTAGGTGGCTGCTCGTATTGTTGCTCTGAAAGAGGCTGTCCCGTCACATAAAAAACCTCTAGCGATCGCCAAGTTCTAATTTGATCATTGGCATGAATTTTGGTAGCACCCACAGGATCAACCTGTTTTAAAACTTGATAGCAGTAGGGTTGCCCTAATTCCTCAAATTGCGATCGCAGTTCAGGCTGAGGCGCGACTCTAGGAATCTTTAGCCCTGCTGTAATTGCCTTAATATACAAACCTGAGCCACCCACCAAAATCGGCGTAACTCCCTGAGTATGAAACTTCGCGATTAACGTTTGGGCTTGATCTTGATAATCCGCCAATGTCAAAGTTTGATCAGGTTCAATAATATCGATTAAGTAATGGGGTACGCCTTGACGTTCTGCAATAGTTGGTTTTGCTGTGCCAATATCTAAATGTCGATAAACTTGGCGAGAATCGGCACTCAAAATTGGTGCATTTAGGTGCTTGGCAAGCGCGATCGCCAGACTAGTTTTCCCCGTAGCAGTTGCTCCTAAAATCACAATTAAACCAACAGGTTGTTTTATAGATTCCATCATTGGTTAAGAATAGTGACGACATATATAGCAGAACGAATACGAAATAAATTGCAGCGATAATAGATGTATAGCATTCCTCGTATATGAGGAGGGCAAAATGAAAACTAAATTAGTTGCAATTTTGGCTGTGATTGGAATTGGGTGGGCTATGCCTGTAGAAGCCTATGACCCTGTCGAAGTTCAACAACTACTCCAAACCAAACAATGTGCAGGTTGCGATTTAACTAACGCAAATCTAGCGGGTACTGATTTGAGCCAATCGCACTTAATCGGTGCATCTCTAATGGGAGCAAACCTAAGCGGGGCTAATCTCACCAACGCTAACTTGGAAGGTGCTGATCTTACAGGTGCAAAACTGGAAACAACCAATCTTACCAAAGCTTTTCTAACCGATGCCATTCTCAATGACACCAATTTAAAGGGTGCTAACTTTACTAACGCTGTGTTAATCCATGCGAACTTGCGCAGGGCTAACATCAACAATACCATCTTCAAAAATGCCAACGTGAACGGTGCTGACTTTACTGGCACAAATTACAGTCTAGCTACCACTGAGGAATAATTTCCAGTAATTAAAAGGCGGCGCTTCGCACCGCCTTTTAATTACTTAATTGGCGGCGAAAGTCTCTAGGACTAAGGCGTAATGGATTTTGAGTGTCCCAAATTCCTAGCTCTTGCAATCTTGCTTTAGATTGGGCGCGGCTGATCCTTGCGTCATACTTGACATTAGGCGAATAGGAATCAGCGATCGCTAGCCCTTCAGCCACTAAATATTGATTTACTAAAAGATTATCTTTCCAAATATAGGCAAGCAGGCGATCAGAGTTATCTTTTTGCTTGACATCAAACTCTAAAATTACTTTCTGCTCTTTAATTAAATCTGACAGACTCTGACGAGCGCGATCGCCCCAAGGAGATTGCTCCTTAAGTGGCGCACTGATACCAAGTAATCGCACGCGCTGCACAGTCATATTTGGATTACTCACAACTGTTGCCTCAACTGTCTGACCACTGACAACTCGATTGATAATCCAGATTTCGCCATTGATCTGTTCCTTGGGTTGCATAAAGGCGATCGCTATATTGGAGATCGTCAAAAAAGCAACTAACAGCACAACCCAAATCAATAAACGCGGTGATGATTGGGCGATCGTGTCTCTTTTCCCTGTTTTAGAGTTCATAGGCATAATTCAAAGCATAAAGGGCGCAAAGCGCCCTTTATGTAATTTAGTCATGATCGATCGGAATACCAAACTGAAACCAGTGGCGTTTGCGTTTGGCAAAAAAGTTACCAAACTGGAGCCGATAGACCTCATCTTCATCTTGGGTTTCTAAGTCTAAGTCTGACTGTGCGTAACCCGAACAAATTAGTGCATACCCCTCATCCTGCAATGTCTTGGATAAACCAATCACTTCATGCTGGTCGATTTTCCCTGATTTGACCCGCATCGCGCAAGCTGTACAAGCACCATTCAAACAGGAAAAAGGGAGTTTAATACCTTGATCTTCTAAAGAGTCAAGAATATAGCGATCGCCTTCGATATCAGCTTCATAGAGCTTATCGTTTTGGCGATCGTGAATGCGAATGTGATAGGACATAGTTTTTACACGCGAGTAGGAATCATGCCCGTTTGCCGAGCATAATCAAATAAACCACCAGCATCAATGACAGGGCGCACATCGCCAAGGGATTTCAACACAAAGGTTTGGCCAGTGGTCTCATTAATAATGACATTATTATCAAAATCAATCGTCGCTTCTTCACCAGTCTTAAAGAGATCGACCAACCGCTCAACGGACTCCCAAGGATATAGCTCACCCGTCGCTGTACAGTTACGGAAGAAAATTCTGGCATAGGACTGAGCAACTACCGCATCTAATCCCGCCGCACCAAGAGCGATTGGTGCATGTTCTCGCGAAGATCCGCAACCAAAGTTTTCCCCTGCGACAATAATCGAATATACAGTCTTGCTCTCACCTTCAGCAATAAAGCGATCGTAGCGATCGGGGAGTCCAATCATCGCATAGCTTCCTAACTTCTCGTACTCATCGGGCTTAGATGGTACAAGTGTGAGATATTCCGCAGGAATAATTTGGTCAGTATCGATATTGTCATCCAATACAAACACTTTCCCCTTGATAGTCTTACTCATAATTTTTACTTATAAACTACTTACAAACAGAAAGAGCGCTAAGCGCTCTTTCTGTTATTTAATCAAAATAAAACAGTGTGACAACCTTGCGTTGCTCTTCAGCATCCTGACAAGTTTGTAATAAAGTCTCGCTGCCATGAAACGCAAAGCAAATCAGTTGCTGACACTTAGAAATAATTTCTTGGTTGCATCGGATACTTGCTTCAGCCAAGGATAGGGTGTCATTCTCACCATGCTCAATTAAATGAATCACATTTTCTAGCTGTTCGCGAGATTCATAGGGCTGTCTATCGAGACTTTGAGGCAAAATTACGGTCAACAAATTGGGGTCAGCCCGCAAAGCTCCCCGAATCGCAGCAAAATTTGTACCTGTTGCACCAGAGGTAATAATACTGTTGCCAGATAGAGCCAAGGCATAGCTGAGCAGTTCGATCAGCAGTTGGTGAGTTAATGGCACATGGCGGGAGCCTAAAAACGCAATTCGCTTTGAGCCTTGCTGCTGTATCGTGGCCAGCTCTTGCAAAAAGTCGTCTAGCTTGGGTAGATTAATTGACTGAGTCAAACAAATCCCTCTCGATTACTACTTACTGAACGAATACTTACACAATATCACTTAACCCTAGAGAAGCAAACTATAGAGTTAATCAAGATATGCATGTCCTGAAATATAGATGTAGTTTAATATTATTTTCACTCCCTAATGCTGTAACACAAAAGCACAAAATGGCTACGCTATTTTGTGCTTTTAAAACCCTTGATGGGCTTGGTTCTCAATCCATAAAAGTGTCGTCACATTTTTATGGATTGGGATAATTGACTAACGCAGAAGCATAGAGAGAATAATCAACAGTCCCTCTATGCTTTAAATGATGGCTTCTAAGTGAATTTCTCCATCACCACTGACCCATTCAATCTGAGAAATGCCACGCGATCGCGCATGGTCACGAACAGCATCCTCCGCCCGAAATTCTAGCTCTAGCTCGATCGCTTCAATATTGGGATCTTGTCGTAAAAGTGCCGCATGGGCAAAGGCTGCTTGCATTGCATCGGCAGTTTTAGCAACTACTAGGCAGTTAGAGGAGGCAAGAGCCTGAGGTAACTGCGACTGTAGAGCTTGCTGTAAATCCTCAAGATTAAGGCAAAAGCCAATGCTGGGATAGCTGACATTTTGGGGATGGTAAACCCCAAGCAGGTGATCATAGCGTCCACCCTGAGCAACCACATAGTTATTACAAGCGACTTCAAAAACGATCCCTGTGTAATAGTCAAAGGTTTGCATGAAGCTAAGATCAAGAATTAGGCGATCGCTTGAAGTTAGCCCCGTACTTTCCCAAAGATCAATTAATGATTTGAGGTAATTAATTTCGCCTGTTAATCCAGAAGTCCATGTACTACCCGACAAGCGACTCAAAACATCCTTGGGCTTACCGCGCAGGTCAATCAATTCGAGGGCATAGCCCTTGACATCAACAGGTAAGTCCATCTCTTGCAGCGCAATGCGATCAAGACTGGCTAGACATTGCCGTACTCTGGCGCGATATTGCTCTGGCAGTAAGTCTAGCAATGCACCCGTCAGTCTGGCATCACCGAGAATAATTTTCCAGTCTGGCAGTTCTAGGCGATCAAGGCTCTCGGCTAAAAGCATCAAGATTTCACCATCCGCAAGCAATCCCGAAGCCCCCAATAGTTCTACGCCAGCCTGAAAGGATTCTTCAGAAGTGTTATTGGCTCTGCGCCGAAATACATTGGCGTTGTAATAGAGTCGCTGCGGACAGGTTGCCACATTCTGCCCCAGACGAGCGGCATAGGCTCTGGCGATCGAGGCGGTAAATTCGGGGCGTAATCCTAAAATATCAATGCTGCTGCTATGCAGTTGAATCACCGATTTGGGATCAACGGCTCCACCTGCGGTCAGCGATCGCAGATGTTCGACAGTAGGAGTAATGATGCGTTGATAGCCCCACGACTGAAAAACTTGTTGAATGCGGCTCTCGATCCAACTCTTTTGAGCAACGTCTAGGGGAAGTAAGTCTTTTGCGCCAGTTGGCAGTTGATGCACCATACAATTCTCTCAGTCTTCGTCTTTTATCGTACCGTGAATCCTTACCGATATTAGGCAATCGCCTTTTACAAAACACAAAATGGCTAGCCATTCCAAGAATTAGGGGTGCGGCGCAAAGCGCCGCACCCCTAATTCTTGGACAGCCAATAAAAAAGCCGTGCTTTGTACGGCTTTTTTATTGGGTTGAGATTGTTATACGTTAACTTCAGCAGGTTTGACTTGAGCTAGTAAACCAGTCAGGAATTCACCCTCGATGACTTCTGTTTCTAAAAGCTTCTCAGAGATCGACTCTAGCAAATCACGATTCGCATTGAGAATCGCTAGCGCCTTCGCATGGGCATTTTCGACGATGGTTTTGATTTCCTTGTCGATCGCTTCCGAAGTAGCAGGGCTGACATTGCGAGCCATCTCCATTCCACCAAGGAATTGATTTTGTTGCTTTTGGTAAGCAAGTGGACCTAAAACTTCGCTCATACCGTAGCTAGTCACCATCTTATCCGCGAGATCGGTAGCCCTTTGGAGATCATTCGATGCGCCTGTAGTAATGCTACCGAAAATGATTTCTTCTGCCGATCGCCCACCGAGAAGGGTCGCAATTTGAGCTTCAATTTCTTCTTTACTTAACAGGAAGCGATCTTCCGTTGGGAGTTGCAAGGTATAGCCGAGAGCCGCCATACCGCGAGGCACGATTGAGATTTTCTCGACTTTTCCGCTACTGGAGTTAAGCGCTCCGACTAGGGCATGACCAACTTCATGATAGGCAACGATCCGCTTTTCGTTCTCATTAAGAACACGGCTCTTCTTTTCTAGACCAGCGACTACACGTTCGACGGCTTCAGCAAAGTCTTCCAGTAACACAGTTTCACGTCCCGCACGAGCCGCAAGAAGGGCTGCTTCATTAACAAGGTTAGCAAGATCCGCACCTGCAAAACCTGAAGTGCGAGTAGCGATCGTCTCTAGGTCAACACTCTTATCGAGAGTAACTTTAACAGCATGGATTTTGAGAATTGCTAATCGTCCACTCTTGTCAGGGCGATCGACTAAGACTTGGCGATCGAAACGACCTGGACGTAACAATGCTTGGTCAAGGGTTTCAGGTCGGTTAGTTGCCGCAAGAACAATCACTGTTGTTCCATCAACGCCGAAACCATCCATTTCCGTGAGCAATTGATTGAGAGTTTGTTCGCGTTCGTCATTTCCGCCGTACATGCCGCCGCTGGAACGTGCCTTACCGATCGCATCAAGTTCATCGATAAAGATGATACATGGCGATTGTTTCTTGGCTTGTTCAAACAAATCACGTACTCGTGAAGAACCAACACCGACAAAGAGTTCCACAAATTCGGAACCAGAGATACTGAAGAAGGGAACACCTGCTTCACCAGCAACAGCTTTTGCAAGCAGAGTTTTACCCGTTCCAGGAGGTCCAACTAGCAATACGCCTTTAGGAATCTTTGCGCCGATCTTGGTGTACTTCTCAGGAGTTTTAAGGAACTGTACAATTTCTTGAAGTTCTTGTTTGGCTTCATCGACACCCGCGACATCGCCAAACATGGTTTTAGTTGCTTCACCTTCGACATAGACTTTTGCCTTGCTTTTGCCAATCTGCAAGCCACCAGGAGCACCACCGCCACCGTTACGGCTGAACAGTTGGAAGATACCAACAAAAATCAAGGGGGGAATGACCCAGCTAAGTAACGTACCGAACCAGCCTGATTTCTGAACAGGTGCGGCTGCAAATTCGACCCCACTCTTTTCGAGGCGCTCTGGCAAATTCAAGTCAAAAATTGGGGTAGTCGAAATTACATCTCCAGGGATTTCAGGAGTGACACCCTTTAATTGATAGGTGATCTGATCCTGTCCGATATATACCCTTGCTACATTGCCTTCTTCAATTTCATGGACGAAGAGGCTATAGGGAACACGCGCCATGGGCGGCGCAAATAAGTTTGGTAAAAAGATGTTTATTATGAGCAATCCTGCGCCGATCAGCAATAGGACATTGCCAATTAGTCTTGCACGCGATCGCTTGGGATCTTCTTTTTTGACAGCCATTTTTTTATATTTTACGATTTGTTTCTAAAGTCATTATAGAAATGATGGTTTCTTGACGCTAGACAGCAAACGTAGGGATAGCCGCCTGTGTCGCTAGGAAGAGAATAAGCAAAAGGCAGCGCGATCGCGCTGCCTTTTGCTTATTCTGGGGAAGGCAGTAATAAAGGTAAAGTAAACGAAAATGTACTGCCTTTACCGAGAATACTTTCAGCCCAAATTTTACCCTCATGTTGTTCGATGATTTTGCGGCAGATGGTTAGTCCAAGTCCTGTCCCACCCTTCCGTCTTGAATCTGATGAATCCATTTGCTGGAATCTCTCAAAAATACTTTCTAATTTATCCGATGGAATTCCTTGCCCTTCATCTTGAACTGAAAATAGTACTTCGGTATCAGATTTACGCTCAGCAGTTAACCAAACAGTCCCGTCGGTTGACGAGAATTTGATCGCATTACTGAGGAGGTTTGTGAGAGCTTGAACAATGTAATCAGAATCAACTAAAATATCGATGTCGATTGGCTTAGCTGCCAAGATTACCCCCTGCTGTTGAGCCATGGGTTGCATAGATTCCGTTGCTTTAATCATTAAAGCCGCAGCATTACAGACCTGCTTTTCCATTTGGACTTCCCCTGCCTCAATCCGCTGCAAATCAAGGACATTATTAACTAAGCGTAGCAATCGTTCGGTATTATCATAAGCGATCTCTAGCATTTGCTTACCATCTCTAGACAAGTTACCTAAGCGCCCAGTTGCCAAAATTTTTAAAGCACTATGCATAGATGTTAAGGGTGTGCGTAATTCATGACTGACCACAGCGATAAATTCATCTTTCATGCGTTCGATCGCAAAGCGATCGCTGATATCACTGGTCAACGCAAAGAACCCAATCACATTTTTGTGTTCATCAAGGTGAGGAATATAGGTAACATTCACCGAGCAAGGTAGTCCATTCTTTAAGGTAATTTCATTTTCGTAGGTAACTGCTTGTCCTCTTAGCACTAACTTCACATAGATTTGCATTCGTGCATAACATTCAGCCCCCCAAACGGTTTCAATATTGCTGCCATAAATATTGTCTGGTGACTTTCCTAGCCAATCTTCATAGGCTTTGTTGTTAAAGCGATAGTACTGATGTTCATCGACATAGGCAATCAGAACTGGTAACGCATTGGTGATTAGTCGCAACTGTTCCTCACTACGACGTAGCGCTGTTTCCGCCAACATCCGATCATTGATTTCTTGCTGAAGACTGCGATTGACTTCTTGTAACTCCGCAGTGCGTACTTCCACAATTTCTTCAAGATGTTCTAATAACTGATGTTACGTGGAAGGAACAGTCAGTTTTTGAAGAAGAGAGAAACTAGCCCTAATAGCATTGAAGTAGAGTTTAGCCTTGAGAGCACAATGATTGAGTTTCGTATTGATACGAAGGCGCTCTAACTTAACAAAAGCCAAAAAGCAAGCAAAGATGTGATTTTTCTGAGTATGAGCAATCCCTGTAGGAGACTTAGCAAGAGCGAGATTAGATTTCAAAGACTTGTGAAATTCTTCGACTTTCCATCGTTTTTGATAGATTGTGTTGATGTCAGTTGCAGTTAAGTCGAGATTACTGCAAGCTAAATACAAAATCCCTGTGGATTGATCTTTGTTTCTAAAAACTTGCTTGGTGATCGAGACAGGAAAATCAAGTCCCTTTAAAAACACCTTGCAACAGGAATCTGGGTTTAACTCAATTGACTCAAGATTAACGAAAAGTCCCTGACATTTATCGTCTGGAGATAATGCAACCAAACGATTGCCTTTAAGAGCAATGATGAAGTCTTTTTTGACTCGGAGCTTAATGTATTGCATATTTTCTTTGCTGCTGAACCAACTATCGGCCAATACATAACTGAACTTTAGTCGATTCTGACAGCAGACATGGAGCATGTTTCGCATCATCTCATTTTTGCTTTCCTCAGATACGAATTTTGTTTTACCTGTTTTTGTGTCGGTTACCTCTTGCAGTTTTTGGACAATTTCAAAGGCGACAGGTAAGCTGATAGCTTCGTTGTGATAAATACAGTTGAGGATATTTATGCCTTTGACACTACGGTTACTACTATGGTCAAAGTACCACCCTACTATCGTATTTTCATCACTATAAGGTTTTGGCTCTAGGGTGTCATCAAATATCAGTACTCCCTCTTCGCTTTCATGCTTGCGGATTGTCGGTTTGACAAGATACCATAACTCTGGTGATCCTCCTGTAATTTGCCTTAACCGACTGGTAATTTGGTCATGGCTTAGTTCCCCGTCTAGTAATTCTGATAGTCCTGTTGCGGTCACCTTTCCGAAACTACTGATTAGGTAATCTGAGTATAGGTCTAAGAACTTTCTGTCCATACCTTTTAGCCTCTTTTTGAGCCTATCTTTACTCTACTCTGCTTTCCTTCCACGTAACATCAGTCTTAATTGAGCTTGAGCTAAAGCAATGCTGATCTGATCAGCGAGTTGTTGCATTAGCTCAAGCTCAAAATCAACCCAATGATGAGGGCGATCGCAATGATGAGCAATCACTAAACCCCATAACTGATTAGGTGCAACAGCCTCATTTTGTTGATGGGAATTGAGATTTTGGAGAATCGGGACAATTAATACCAAAGAACAAAATGGCGTAGCCATTTTGTTCTTTTAAAACCCTGACTGAGTTTGGTTTTTAATTCACAAAAGTGTCGTCATACTTTTGTGAATTGGTATAACTTGGCTTTGATGTTGAACTGATTAACAAACTCAATTAGACATTCCGATAATCCTGCTTTAGGATCATGCACATCAGCGATCGCCCTCACCCGTCCCTTAGCATAAAGCCCTTGATATTCCGTAGGAAAAACTTCTTCGGGAAACGCCAAATCGAGGAGAGCTGGGTAATCAGGTAGCACTGATTCACTAATGGCTCGTCCTGTCCCATCAGGTAAAACTTGGTAAATCAGCACGCGATCGGCTCGTAAGATGCGCTGTACTTCCGTGATGGGAGCTCGTAAAATCTCCTTAAACTGCAACGATTGGCGAATTTTCAGCGTAACTTCTGCAAACAACTTCACCCATTTGCCTTTGTCTCCACAACACATCTTGCTCATGATTTGGAGCAGCGAGAGGAGTCTTACCGACAAGTGGCTGATTTGCTTGGCGAAGATTAGAACGCTTGCGTTCAGCCATTTTCAACAGTCAAATTAATTATCAGAATGCCCTGCACTCAAGTGCAGACTGAAAGCTAAAACCCGTTGCAACAAGTTGACTTAATTGAGTCATATCTTAGATGACTTTAGCTTTTAGCCAAGAACTCAAGTTCTTGGCTACTTGTGATTACTAATTAGGGAAAATGCGTAAACGTCGATTTGGTTCAGAACCGTAGCTCTCCGATCGCAGTTGGTAATGCTCCACTAATTCATGCTGCATCCGCCGAATAATTGATGAACGCGGTAATAACTCCACTGGTTGACCTTTAGGAATCACAATCTGCTCCACGGCGAGACGAGTTTCTTCGAGAGCTTCGATTTCATCCTCAGAGTCACCATAGGCAAACATATTCAAGTCGCTAATCGTATCCGCAGGACTTTCATCAATGTGTAAAATCCTCCGCAGAGCGCGAGTGATTTGGGGGAGGGTGCTAGTTTTGATCGCATGAATGGGAATCTGACGTGCTTCAGCAACTTGGCGCACTTTGGAACTGGTGCGAATCTGCGATCGCAGCGCCAACACAATATCTGCCTCATCAAGATCCTTGGTGATTTCAATCGGTAAATTAATCGATTGCACCACCTGCTCAGTTTGATGGCGGCTGACTCCATAGAGATAAACATTCAACGTACCAAAACGCTCTCGCATCGCCCCATAGGAAGAAAGATCGCCAAATTCCTCTTCCTCTTCTTCGCTAGCATCGTTTAATTCTGCTACAGCAGTATTACTAATCTTGCTAGTCAAATCAGCAATTTCAGAACGCATTTGCACCTGTGGATCAAGGGGAATCGGCTTGAGTTTACCTGTGGCTCGCCAACCTTTGACGGCAGGATTTCGCATTACTTCAGGATTTTTGGGCTTTTCCTCGGCGGTGGTAACTTCACCCTCGTCGCTGACGGAGCGAATTTGACGACCAGGATCGCGATCGCGCAGGAGCATATCAATGGTTCCCGCAACATCTGCATGGACAGCCCAACGGTAACGCTCCCACATTTCCACCGCAATATCAAAGGTCGGTTGCGCTTTACGTTCAAGAATGCTCTTTTGGGGTAAGCCGCGCCGCCGCATTTCTTCATCACCAAGGGTGACAGACTGAATACCGCCAATTAAGTCTGAAAGAGTAGGATTTTTAATTAAATTGGCAAGTTGATTACCATGCGCTGTACCGACAAGTTGCACACCACGCTCAGCGATCGTTCTCGCCGCCAAAGCTTCTAGTTCCGTACCAATTTCATCGATGACGATCACTTCAGGCATATGATTTTCCACTGCCTCGATCATCACTTGATGCTGCAATTCAGGCTGTGAGACTTGCATCCGCCGCGCCCGACCGATCGCAGGGTGGGGAATGTCGCCATCGCCAGCGATTTCATTGGAGGAGTCAATAATCACCACCCGCTTATTCAGGTCATCGGCAAGCACACGGGCAATCTCGCGCAGGGCTGTGGTTTTGCCCATCCCTGGTTTACCTAGCAATAAAATCGATTTGCCTGTTTCCACTAAGTCGCGAATCATAGCGATCGTGCCATAGACAGCCCGACCGACGCGACAGGTTAACCCGATGATTTCACCCTTGCGGTTGCGGATGGCACTGATACGGTGCAGAGTGCGCTCGATACCTGCACGATTATCGCCGCCAAATTCACCGACTTGATGCACACAGAGCGCTAAATCTTCTTTAGTAATCGGGTCATCAGTTAAATATTTAGTACTGTCAAAATAACGCGCTTCTGGCAACCTGCCTAAATCCATCACAATTTCGACAAGTTGTTCTAACCCGCCGCATAGTTCGAGACTGCTTTTGATGCGTGGTGGCAAAATATCCAGAAGTTGATCGAGGTTGTCTGTAACTTGCTTGCGGATGGAGTCCATTAGGCTTTTTCAGGTTTTACAGTTAGGTTTGATTTTGCAGCGCTAAGCGCTGAAGTCAAACCCAGCCTAAAAACTTTTGCAAAGCAAAAGTTTTTAGGCTGGGTTTTTGATTTGGGAAACGAGTTGACGGGCGATCGCCACAGCTTGCCAGAGCAAACAAGGACGATCTTCAAGGCGATCGGGTATGTCTTCTCCCAGCCCTTCCAGAAAATCAATCACGATTTTACGAGCATAGCTGCCATAGGCAACACCAGCCACGGGGATGTTTGCTTGGCGCAGTTTGGGGACAGTACTTGCATTTGTACCACCAGCCAGTTGCACAAAGCCCAGAGGTAATTTAAAATCCAGAACCTTCTGCCCAAGTTGCAGCGCCGCACGGGTTGCACCGTCACCAATATCGCCGCTCATCGGTCTGCCATCGGTCTGCCAGATCAGCGATCGCGGTTGGGGATTCATCCCTTCGAGCAACGACATCAGATAATTCTGCAAATCTTCGCAATCTGGGAAGCTTACAGCTACTAACTTGAGCTTAGGGATAATCGGACTCAAGCGCTGCCAAAATGCGGCAAATTCTTTAGTGCGATTGGGCTGCGTATGAATTTCGATCGCATTAACCGACTGGTTAAGTACTTCATCAAAAATATCTTCAGGGACATAAACCTGTTCGCGGGTATGAATAATCTGCACTGGACATAGCGGCAAGCAACGACCGCACCCATAACAAAGATTTGGCATGATCCCATTGTAATCATTACTAAACTTTATTGCAGTGGTGGGGCATACTTTTTCGCAAGGTCGGCTGCAATCGCTAGGACAAAGCTGAGGATCGAAAAAAGCTTTCCGAAAATGGGGGTCTTCGCCATCATTAAAGCTAACCATCACTAAAGGGGCGATCGCCTTTGTGTCTAGCTCTAGTGCGGCGGCGATGCCTTCCCTTGCGGCGGCGATCGTGGCAGGATCGGGAGCCATATCAATGCAATCAGCGCCAGCCAATGTATAAATTAGCGCCAGATGGCGAATTGAGGGTAAATGTTGATAACTCGCACCACAAATGAGCTTAAACCACTGGTGCGATCGGAGAGCTTCAAGTTCCATAGTTTCAGTGCTATTTACTCAAGGTCATTAGCACGCTGAAAAACCTCGTAGTTGGGGATATTTTCGATTGTAACCGCGATCGGGCTTTGCTTTTCGCAACCCAGAAGATGAAGGCAGCGCTTTGCGCTGCCTTCATCTTCTGGGTTGCGTTCTATATGCACAACTATGATCGATTTTTGCGATAATGCAATATATAAAGCGTGAGTTGAGATTATGGCTATTTTTGCTGCTGTTCAAACCCCTGAAAAAGTCAAAGATACTGTCAAAGAGGTAGTACGCAAGCCTTACCCGAAATATAAGGTCATTGTGTTAAACGATGATTTCAATACCTTTGAGCATGTTTCTGAATGCCTGATGAAGTATATTCCAAATATGACTGAGGAAATGGCTTGGGAGTTGACCAATCAAGTACATTTTGAAGGCTTAGCGATCGTTTGGGTGGGACCAATGGAGCAAGCTGAGCTTTATCACGCTCAACTGAAGCAAGCGGGCTTAACGATGGCTCCTCTAGAAGCTGAGTAAAGGCAATTATTTTTCTTTGAGTTGGGATGTATCCTGAAAGCGATCGCCAATAACTTCTCTAAACTCAATGACGAAGCGAACTATTTCTGATGGCACAATCTCGGATAGAAACAGACAACTTTAGCGGGCATGAAGATTAAGGGAGGAGACGATCACGCTACAATGGTCAATATGGTGAATCCATTCAAAAATATCCATGGCAAATTCTTCGTTTCCCAATGTGACCTCCATTGCTGAAAACGCCTTGCTCGAAAGACAATCGCTGCCACCTGAATTGTTAGAAGCAGAAACGGTCTGTCCTAGCTATGATGGCTTGGGACTGGCGAATGTGCCTGCCTTAGCGATGCATTGGTTGGGGATCGATAAGATGCCAGCTTCCATCGCTACGTTGCCGCCATTCAATCCATCACTGTTGGAGAATCCAGCCGTGACCGAGGCGTGGAAGTCTTGGCAACAGCAGGATGACATCAACCACGTGGTTCTATTAATCATGGATGCCTTTGGTTACGATCAACTCCAAACGGTAATGGCAGACGGTGATGCCCCTGGACTAGCGATCGCCTGCGGCAGTCCCCAAGCTTTTTTCATGCCTGCGACTTCGGTTTTCCCCAGCACCACCGCCACTGCTCTCACCAGCGCCGCCACTGCCCATGCTCCTGCCCAACATGGCATCATGGGGACAAGAGCCTATGTCCGAGAAGTGGGAAGTATTGTCAATTTTCTACGGTGGACACCAGGCTTATCCCCCACATCGACCCCCTATCCAGATTCACAACTTAATCCAGACACGTTTGTCCCCGTCCCGAATTTATATTTGACCTTGGAGGATGCTGGGGTCGATGTGGGGATTGTCAACTGGCGCAACTTTCGAGGAACTAGCGTCAGTCGATTCACTACAGGCGGCGCACAAGCGGGTAAAAAAGGGTATGTTGATTATCTGACGGCGAGCGATGGATTTGTTCAGCTTCGCAATCGATTGCTCAACCTTCAAGAGAAAAGCCTTCAAGAGAAAACCAAGAGTTTTACACACATCTATATTCCGAATTTAGACAGTGCAGCCCATCGGTATGGGCCTCTCAGTGATTGTTACCGAGCAGAGGTCGCAACGTTAGATTTTGCGTTGAAGCGGGAGTTGTTCGAGCCATTGCGAGGGCGATCAGACATTGTGTTATTACTGGTCGCTGATCATGGACAACGGATGATCGATCCAGATAAAGTGCTGTGGTTGAATCACCATCCTGAGTTAACGAAATGTCTGTGTGTTACCGCAACGGGTGAGTCGCAAGCTCGATTTTTGCATGTTAGATCGGGGCAAGAAGAATCAGCGATCACCTATATTCAGACTCATTTGAGAGATCGGTTTTTAGCAATTCCAAAAGATAAAGCAATCCATCTTGGATTATTTGGATTACCCGAGCAGCCACCTACTGAGGAAATGAGCGATCGCATAGGAGATTTGATTTTAATTCCCCAAAATGGCTGGTCTTGTTTTCAGCATGTGGGAGAAACGAAACCAGAGGATTGTCAAACGACGCTCTTGGGTATTCATGGCGGGGTGACCCGTGCTGAGATGCTGATTCCGTTCTTAGCCTATCGATTTTAGGCTGATCGCAATCTCTATCTATTCTGTGCTGTTATTGCTAATTAGCACGCTAAAGAATGGATAGATTTCTCTCTAAAAGTGGATTACATATTCTTGTTGAGCATTAAAGCAAGAGTGCTAATTTATCCATGCGATCTCATGTCCAAAAATTGAAGGTGATCGCAAAGATCGTCACGATTATTTGTCAATAGGTGGATGTAGCCCTGCCATGAGGAGCAATCTTCGCATGTTGAGAACTCCAGATCGATTCAATTGAAGCGCGTTTATAGTAGCCCTTGCGATCGCAGTTAGTCCAACCACCTGAAGAAAATCATCGCTCCAAACGAAATTATCTCGCCAATTTTGCTGTCTTGGATTGTAAAGTGATACAACTTCTCTACTGACTGGATCTAGCGCTTGGATTTTTGTATATTTGTGTCCGTTGCATCCACCACAGGAGAAGGCTAAGTTCTCTAAATCTGTTTTTCCACCTTCAGCAATCGGAATAATATGGTCAATCACAAATGGTTGTGCAGAATAGTCCATAGAACTACGGCAATATTCACATAGACGATTAGCACGTTCTATGATTTGACGCTCCTCTGTGGCAGTGATGTATCGTCTAGACATGAACTGGTTGAGGATGAATATCTAACTGTTGCATCAGTTCGGGTAAGGAAATATTCCGTAATTGTGATAGTTGGATCAGATATTGCAGGCGATCGCCATCATTTTGTTCAACAATGTCGATAAGTTTGAGCAGTTCTTGATGTTCGTTAGAAGTGATCACTCCCGATCTCATTTTTTTGCTTAAGTCGTTGTATTGCTGTTGTAATTCGTCGGGTAAGGTTTGATTAATTTTTTGCAGTAGTTCGATTTCTAGTGTAGGTAGACTAGGATTTTTGCGATGTGCAAGTACCTGTCGAACTTGAATGAGTAGTTTTTCTAAGTCGGGGGTGTCTAGCTGGGCTACTCCAGCAAGTAGTTGATCGAGTTCTATGCTGATCTCTGATTTAAACTGAACTGTAGCCATTAGTGATGACCTTTGACAGGTTGTAGATTACATATTCTTGTTGAGCATTATAGCAAGAGTGCTAATTTATCTATGCGATCGCCTATCCAAAAATTGAAGGCGATCGCTACCAGTGTATTGAAGCGCGATCGCTTAAATATTATTTGTCTTTGCGATCACCGATAACTTCCCGGAACTCATCAACGAAGTCAGCCATTTTTACTTGCCTAATCTTGGCTAGCAACAGATAAATTTAACGGGCATTTCGTTTAGATATAACGGTTGATGTCAGCGGCGGGCAAAGAATGTCACGAAAATATCACAGAGAACGCCCGTCCGCTGCACTGAATGGTTAGGCAACATCAATCGAATCCAGCACTTCTTAAAAACCATGAAAAAACCTCACATAATTATCTAAAAACAATTGTAAAGATTTCATCACTTACAGCAGGATCGAAATTAGCGTTTGCGATCCCTTGGACACTACCAACACTGTCATGACAATTGAAGAAAAAACCTCGACGGCTTCGAAAAAGAATTTTGTCTCCACTGTTAATAATTCCACCGCCGTTCTTAACAATTGTAAAGATTTCATCACTTACAGCAGGATCGAAATTAGCGTTTGCAATCCCTTGAACACTACCAACACTGTCATGACAATTGAAGAAAAAACCTCGACGGCTTCGAAGAAGTACTTTATCTTCACTGTTAATACTCTTATCTTGGTTATTACTGCCATCACCAAGCTTAACAATTGAAAAGATCTCATCACTTACAGCAGGATCGAAATTAGCGTTTGCGATCGCTTGAACACTACCAACACTGTTATGACAATTGAAGAAAAAACCTCGACGAGTTTCGAGGGTTATTAACGAGAGGGTTATTAATCCTAGGTTAGGTTTTAGATTAATGAAATTATCTGGAATAATCTTACGTGGAATTACAATATCCGCAGAAAATTGAGTCTTTTGTTCATTAGTATCTCCATCACGTATAGTTACATTTACCAAAACGGTAAAGCTTGTATCTTCATTTGTTATCACAGGAAAAAGAGAATCACCGTTAGACAACCGAAAGTTTTTATGAAAAGTACCACCAATTGAAGTCTCACCAAAAGTATCAATATTTAGAAAGGCTTTGTCGAGAATAAGTATTGGTCCAGGATTCCACTTTATTCTGATAAAGGCATTGCCAGATTCATCTCTGAAGCCATAACCATTAATACTTGCTTGTTGATTACTAGAAACTCGATCCACACAAACTCGCCAGGCTTCAATAGTGTTGGGATCTCTTACAAAAGTTGCAAAATGGCTTGCAAATGAGAATGATTCATTATCTTGCCTTGAAAAACTTGTTTCGTTCTTCCATTTGCTATATGCTTCCCTAAATTCTGAAGTAGTGAAAGCCCTACTCCCCTTTCCAGCAATATCAATCCCAACTGGAAATCCCTCAAAAGGGAAGCGGGCACCAATATTAAGGCTTTCTCCACCATTTTTCGATACCCAATTCTGATATGTTGTAAAGGCTTCACTCTCGCCCATATGGAAGAATGCAAGAGAGCTAACATAGTTTTGCTCTTGTGTTATTGAGGAAATTGACTTATTGAATAAATCTCCAGCCAAGACAGCATTGCAGTCATCGATGCTCATTCTTTCTTCCTCATTGATTAATTTTAGTAAGGTTAGCCTAAATAGTAATTATACTGAAATTCTTTGTATAAATACCTTAAATGTGATGATCACACAGAAACTTTCTGGGTAACACAGCCATTTTGCGTAATATACGATATTTGTCTGGGTAACACCCTTATAGGTGAGTTATCCAGACAAATGTTGGTTAACACGACAGAGCAAAAGCCAAAAAATTTCTAGCCCGATCGCACAACACAATCCGCATTAAATACCAAACGAAGCTAAACATTCCTGCATTGCTTGTGCCATAGTTTCGAGATCGCTGTGATAGACCATTAACAATTTTGTAAAACTTGAGCAGCCGTTAACTGAAGTTCGGGAAATATTGGCGAAGCGATCGCCGATAACTTCTTTGGACTCAACATCATCGAAGCAAACTATTTTTAACTGCCCAATCTCGACTGGAAATAGATAAATTGGTCTTATCGCTTCGGTATAACTTTCTCGCTGAGCGTCTGCTAGCAACCTTTGCAACACCACTAAAGTTGTCCCAAATTATCAACTCAATTGCCGGCTGCCCTATCTAGTGGCAGCCTGACCACAAAATGAACGCCCAACGCATCACTTTCAACCCATAGGATGCCCCCTAAATATTCTATCTGCTTCTTGATGAGTGCTAACCCTAAGCCAGTTCCACCCTGCTTCCAGTGATCACTCTGAGGGATTCGATAGAACTTCTCAAAGATGCGGTCTAACTGGTCTTGAGCAATCTGAACCCCACTATTGCTGACCTGTAATTGAAGATGCCCTTCTGATGAGCCAACATTAACCGTAATCGTTTCTTCAGGAGGGGTGTACTTACAGGCATTAGTCATCAATTCCGTGAAGATACGAGTCAAGATGTTGATATCAGAACTAAAGGGTGGAAGTTCATCGGGCAGAATCACCTGTAAGTGTTGCTGCCGTTCCTCCATCCTGTCTTCAAAGGTTGCGGCAATATTGGAAACCCACTCAATCACATGAATAGGGGCAATGCTTACCTGAATTCTTTCTGCATCTAATCGCTGTAAGTCCAGCAGGTTATTGACGAGTTCCAGCTCTTGGTCACACTGTTCACTCAGAATCCCTAAACACTTTTGGAGACGTTGTTGTTTGGCGTGATCATCTGTGCCAGGAGTCGCTACAGGGAGTAGCTCTTCAACCATCATCTCAACCACCTCGATCGCCATTTTAATACTGGCTAGGGGAGAGCGTAATTCATGGGATACTGTGCTGAAAAAATCATCTTTCATCTGGCTCAGTTGATGTTGCTGTACCTCTACCGCCTTCCGTTCAGTGATATCTAGAGCAACTCCCACTAAGCGCACCACCTGATGATGATCATTCAAAATAGGTTTGCCCTTAGCTAATATCCATCCATTTGAACCGTCCACGCGAATAATCTGGAGATCGACCTCATAGGGTTCTGCTTGTTTTAATGCCCTCCTGACACACTCATTGAGCCTTTGTCTATCTTCAGGAGGAAAGTGTTGCTCTAGCAGTTCTTCATAATCGGGTTCTTGTTGACCGAGTGTGAACCCAAAGATGCGAAAGATTTCATCAGACCAAAAGACTTCCTCGGTGGCAGCTTCTAATTCCCACCTGCCAATATGGGCAACTTCTTGGGTTTCCACCAAGCGATCGCTGAGGGTTTGTAGTTCCACTGTGCGCTCAGCGACTCGTTGTTCTAATTGGGCATTAAGTTCCTGCAATGTCCTTTGAGTAATCTGTAGTTCCTCAAGCGCCTTTTTAAGTCTGATAGTGGCAATTCGCGCAACCCGCGTTTCCCTATTAATGAGCCAATAAAGCATTCCTGCGGTTGCCAAGACGTAAAACCAACCCTTTAGAGTTTGGAGTTGGGTCAGTACGTTAGCGGGAGGATAGGTCAGGTAACTGAGTAGTTGGTCTGAGAAGAAGATCCATAGACATCCAACAATGAGATACACTCCCACTACTTTGACAGCTATGGGGACTTTCAAAGGGGTGCGGGGCATAGGAGAAAGGTTCTTTTTTGCGGAATATAAGGAATTTTCTTGGGTCACATCCCATATAGGTGAGTTATCAAGAAAAAAGCATGTTAACACGACAGAGCAGCCAAAAAACTTCTAGCCCGATCGCACAACACAATTCGCATTAATCACGAAACGAAGCTAGACATTCCTGCATTGCTTTCGCCATTGTCTTGCGATCGCTGTGATAGCGGCGACCATGCCCAGGCAAAACCCACTCAAACTGATAGGTTGCCAACCTTTCCATCGATCGCCCTAATTCATCCCATGAATACCAGCAAGCATTCCGAAACGCAATTAAACGCTGGAGTCGCTCAGACCAAGCTAAATGATCACCCGAAAACAGAAACTTCTGCCCATATAGCAAAACCGTATGTCCCTTAGTATGTCCAGCCACAGGAATGATTAGCAAATCATCAGCGATCGCGATCGGCTCTGTTCCCGTTATTTGCATCTCAACACTGCGAGTACTTGTCGTAATATCATCTTGATGCAGAATGCGATCGCAACCAAAATGGTCATGGAACTTCTGATGATCGGCAACATCATCACGATGGGTCAGATACAAATAACGAATCCCTCCCATCGCTTCTATCTGTTTTACTAGTGGAGCCACAAAACGTGGCGAATCAACTAAAATATTACCTTCAGGATGCTGGATCAAATAACTAGCCGCACCATAGGAAGACTCCGCATGATAACCACAATGGAAAACATTTTGGTCAATGAGAATTGGGAAACTTTGCTGCGCCATCTGAATGTCAGTTGGCTTCTCGACCGTAGCAATGGAAGCAGTAGGACAGGATAGAACGGCTTGTAAAGCTTTGAGACGTTCGCTGGCATTAGTGGGTTGATGATAAACAGCAGACTGCTCAGCGACTTGATGAAATATTTCTGGAGCCATCCATCGACAGGTATCACAATCAATACAGGAGCTATCAACATAAAAATCACCACTCACATTATGAGGGAGTCGCCGTTCAATTTTTGCCATCACATTCCATTCTCCTAATATTTTTGCAAAACTTGCGCTGCTGTTAACTGGACTTCGGGAAATATCGGCGAAGCGATCGCTTGCTCACCTTCATAAACTCTCTCTTCATAAAAGCCTTCCACCCATTCTAATACTGTTATCTTTTGATTGTTATTTCTCCAATGGTTTTGCTTAGACTAATTATCACCGATCGCATCGACAGTTGTTGCCCTCAAAATGGTATGTTGATGAGCCTGACTATTTTGTTTTTTAAATGCAAGTAACTTTCCACAATTCTCCTTCAAACATAGTGCTTCATGTTTGAGCATAATCATCAAGTTTATACAGCTCGTGAGATTGTTCAACACTATAGCCAGTTATGCCAACTACAACCTGCTGAACAAACCATTCTCGATCTCCTACGCGATGAATGGGCAAGTATGAAAATGCTAGATATTGGTGTGGGGGGAGGACGCACTACCCAACATTTCTCTGGAGTTGTTCAGGAATATGTGGGAATTGATTATGCTAAAGAGATGATTACAGCTTGCCAAAAACGCTTCCCACCGTTTTCTGCATCATCTTCTCAGTCAAGAGTTTTTGCAGTGGGCAATGCTAGAGACATGAGTCAGTTTGCAGATAACTCTTTCGACTTTATTTTATTTAGCTTTAATGGGCTTGATTCTCTTTCCCATCTGGATCGATTGCAGGTATTTCAAGAGGTCAGTCGAATTGGAAAGTCGGGAGGCTACTTCTTTTTCTCCAGTCATAGTTTACAAGGGCTAGAACGAGAATTTAACTGGCGAAAACAGATCAGCTTAAATCCTCTAACTACCTATGTTAACTTGGTCATGTGGGGGATTCTACGCTTCTTTAATCGTTCCATTTCCCCGCAACAGATCAAATCTTCTAACTATGAAATTATTCAAGATGAACCGCATAACTTCCGTTTAAAGCAGTATTACATTAGACCACAGGAGCAACTCAATCAATTAAAAGCAGATTTTGGCAATGTCACAATGTATTCTTGGAAAAGTGGTTTAGAACTCGCAACGCCACAAGAGTTAAACGACAATATTGATATGTGGCTTTATTATCTTTGTAAGATTAAATGAAGCTTAAATTAGGCTTTTTCAATGAGTCCTGCCCACGAAGCTCATTGGAAACCTACTAGTTTTATTTGCTTTCTTTAGCCTTTTTTACTTCAGCAGGAATAATGGTTGTAACGTTGTAAATGTTCTGTTTATTATCTACTAGTTCCGTGAAATCACTGCTTAGGGCGATCGCTTCAGGTTTGCCGACATCCTCAAACATGGCGCTACAATTCCAATTCGTCATCAGTACCAAATCATCACTATCCAAACTCTTCAACAAGATCACTGACTGCGGGATCGGCTGATTTTCCAGAATAGAGGGAACCATCTCTTCCATGCTAGTCAGAACCTGCGATCGCATTTCAGGACTTCTTGGAGCTAATTGAGTCAGTCGGACAACGGCTTCTTTACCACGAAGCGCTGGAGTCGCCCCTGCGATCGCAGACTGAGCATTTACAACTTCAAATATGAGGGTTTGGATAGGTGCAGGTGGTGCAGTTAAGCCCTCTGCACTTTTGGACTTACTAAAGTCAGCGGCTAAAGGTGGGACATAAGCCTGATAGCTAGGTAGATCTTGCCATTGAGAGAGCGCAATTATTTGTTTACCATCTTGACTTTGGAGCAGAGAAAATCCTTTAAACCCCGTAGCTTTTTTCATAAGCTTATTACTGATTTTCAAGGACTTCACAAGAGCCTTCTGGGTTGAATAGGAAGTTTCGTAGATAGCTGCAACCTCAACTGGGTCATTCGCAGTATCAAAGACTAGAGAAGCCATGAATTTACCAGCTTGAACTGGACTGTCAAAGGTTAAAAGAATGGGACAGCACAGTAGGCAAAAAATTAGTGAGGCTCTTAAAAATACTCTTAAATAAGCGATCGCCAGCTTAAGCATAAAATCTCTCAAAAATGCTCCTATTAGCAAGATAATATACCAAAACAGAAAATGGCTACGCCATTTTCTGTTTTGGTATATTCCTATAAAAAAAGGTGAGATCCAAAGCATCTCACCTTTTTTAGTTTTTATTTTAATTTTTAAGTGCAGGAGGCATAATTACCTTTGTGGCTAACCCTAAACTTCTTAGCAATTGAATAGCCCACCAAGTGACATCAACTTCCCACCAACGCCAACCTGCTTTGGCGACATGAGGATAAGCATGATGGTTATTGTGCCAGCCTTCGCCATAGGTAACGATCGCCGCCCACCACAGATTCCGTGAATTATCATTAGTCTCAAACGTGCGATATCCCCACATATGCGTAACCGAGTTGATAAACCAAGTACTATGCCATAGTAAAACTGAGCGTACACACATGCCCCAAATGATATAAGACCAACCACCGAGGAGATATAACGCAACTCCTAAAGGAATTTGTAATAGCAGATAGTACTTATCTAGCCATAGATAGAAAGGATCGCGAGCCATTTCAGGCGCATATTTGCGGTACAAAGTTGGATTGAAGAATTCTTCTTTAGGGTAGAACAGCCACAACATATGACTCCACCAAAATCCTTTACGAGCCGAGTAAGGATCTTTCTCTACATCTTCAGTATGCGCGTGGTGTAAGCGATGCCCTGCTACCCAAAAGATTGGACCTCCTTGAACTGCGGCGGCTCCGACTAGGGCGATCGCATACTCGAGCCATTTAGGGACTTGAAAGCTGCGATGACTCAGCAACCGATGGTATCCCAAACAAATACCAATACTTCCTAAAAACCAATGCAATATCAGAGTCACACCTAAAGCTGACCATGAGAAGAACCAAGGAGCTAATAGAGCCAAAGAGTGGAAAACCGCAAAGAATATGATTGCTGGCCAACTTAATTTTAGAGGTTTAGAGTTATTGTCACTAGATGGATAGAGAATATCTGAGAATAGTCTGGTCATGATTTACAACTAATATTTTTGATACAGGACTTTTGATTTTGCCTACTTGAAAATCAAAACCACTATGGAGATAAGGGAGATTATTTATTGCTTGATTTCTGAAGACATTTCAGTACGTCCTTGCCAAGCGCTACAAGATTGGTGGAACCCATGACGCGGATCATCTGTATCAGCACAAGATTCCTGTGAATTCGGACAATCTTGGCATTCGATATGTTGTCTACAGTGATCAATCAGTGGCAAAAGTTCGTCATGTAGTATTTGCAGTTGTTGGATTGTCTCTTCAATCATTCTGGCTTTTTTAAGAAGAGAATCATGTACAGCCTGACAAGCTGGGAACTTTCCGTCTTTGGCTGCCAAAATCTCTCTGATGTCATCTAGACTCAAACCCATCGCCTTAGTCTGGGTGATAAAAGCTAAGCGATCTACATCCTCTTGACTAAACAAGCGATATCCTGCCTCAGTTCTAAGAGGAGAGGGAATTAAGCCAATTCGCTCATAGAAATAAAGCGTCTGAGGATTTAAACCCAATTTGCGAGAGACTTCACCAACTTGCAGCATTGACATCTTTGCTTTTTACATCCAACGGTTACAAGTGTAGACCTTATACTATGGTATAAGGTCAAGGATTTCAGGTAAGCTTCTTTATTGTAAAGATATTTTTCATGATTTATTGCAAGATTGCGTTCCTAAGGGACGCAATCTTGCAATTTTTTGTTTTAACCTAGCGATCGCTATCCCAAATTTTGCTTATTGGTATCCTAGAAGAAGAAATTGAGAGGACGTTATGGTTGTAACAACGAAACTTGCCGCAATACCTACACCAGCTAAGTATCGTCTCACTGTTGAGCAGTATTACAAAATGGCAGAAGTTGGCATCTTAGGAATAGAGCAACGCACAGAGTTAATTGAAGGAGAAATTATTGAGATGTCACCGATTGGAGCAAAACATGCTGGTACGATTAACCGACTAAGCCGAGTTCTGTCACCACGTATCTCTGATCAATCAATAATTTCGATTCAAAACTCAATTAGGTTAAATGACAAGACAGAACCACAACCAGATTTAGCGATCTTACATTTACGCGATGATTGCTATACCGAAAGTATCCCTACGCCTGATGATGTTTTCTTGTTAATCGAAGTTTCCGATTCCACCTTGAAATACGATCGCGATATTAAGATTCCACTCTATGCCAAAGCAGGAATTCCTGAAGTATGGATTGCCAATATCGAAGAGCAGGTATTTGAAGTTTATAAATCCCCCAATCAGAATAGTTATGAACAGATCAAGATTTATAGCAAAGGTGAAGTAATTCTGATTGAAAGTTTAGGGGTAGCGATCTCTGTTGATGAAGTTTTCTAAATTTCTATATCTAAAGATTTGGTATTGCTCTGGAGGTAAGGACAAAGCGCCGCCTATCCTTACCTCTTAAATCTTGCCATCTTGATGAACTTCAATCGTGATACATCGTAAATTAAGTTGAATTATCGGTATATTTAGCGATCGCAAGGCTTAAGATCTTAATACATACAGATATAGCGAGTTCAAGCTTACCAATGGCGAGTTTGAGCTTGATGTAGCTGCTCAGGAATGGAGAAAAGATCATGGCGATCGCATCAATAAATCCTGTAACGGGAGAATTGTTAAAGACCTTTGAGCCTTTGACAGATGAGCAACTCGAACATAAGCTAGCACTCGCCGATCGCACCTTTGCCACCTACAGACATACAAGTTTTCGCGATCGCGCCCAATGGATACACCAAGCCGCCGACATTCTAGAAGCCAAGAAAACCGAATTCGGGATCATCATGACCCTTGAGATGGGGAAAACACTCAAAAGTGCGATCGCCGAAGTCGAGAAATGTGCCAATCTCTGTCGGTTTTATGCCGAACATGCGCCCCAATTTTTAGCGGATACTCCTGCCCAAACCGATGCTAGCCGCACGCTCATTCGTTATCAACCCTTAGGAATTATCCTCGCAGTCATGCCTTGGAACTTTCCTTTTTGGCAGGTGTTTCGCTTTGCTGTCCCTGCTTTGATGGCGGGAAATGTAGGACTGCTCAAACATGCTTCTAATGTGCCGCAATGTGCTTTAGCGATCGCGGAAGTCTTCCATGCCTCAGGTATACCTGAAGGTGCATTTCAATCCCTGTTAATTGGGGCGGATCGCGTAGCGGGACTAGTTGCTGATGCGAGGGTAAAGGCGGCGACATTGACAGGAAGCGAACCTGCGGGACAAAGCCTCGCCGCGATCGCAGGGCATCATCTCAAAAAAGTAGTTTTGGAACTTGGGGGCAGTGATCCATTTATTGTGCTTAAAAGTGCGGATTTGGAATTAGCCGTGAATACCGCAGTGATAGCGCGAGTGATGAATAATGGGCAAACCTGTATTGCGGCAAAGCGATTTATTATCGAAGAGGCGATCGCTGATCAGTTTATTGCTAAATTTGTCGAGAAATTCAAAGCTTTGAAAGTAGGCGATCCGATGCAACCTGAAACCGATGTTGGGCCCCTTGCGACACCACAAATTTTAAAAGAGCTAGATTTGCAGGTGAAAGCCAGTGTGGATCTAGGCGCAAAGGTCTTAGTTGGGGGTTATCGCGTGAAAGAGAAAGGTAATTTCTACGCGCCGACAATTTTGGCGGATATTCCCTTGGGTGCGCCACCCTATCAAGAAGAATTTTTTGGCCCCGTTGCTTCGGTGTTTCGGGTGAAGAATTTCACTGAGGCGATCGCCCTTGCTAATAGCACTAATTTTGGATTGGGGGCAAGCTTTTGGAGTAACGATCAACAAGAAATAGAGTTGGCGATCGAACAAATCGAGGCGGGTGCAGTCTTTGTAAATGGGATGGTCAAATCCGATCCGCGTATTCCTTTTGGGGGAATCAAGCGATCGGGATTTGGTCGTGAGTTAGGTGTCGAAGGTATTCGCGAATTTGTGAATATCAAAACTATTTGGATTAAATAAACCCTATTTGGATTCGCACGCGAAATGTGCGAATCCAAACTTAAATTTGTGAGAAAGCTATGAAAACCGCAGAATTATTAGTCAAATGCTTAGAGAATGAGGGAGTAGAGTATATTTTCGGTCTTCCGGGGGAAGAGAATATGGCGGTTCTCAATGCCCTTGAGAATTCATCAATTAAATTTATTACCACTCGCCATGAGCAGGGAGCCGCTTTTATGGCAGATGTCTATGGCAGACTTACAGGCAAACCAGGAGTATGTTTGTCGACGCTAGGGCCAGGAGCTACAAATTTGATGACGGGGGTTGCTGATGCCAACTTAGACTGTGCGCCCTTAATTGCGATTACGGGGCAAGTGGGAACCGATCGGATGCATACCAATTCTCATCAATACCTCGATCTAGTTGCGATGTTCGAGCCTGTAACCAAGTGGAATGCCCAAATCGTGCGTCCTAGTATTACCCCTGAAATTGTGCGGAAAGCCTTTAAACTGGCTAAATCTGAGAAGCCGGGGGCAGTGCATATTGACTTGCCAGAGAATATTGCTGATATGGAAGTCACAGGGCAACCATTATTGATTAAAGGCGATCACAATTCGATGTATGCATCCTATCGCAGTCTCTCGGAGGCAGCATTGCTGATTGCTCAGGCAAAAAATCCTTTGATTTTGGTAGGCAATGGTGCAATTCGTTCCCAAGCTAGTCAAGCTTTCATCGATTTTGCGACCCGCTTAAATATTCCTGTGGCAAATACCTTTATGGGTAAGGGTGTCATTCCCTACCGCCATCCTCTGGCACTTTGGTCAATCGGTTTACAGCAAAGGGATGTAATTAATTGCGCTTTTGATGAAACGGATTTAGTGATTGCAGTTGGCTATGACTTAATCGAATATTCACCCAAGAAATGGAATCCTAAAGGGACTATTCCGATTATTCACATTGCGGAGTTAACGGCAGAAGTTGATAGCAGCTATATGCCACAGGTGGAAATTGTAGGTGATATTTCTGATTCATTAATGGAGATTATGCATCGTTGCGATCGCACGGGAATGACTGATCCTCACGCGATCGCCTTACGTCCACAAATTTTGGCGACCTATGAGCAGTATGCCCATGATGACGGGTTTCCGATTAAGCCGCAAAAGATCATCTATGATCTGCGTCAAGTCATGGCTGCTGAGGATATCGTTATTTCCGATGTGGGAGCGCATAAAATGTGGATGGCAAGGCATTACCATTGCGATCGCCCTAATACTTGTATTATTTCCAATGGTTTTGCGGCGATGGGGATTGCGATTCCGGGAGCGATCGCGGCAAAACTGGTCAATCCTGATCGCAAGATTGTGGCCGTAACAGGTGACGGTGGCTTTATGATGAATATGCAAGAATTAGAAACCGCAACTCGCATCGGTACGCCCTTTGTGACGATTATTTTTAATGATGGTGGCTATGGACTGATCGAATGGAAGCAACAAATCCATTATGGTCGATCAGCCTTCATCAAATTTGGTAATCCTGATTTTGTGAAACTAGCGGAAAGTATGGGACTGAAGGGATATCGTGTGACTTCGGCGGTGGATTTAATACCAACACTTAAGGAAGCTCTTGCCCAAAATGTACCTGCTGTCATCGATTGTCCCGTTGATTACCGTGAAAACATGCTTTTTTCTCGCAAAGTTGGTGAGTTATCTTGTCCAATGTAAGGACTTCTCCGTAAGATTTTTGATGGCACGGCTTTGCTACACCATCAAAAATCAGTTACTTATCAAATTGCCCAAACCTCGAAATTATGCAAGCGATCGCCGTCTTAGACAAAGTTTCCTATATCTATCCCAACTCCAAGGAGACAGTCTTAAAAGATATCTCGTTAACCATTAACAAAGGAGAATTTTTAGGCATTATTGGGGCGACGGGAGCAGGAAAAACCACTCTATGTCTTGCACTCACTGGCATCGTTCCCCAGTTTTACGGTGGACGTTTTTTTGGCAAAATTGCGATCGCAGGATTAGACAGCCTTGAACATCCTGTCAGTGAGCTAGCGCGTCATGTAGGCATAGTTTTTGAAGATCCTGAAATCCAGATTACCGCTACATCCGTCGAAAACGAAATCGCCTTTGCCCTCGAAAATCTCTGTGTCCCTCGTGAAGAAATCCTGCGACGGATTCCCATAGTTTTAAAATCAGTCCGTCTAGAAGGATTTGAGAAGAAGAATCCGCAAGAGCTTTCGGGTGGTCAAAAACAACGTTTAGCCATTGCCGCCGCACTAGCATTACAACCTGATTTACTAATTCTTGATGAACCCACTTCGCAACTCGATCCCATAGGTTCCCAAGAAGTCTTTGCTACAGTTAGGGAATTAAAAGAAGAACTCGGCGTGGCGATCGTGATGATCTCCCATGCTGCGGAAGAAATGGCAGAATTTTGCGATCGCATTGCCTTACTCTCAGACGGGCAATTACTAGCCGTCGGTACTCCCGAAGAAATCTATGCAAAGATTGATTTACTGGAACAAAATAAACTCCGTCCTCCTGAAGTTGCTCAAGCTTTTAGCCAAGTTCAGCACAAGGGAATTAATATTCCGCAGATTCCCGTTACTTTGGAATCGGGAATAGTCGCTTTAAATGCACTGCGATCTCAAATTCCGCCTAATGATCCGCCCCTATTTACAACTCCGACTCGCAGTAGCAGACCACCTGTTCTCTCAGTCCAAAACCTCCAACATACCTATGACGATGGTACGGAAGCTCTCAAAAATATCTCACTAGACATCCATGCAGGTGAATATGTACTCATCGTGGGACAGAATGGCGCTGGCAAAAGTACCCTAGTTAAGCATTTTCTCAACTTACTAAAACCGACATCAGGCAAAGTATTAGTAGGCGATCGTAATACTAAAGAGCTATCCGTCAGCGACCTTGCTCAATCCATCGGTTACCTTGCCCAAAATCCCGACAATCAAATTTTTAATACTTCCGTTGAGAAAGAAGTCTCTTTTGCTTTGCCATTTCTTGGTTACGCTCCCGATGTAGTAAAGAAAGAAACCGAACGTAGTCTTAAAGCTATGCAATTATGGGAACAACGTCATGCCCATCCCTTATCTTTACCCAAGGGAGAACGTGGACGCATTGTGATTGCGGCTCTATTGGCAATGAATCCTGAGATCATTATTTTTGATGAACCGACGACAGGACAAGACTATCAGGGTGCTTCTTCGATTTTAGAAGTCAGTCAGCAACTGCATCAAATGGGGAAAACTGTAATTGTAATTACCCACCATTTATATCTAATGCCTGACTATGCCGATCGCGCGATCGTGATGGGCAAAGGAACGATCTTGCTAGATGCGCCGTTGCGCCAAGCCTATCATCAAACTGATTTGCTAGAGTCCACCTATCTCACGCCGCCACAATCAGTGGTGTTATCACAAAAGCTAAGTATGTTGTGCGATCGCGACTATCCTCTAATTACGCCCACAGAATTTGCTAATTGTTTCATTCAAATACAAAGCATTGTAGGCTAAGATAAATAGCAGCTATCCCTTTCCCTATGACACTTTTAACTATAGAATCTCTGGTAGTCCAAAAAAGGAAAGGATGAACATAGAGGAAGAGAATCATTGTAGTGATGGATAAAATTCCAAATAGCACCAATATGATTTTCTAACTTTTTAGAAAAAGCTAGAGCTTTCCTAACCAGACGCGATACTCGTTGCCTGAGGGTGCAATTAAACCTTTCAATATAGCTAGTTTTACCCGTTTCTTTACCCACAACCCAATGACCCTTACGGGGAAGAACATTCGGATAAGCTGACCAGAAGTCGGTGTAACAGACAGCACACTGACGATAGACTGGAGGTAGAGAATCCCATAACTTTTAAGCTGATGCACCAGAGTGATCGCCAATATAACAACCAACAATTTCACGCGTCTCAACATCAAGACCTAACCATACCCACAGTTGATTGTCGGTGTTACCGAAAAATGACCATAATTCGTCCATCTGTATAGTCAGACGACGTTTAGGACGTATCTCTGTAACCAACGTTCTGACACTTTCAGCACTCTTGCAATCCCTCCTAACGGGATTTTTTCCAATAGCAGTCGCTCCAGCAGAGATTGCATGGGTTGAATAGGTTCTAACACTCTTTGATATTGAGGATTTTCAACAAATTGACGACCACAGTCTCGACACTTGTAATTTTGTTTGCCGTGACGGGTTTTACCATTTTTTACCACTGACTCGCAATGGCACGATAGGCAGTTTGGTCTGGGCTCTGTCATGGGCTAATTTAGGACTACCTAAATTCATCACATCTCTTGAAAGCTAATTTGAGCAAGCTAGATTTATAGCTTTACTTCGTTAGTGCGATCGCTTCCCATAGCAAATTTATTACTTACAATGCCACAGGTTTAAAATTATTATTAGCGATCGCGATTGCATTCAAAATCAAGATAAAATCGAGAAATTAATGGGAGAAACAACCAGCTATGGCTAAAAAATCTAGAGAATTTAGTGAACTTGTCCGCCAGCAAAAATGGGAGAAAGCCAGCAATAAGTCATTCGAGAAATTGCAAAAAACTGTTAAACAGGATTTTGGCGAGGATGTACAGATGGTGAGAAACATGGAAGGAATTGCCAAGATGTCTGAGGTTTTGAAAGACTTCATTAGACCCTATGCTGATATTTCCCAGAACAAAAAAGAGCTTCAGCGCCTGTTAGAGACCGCAGTGACAGCTTGGGATTTAGCGCTTATGCCAAAATAAAAAAGGGAATCTGAGTTAGACCAAATATTTGCCTCAATGCTTAAAAAAGCTAAGAAGAATATAGATAAAGAGGATCTTGCGACTAGTAGAGCTTTGATTGAAGACTTTATTGATCGTAAATTAAAGTATTTTGCCGATGAGCAGCGACAAGTCATAGATTTTCAGTTAGAGTACCTTGGTCGAGGTTCATACCATCTCTCAGTAGCCTCCTCAATGTTCAAATCATCAATCTAAGCAAATTTTTGCATACTGTATTGAGGAAAAGCTACCAGCCCCAAGTACCTACCTCGCCTTTAAATGGCCCCACAATATCAGAAGTAATCCAGCCACCGTAAAAGTCACCCGCTTGCGGCGTGATTAACTCGTCATTCACATAGCAAGCATCCATAAGGCTGCCGTAGAAACTTATTGAATCTTGAATATCCACGAAATTAGGAGTGGGGATAGAATATCGCCATGCCGCATTTTGGATATATTTATCAGCGATCGCAATATCATAATATTGACTGATTCCCTTCCATTCACACCTTGTCCGCCGCGAAGTCTCGATCAGATACTCCATTTTAATATCTTCAATGGGAATGTAATAACAAGGCGGATGACTGGTTTCTAAAACTCGCTTAGCGCGTTGGGTTTCGGCAAGAACGATGCCATTACAGATAACGCGAATATGTTTCGTCATATCTTCTAGAATTGCGGGACGAGGATAGTCCCATACGGATTCTTGACCTGCTTGTGGTTCAATTCTTTGTGGATGCATTATTTTCTCCAGCGCTTTGCGCTCTCATTAAAAACAAATAAGCCATATAAAATCTGAAACGCTTTGCGTGTCAGATTTTATATGGCTACTCTGAAACCTGCGTGTTGATAGAAGTTGGGACGGAACCAGTTGCGGTAGTACCTCTCCGCTTCAGTTCCACTGGTAATCCATGAGCCGCCTGCCATCATATTGTGCTTCGTATCAAAATATGGCGCAGAATAATTCTCATAGAGATAATGCGGCTTATATCCTGTTAGTGGCGTTAAATGATCGCTGAGCCATTCCCACACATTACCGCGCAAGTCGTATAGTCCGACATCACTTTTGGCTTGAGGAAGATAACCAACGGGATTTGGAGAAGCAAATTTTAAATTGAGATTGTAATTTTCAGCTTGGCTATCTGCTGTTTGAGCAAGTTCAGAAGAACCATAGGTTGCCAGATACCATTCAGCTTCGCTCATCAGGCGTGTATGATTTCCTTTCCAGCGACAATAGGCGTTCGCTTCATAATGATTGACCTCCACAGGAAAATCAAAGGGCATCGCAATTTCATCAAACATGGCACGATATTTATAGCTGTTAGCATCAGGAATCCAGAATTTAGGATGCTTAATCTGATTCTCAACTTTCCAAGCCCATGATTGCTCATGCCAATAGGCTTGATTGTCGTAGCCGCCATCTTTGACAAAATCGAGAAATTCAGCATTAGTAATTAGATATTTACTTGCCTGAAAAGTCGCCACATTCACTGTGCGATCGCCATATTCAATATCCCAACCATAGATATTTGAATCTTGAGGTTTGCCTAGTCGCACTGTACCACCCGTGACTTCAATCATTTCATTTGCCGTGGTATAGCCATTGGCGGGAGCATATTGCCAACTTTCGGGACGTTGCAGTTGATCAACAGGCAACTGGCGAATTAACATCGAAGAGGTTTCGATATGAATGTATTGATGCTCGATCGCCATCATCAACGCCCAAAGTGGATGCTCTGAATTAATCGGCAGGGTAATATTTGTTAAGTTATTAATTAGCTCAGAAATTGCGTTATAAACTTGGTCGCGATATTGCCAAACATCTGTAACTTCTGCTTGGCGAAGATTATCAAAAATATTAGCTATTTCTTCGGGTTTCTCTGGATCAACTCCAAGTTCAAAAAGCCTTTCAAAATCAGGATTTAGGCGTTGATCTAATAAGCCAACTTTGACTAATTTATTAATATAAAAGGCTGCCGAATGCCCTAAATAGAAAATCAATAAATTGCGTAAGGGATCTGGATTTGTATAAAAAGTTTCTGGATTAACCAAACTTTTCATTAAGCTATCTTCAATTTGCCAAGCTCTTTGAAAATAGGCAAGAATTTCTGGGCGATCGCAACGGTGGAGATTTGGTGGTTGCATAGAATTAAGGCAATATTAATTATGGGGAACTTGACAAAGAACTAAGCCAAACCATTTTTGGGGATCTGTCCAGATTTTGACGGTTTCTAAACCCTGCGATCGCAGTTGTGCTTGAACTTTTTCTAAGTCAAATTTACGCGAGATCTCCGTAAGAATGCTTTCACCTGCTTCAAATTGAACCTTGAGATCGAGTATTTCGAGAGATGCTTGATGGGGCGATCGCGCATGTAAATACATTTCAATTTGATGATCGATCTCGTTATAAATGGCTTGGTGCTTAAATAAATCGAGATCAAAATCACCTTGAAATCGCCAATTTAAATGGGCAAGCATATTCAAGTTAAAGGCAGCCGTTACTTCTTGACTATCGTTATAAGCGGCTTCTAAGATTTCTTTCGGTTTCTGCAAATCAATTCCTAATAAGAAATAATCTCCTTGAGTCAAAGCATGGGAAACCTTACCTAAAAAATCATTGGATTCGGATTCTGTGAAGTTACCGATCGAGCTACCTAAAAAGAAAATCATCCGCGATCGCAAATGGTTTTTGCCCAAGTGAAATAACGCTTCGTCATATGTGCCAATCAGTCCTTCAATGGATAAATCGGAATATTTTTGTTGTAAATGTAAGACTGTAGTTTTGAGAATGCCACCACTCACATCAATGGGAATATAGCTAAAAGCATCGGGTATGACTTTAGTTAAGGAGTTAGCAACTTTTTGATAAGCATTTAATAAATAATGAGTTTTTGCAGAGCTACCGCTACCTAGTTCTACCAATTCACAGCAACCTGTAATTGCTGCAATTTCATCAGCGTATTGATTGAGAATCCATGCTTCGGTGCGGGTGGGATAATATTCAGGTAAATCACAAATCTGCTCAAATAATTCTGAACCGTGATCGTCATAAAAATACTTGGGCGGCAAACTCTTCGGTTTTTTTGTTAATCCTTGAACAACATCATGACCATCTTTTTCAAAAATTTGATTAGTCGATGAATTATGTTGATGGAGTATTTGTAAATGCTTAACTGTCATGCTCGGATTTATGTCTGTTGATGTTTATACGATAGATTAATTTTTTTGGATGAAAGCTAGAAACTCCTTTTTATATAACAATCCTAATTTATAGAAGAGCAGCCTGAAAGGCTGCTCTTCTTAGGGTTGCTGTGGATTTAATCTTGCCATCACCCATGTTACATATGTGCCGACGGGACTCCAAAGCAAATAGGGTAATAATAACCATCCTGCCAAGCTGGAGATTTGCCAAACTTGAGTTGTTAAAACTAACCCCAATATAAAACCGATCGCTCCTACGAGTGCCCCTAACCTGACATTACGAAATCGGGTCATCACTGGGGTATAGGCTAAAATTGCAATTTCCAAGATCGCATAGCCAACCATCAGTAACCATGTGTTAACTGTGGCAGGTTGGGCTTCCCAGAGGAAGGCGGCGGAAGTGATGCCACAAATAAAAATCGCGATCCAAATAAAGGGAATTGCGCCTTCAAAGGTGAGCCATCGTGGACGACGCAACCGCATAAACCATTTGTAGTCAGCGGGATAAAGCTTGTTGAGGGCAAATCCACCAACAAAGGAGATAACCACGATCGCTAGCCAAGTAATAATCATGATGTTTCCTGATCGGCGATCGCACAGCCATCAGTACAACCTTGCAATCTTTGCCGACGTTCAGCAACGATAGTTTGGAGATCGGCGCGACCAGTTAGTAAAAGGCGATAGTCTGCCCAAACGCCATAAAGTGCATCGGCTAAGCTCCCGACTAATGGCAATTTGGTAATTGCATAGATCCAACCGATGCCTAGAATGTCATAGGTTTGGCGAAATACTTCAACATTTTGAACGATCTCACCATTAGGCAACACTGCATGAATCCGTCCCATGGCAGTCTCAAAATCAATCCCCGCATTGTCAGCAGGATTGTAGTCATCGGCGGCGATATCCACAAATTTAATCAAACCGCGATCGCCATCTTTGCCTTTTAAAAAGTTAACTTCACGCACACAGAGAGGACAAGCGCCATCGTATAGCAGCTTAATTTTCCATGTGGACGCTTGGGGGGCGAGTTTGTCTGTTACCTGTGGAGATAGCATTTGGTTCGGCTGATGTAGTTTCTAGCCCTATTTTATCGAGATCGCTTTGGATTTATCTTTGCACAAAGGAATAGATACGACGCAAAGCGTCGCATCTATTCCTTTAGATTAGTAAATTAATGGCGCGGCTTCGCCGCGCCATCAAAAATATAATTCTTTGTTTTATGGAAGCCTATATCAAACTTTAACTAGGGGCTTGGAACCAGTGCGAACAGGAATAGAAATATACATGCCTTCCCTAGCCATCACCGCTCCCGCAAACTTCTCTTGAGCTAGCCGACCAAACTCATCTAACTGATCGTCACTATGCAAAGGATCATGATGGAAAATTACGAGCGTCTTCACATTGGCAGCCTCAGCAACTTTGATCGCCTCTTGCCATGTCGAATGCCCCCAGCCGATTTTGGGACTGGAGCTTGACCAATATTCTTCATCAGAATAAGTAGCATCCATAATCAACACATCAGCATCACGCGCCAGATATACCAGATTTTCATCAATGCGATCGCCAAAATGTTCAGTATCCGTCGCATAAACCGCCACGCGATCGCCACAACTCACTCGATAACCTGTCGCCTCCCCTGGATGATTCAGCAGCCCTGTCTCAATAGTGACCCCATTCCCAATCTCGATCACACTCGGAACTTCAACATCAAAAAACTCTAAACATGAAGCCATCACCCTTAATGGCACAGGAAAATTAGGATGATGCATCTGCTCCTCTAAGCGTTCCTGCATCGTTTGCCCTGTCGGGGCAATTTTCCCGTAAATTTTAAATAGATTCCCTTTCACAAAAGCAGGTGTAAAAAAAGGAAACCCCTGAACATGATCCCAATGGCTATGGGTAAAGAAAATACTCGCCTCGATCGGCATCTGCTTTAACAGATGCTGTCCTAACACCCTAATCCCCGTTCCCCCATCAAAGATGATACGTTCACCTTGGCAACGCATTTCTACACAAGGCGTATTGCCACCATAGCGTACTGTGGTTGGACCAGGGGTAGCTATACTGCCACGCACACCCCAAAAATGAATAGAGAACTCGCTGTCAGAAATGGACATTAGCTAACTCATTGTCAGAGAATTTTGAACCATTGGGGCAAGTCTGAAAACCTAGAAAATTTTAGTAAATTTCTACTTTTAAATTGTTAATCTCAACACTAAGCGTGAATACTAAACGACATTACAAATCTTGCGACTCTTAGCTGCATTACTGTTCAGTTGTTACAATTTATTATCTAGTATGAATAGCAGCTATGTACTACTCACCTAAAATTTAAATCTAGACACCTTTAATTTTAGCAGTCCCATAGAATAAGCAAGATTGGTAGGAAACGATTAAAATATCAGAACGCTGTATCAGAATAATTACCCAATCAATCAAATTAGATTTGGGTATATGCTAACCCTATGTATTGCTTTGTGGCTATCAGCTTTTAGTACTAGCTAGCGACAGACAGACATCGTGAGGAACTAGCAAATTACAAAAAATGTTTTTTACACGTGCGGCAAGGTCACACCTGTAAAAAGTAAGTTCTTCAAATTATAGATTTTTTATAAATTTTGGATACAAGTTTGTGGTACTGACTCAATCAATAGCAACAGCATCTTCTGCCCTACAGTCTAGCTCCTTAACCCTAGCGATCGCAGGCATGAAGTGCGCGGGTTGTGTGGCAACAGTTGAAAAGCGTTTGCTAGCCTGTGACGGGGTAAAGGCGGCAAGTGTGAATTTACTAACGGAGAAAGCAACCGTAGTTTATGGTGGTGAAAGCTTGCCACAGGATTTAGCACCACAATTGATTGAGGCGATCGCCAAAGCAGGTTTTGCGGCGGAGTTGATTAATAAAGGCGATCGCCAATCTTCTCGCAATGCTGTATCTAAAAATTCCCCTCAAAGTTCTGGGTTCGGGCTGACCAAAGAAATTGTTATTCCTGCCTCGTTGGTGATTTTAGCGATCGTCGGACATTTGGGTTTAATCGGTGTCGCTGATTTGCCCTTGATTGGCAATATGTATGCCCATTGGCTAGTCTCAACCGTAGCCTTAGGCTGGATCGGTCGTCCGATTTGGTGGGATGGCTTGAAATCACTGTGGTATCGCGCCCCCAATATGAACTCCTTGGTGGGTTTAGGAACAATTTCGGCATATTTAGCTAGCACGATCGCCTTATTTGTACCGCAGTTAAATTGGCAATGCTTTTTTGAAGAGCCTGTAATGCTTTTGGGTTTTGTGCTTCTGGGACAAGCTCTGTTAGAACGCGCTAAGGGCAAAGCCTCAAATGCAATTCGCGCTTTGATGGAGTTGCAACCTGCTAGCGCCAGATTATTAATCAATAGCACTGATGGCGATCTGCAAGTACCAATGGCAGTCGAAGATCTGCAAGTAGGCGATCGCATCGTGGTTTGGGCTGGAGAAAAAATCCCCGTTGATGGCGAAATTATTGGTGGTGGTTCTAGCGTTGATGAGTCAATGCTCACGGGTGAATCAAGCCCTGTTGCTAAGCAATTGGGAGCGCGAGTCACTGGGGGAACCTTGAATTTGACAGGCGCGATTACAGTCCAAGTTTTGCAAACTGGCTCGGAAACGACTTTGGCGCGGATTGTCTCGCTCGTAGAATCAGCGCAGGCAAGCAAAGCCCCGATTCAATATCTAGCCGATCGCGTAGCAGGATATTTTGCTTACTCAGTGATGGCGATCGCCGCTTTGACATTTTTGACATGGTACGGATTGCTCCATGCCGAAATTGTGTTTAGTTTGAAATTAGCGATCGCAGTTTTAGTAGTGGCTTGTCCCTGTGCGCTAGGATTGGCAACGCCAACAGCAATCATGGTCGGTACTGGGATCGGTGCAGAAAAGGGCATCTTAATCAAAGGTGGGGCAAGTCTAGAAAAGATCGATCAATTGTCGGCAGTGATCTTTGATAAAACAGGCACTTTGACCACAGGTAAGCCTGAAGTCACCGATGTGATCACCAATGACTTAATCGTTTTTGGGCGCAAACTAATCGAGCAAACTACTTTTAAGAGTATGGTCGAAGAGCGCGAAGTCCCAGCTTCCGCTTTACGGTTGTTGCAACTAGCTGCTAGTGCCGAAACTGGCGCAAATCATATTCTCGGTGCAGCGACGATCGCTAAGGCTCAAGAGTTAAATATCGAGGTACTGCCAACACAATCTTCGCAAATTGTGACGGGCTGTGGTGTTGAAGCAATATTGACCACAGGAGAAGAAATTCTGGTGGGTAATAGTGCATGGTTGCGCGATCGCCAAGTGGAAATTTCTGACGAGATGCTAGAGCGTTCTCAGAATTTAGCAGAATTCGGCAAAACTCCAATTTTTATAGCTGTGGATTATCAACTGGTGGGGATCATCGCCATGCGCGATCGCCTTAAACCTGAAGCCCCAGAAGTTGTGCGCCAAATCGAAGCGATGGGTTTACAGGTTTGGATGCTCACGGGTGATCATCAAGAAACTGCCAAGGCGATCGCCAACCAATTAGGCATTCCCCCCGAACGGGCGATCGCTGAAGTCAAGCCCGACGGCAAGGCTGCCACGGTGATGAAATTAATCGCCGAAGGTCAGCGGGTGGCGATGATTGGGGATGGGGTTAATGATGCTCCAGCCTTAGCCAGTGCCACTATAGGCATTGCCCTCAGTTCAGGAACTGATGTAGCCATGGAAACCGCCGATATTGTATTAATGCGTCATGACATCAGCGATGTTGTCCCCGCAATCCAACTCAGTCGCGCCACCTTCAGCAAAATTCGCCAAAATCTATTTTGGGCTTTTGCTTACAACACATTAGCGATTCCCGTCGCCGCAGGTATTCTTTATCCCAGTTTTGGTATTTCTCTCAATCCCACGATCGCAGGTTTAGCAATGGCATTTAGTTCTGTCAGTGTGGTTTTGAGTTCGCTGTCATTGCGAGCCAGAAAACAATAGGTTGTGCAGCGCAAAGCAAAGTACAACCTACTTTTTTTGCAAAAAGATCTAATGTAGGGGCATAGCATTCCCGCAAGAATCCATTCTTTTAGACTGTTTTAATTTGGGAATGCTATGCCCTAACCTCGCAACGTGGGGACAATCTATCGTTGAAAGCAAAGAGGGTTGAGTATTTGCGACTCAAGATTGTGGTGGGGAGTATAAAAATATTGGCGAAAATGCTACACCCATACAAATTTTTGTTTTTTTATTTACAAATCAATTAAGGAATACACCGTGGATTGGATTAATTTAATAATTGCAGGACTATTGGAAGTTGTCTGGGCAAGTAGCTTGAAATACACCGAAGGCTTTACAAAACCATTACCTACCCTCCTCACCATTTCAACGATCACAGCTAGCTTTATCCTGTTAGCACAAGCCTTAAAAACTCTACCAGTAGGCACTGGCTACGCAGTTTGGACAGGGATCGGTGTAGTGGGAACAGCGATCGTTGGTTCTATGTTTCTTGGTGAATCCCGTGATTTATCAAGATTTATCTGCATCAGTCTCATTGTGCTGGGTATTGTCGGTTTGCGATTTACAGGGTCAAAATGATAGGATGATCGCTGCTTTGCAATGCCCTATCGCCTGAAGTACAAGAATGGATTCTAAGCCTCTGCATGAAAAATCTTTGAATGCTAAGTCATTACTATTAAGTATTCTCAGCTTATTGTCTGTTTTATTTATTGTTTTCACTTTACAGGCAAGCTGGAATAATCCACAGGAGCAGACAAAATTAGATTTGCTCCAAACTGATTTGATTTTGCAAGCCACACAAATTCAAGATCAAAATACAGAGAATGCTCAAGATCGTTCCCAAAAAGATGATATCTTCCAAGTCTTGATCGGTGAGAGTAAACCTCAAGACCTTTATAAACAGTCGCTCAGCAGTTATCAAGAAGTTCTCAAAGCCAATAAATCCACACTCACTCGCCTCGATCGCCTAGCACTAGCTCCAGATTCAGGCGGCTATGATCCACAGGCTCTCTCGAAACAACAGCAAAAGAAACTAACTAGCGTCAGTGAAATCAGTATTCGTGCGGGGCTTCTGCAAATGCAGACTGGTGATATTCAAGGGGCGATCGCGACATGGGAAGACGTGGCAAAATTAGAGGGAGAATCCATGAGCAGCTATGGATTAACTGCCCAGATTCTCAAAGGATTATGGTCAGAGCCGACGATGTTATTTCCTAATGCCGAAACTCAGATTCGGCGCACCCTTGATGGCTGGTATCGTAAAGTTGCACTGACTAAACTCTATCAATCTCAACAAAGAGATGAGAAATTACCTGAACTCGAACAACAAGCCCAAATAGAAGTCAACTTAGCAATTAATCGTTTAGTAGTCGTTAATTCTATTCCCCTCATCGGTGGCAGTGTGGGGATCTTAGTGTGGTTAGGCTTACTAGTGCAATGGATTTTCTTCCGTAAGTCTTCTCCATTCCATCGCAAAAGTGACCTAGACCAAAATCTCAATCAAATTAATTGGCAAGTGCCTTGGGGAATTGACACAACTTGGGAAGTAATGGTGCTATGGTTTACCGCATTTTGCTTGATGACTCAATTAGTGTTGCCATTGATTTTTGAGTTCCTCGGTCTCCAATCAAGAGCCAGTGAAGATTTCACCATTCAAGCATTACTAGTTCTAATTCCCTATACGCTCTCCGTTATTCCCATGCTGCCAATTTTACAGGCTAGCCTTGCCGCCTACCGTCCTTTACCCGAAGGCTGGTTTCGCATCAAGATTACGCCGCCACAATGGTTAGCTTGGGGAATTGGCGGATATTTTGCCGCCGTTCCCTTAGTGCTGATCGTTTCTGTGATTAGCCAAAAATTCCTACAAGGACAAGGTGGCGGTAATCCTTTATTACCAATCTTGACCGAGAGCCAAAATGATCTGCCCAAGTTTTTACTCTGGACAACCCTTGCGATCGCTGCACCCTTCTTTGAGGAATACCTATTTCGCGGATTTCTATTACCATCATTGACCAAGTTTTTACCAGTTTGGGGTGCGATCGCCCTCAGTGGATTTTTCTTTGCTCTCGCCCATTTAAATGTCGCGGATATTATTCCCCTCAGTGTTTTAGGAATGGTGATGGGTTTTGTCTATTGGCGATCAAAGAACTTACTCTCTTCGATGCTACTGCACTGCCTCTGGAATAGCGGCAGTTTCTTTGCGTTGATTGCCCTCGGTGGTAAATAGCTAGAAGGTTTGCAAAGCAAACCTTCTAGCTAATATGCAGAACAATCCAAGGATGTTCTACAAAAGCGAAAATATTGCCTTTAAATGGTGCGCTCTGCGATCGATTCTGAGCCGTCAATAAATCTAAAAATCGCTCAATATCTTCAAAATTTACCTGATGCACCAAATATCTTGATAAGAACTGCCTCACAATCCTTCTTTGCAAAGCTAAAGGCTGTTCTTGCAAACGTTGACGATGTAAACGAGGCGCATGATCATCCCAAATCACTGTCATATTATCTACAAAAAAGCTCCTCGCTTGCTCCTCCAAATAGATGACATCACCATGCAAAAGCTCTGAAGTCTGCGCGATCGCCATTTCTAACTGCGGATTAAAATGCTCTTGCAGATAGGGAATCGTTTCTAAACGTAGACGATTGCGTCGATAGTCTAGATTTTGATTAGTGCTATCTTCCCAAATTGGAATTTGCTGCTCATGACAAAATCCTAGAGTTTCATGACGGCTGACATTGAGCAAAGGGCGCACCAACTTAATTTCATCAGTAAGCGATCGCATCCAAGTCAATGACGCTAAGCCATCGGCTCCACTCCCCCGCATCAAGTTATACAGCAATGTCTCAACGCGATCGCTACGAGTATGTCCTGTCACTACATGAGTACATTTATGAGTATTCGCCATCTCCACCAGCATGGCATAGCGCCATTGTCGAGCTTCAGCTTCACTGGTGAGAAAGCTTTCGGCTGTTCTCAAACAAAAGGTAATTCCCCATTCCTTCGCAATATGTTCAACATGCTCAGCATTTGCCACAGAGTCACTACGCCACTGATGATCACAATGGGCGATCGTTAAATTCCAGTTAAACTTAGCGCGTTGCATCTGCAAAAGCTTCGCTAAACATAACGAATCCTGCCCCCCAGAAACCGCCACCAAAAGACTTGCTCCTCTTGGCAATATTTCAGGCTGCGATTTTAAAACAGCGTTTAAGTTAGCCCGTAATAGTTTTGTAAACCGATTATTAGATTTCAAGGGTTATTGCTTAGTAAAATTCGGACGAAACCTGATTATTCATGGCATAATAATGTACAATCTAAAACCTTCAGCATCAGAGAAATCGTGCGAAGATCTTAAAAGAGTATTGCATTTTTGTGTTGTTTGAAGGAGAAGCGATCGCCTCTCTGCTGTTCCGCCTATATTGAGCCTAAGATTGCACGATTTCTGCTAATCCAGCGAAGTTAGTTTGTGGGTGAGGAATATACAAAATGCAAAAGGGAAGCTCTATGATCAATAAATTATTGCTGGTGTCCACAGGCGCAATCTGGGGATTGATGGCGATTGGGCCAATTAATGCCCTCTCTGCACAGTCAAAAGTCGCCAAGAACGTTAAAGTAACCAATTCACAAGTTGTCAAAGGCAAAGTAACCAACGTCACAACGCCTAAGAATACTCCTAAGAAGGTTACGAAAAACGCTCCAACTGTCAAGAAAACTCCTAAAACGGGAGTAGCAAAAGCGCCAGTTCTCCAAAATAAGTTACCTGATACTGCTAAGGATCTTAAGCCTCGGATCGATGTTGTAGCTATCCCCTCATCATTCAATCGCAGTTCTTCTATCTCAATCTCCACCAATCCTGATGTTAATCTTGTAGAAATTGCCCAAGCCAGTACAGACATCGCCCAAGTCGGTAATACAACTTCCAATTCTCCAGATATTATTCGGCAACAACTACTCATTCGTCCGATTCAACCACCAGCTACGAACGTATTCAGACAAATCTACACTCCTTCATTGAATGCGGGTACTCCCGTTGCTTTTGGTCTGCAAACAGGTGATGCTTTTATCAGTGTTGTAGGCTCGACTGCTGGTAGATTAAGAGATACCGTTGATGGCAGTATCTCTGTCGGTACTGGATTGGGAGATGCTAATCAGTATTTTGCAGTTGAAGGTGTTTTCAACATCAATAGTATTCGTAACTTCGGTTCTAACGGCTCTTTTGATCTTAAGGTTCATCGTTCCATCTATCAAGATGATTCTATGCAAGCGGCGATCGCGGTAGGCTGGACTAACTTTGCCAACTATGGAACAAACGCAGGCGGCACGCCTTCCTCAGTTTATGGAGCCGCAACTATTTCTCAATTGACTGATCCAACTAATGCTGACAGTCCGAAGCCTTTAGTCGCGACTATTGGTGTTGGTGGTGGCACTTATCGCAAGTCTACTAGCAATGATGGGGTCGGCATTTTTGCTAACGTTGGCTACCAATTTGATCCTCAGTGGGGTGTGAGTACAGCATGGTCTGGACAAGGGCTAAACTTCGGGTTGGGCTTTTTACCAGATGTCACTTTTCCTTTAAACCTTACCCTGACCTATTCTGATGTTACTAACAATAGTAATGCAGGCACTCAGGTTATCTTTGGTGTTAGCTACGGATTTAACTACTCTGGACGTAGGTAAGTATGAGTTAACCTTTGGGAAAGGTTAACTCATCGGATAATACCAATTCACGAAAGTGGGACAACACTTTTGTGAATTAAAAAACTAACCCAGTAAGGGTTTTTAAAACTAAAAATGGCTACGTCATTTTTAGTTTTGGGATAAGTTGCGATCGCTCTAAAATCACCTAGCTGCCAAATTTCTATGAAAAAAATATTTCTGTCAATTCTCGCTTCAGTGATCTCCTTTGCTGGGATATCACCTGTTTTTGCTGGTACTGCACCTGTTCAACCAGGATGTCAAACCTCCAGCAGTCCAATTTTATTGAATATCCCGCCTAAAGCCCAAAGCAATTTGTTGAGCATCGATATCAGCAATGCGATCGCTCTATTGTTAAATTCCGCGAATACTAACGCAGATATTAGCAACGTTGTTGTGCTGTTGAGCAATGGTAATGGAAGTGGAACTGGTGTGCAGACAGCACAAAGTGCTTTAAGCGCTAGCTTTGCAAATTTGGGAATTAATGTTGGGGCTGGATCGCCTGCATCTTCCTTAATTGATGCGCTTACTGGACTAATTCCTGCTAATTTTAATGCAGGAGATGGACAGACTCAATCTGTTGATCTCCAGAAGCTATTTCTAGCAATTGAGTCTTTTAATCAGATTGTGAATGAACTAGCTAATATTGCCAATGGCTCAGATCCTGTTGCAGCAGAAAAGGCTTTAGCCTCTCTAAATGCTCTATCAACAAATCAAGCATTCACCACTCTTTCTACGACTCTGGCTTCTATCTCCAAAGATTTGAAATAATTCCTAACTGATGTTACGTGGAACTCAGATAATGAACCTCTTGCTGCTAGCATAACAGGGCAACCACGGGGGGATTGCCCCTACCTGTAAATTTTAGATCTTGTAGGGGCTGCGCCCCCGTGCCAGCCCTAGACTTACGCCATCGCAAGAATTCCTTCCACGTAACATCAGTTCCTAAAGAAAAGAGTGGCGGCGCAAAGCGCCGCCACTCTTTTCTTTTAAATTAATCGCAGAAACTTTTTCTTGCCAACTTGCAAAACTTTACCAGCGAGTTCTTCGACATTGGCAAAGGTGCGATCGCCTAATTTTTCACCATCCAGTTTCACCGCACCATTTTTGATTTGGCTTTGGGCTTCGCTATTGCTTTTGCAGAGTCCTGAGGCCTTAACCAAATAATGCAATGGCGCAGGGAAATTGATTTGGGATAGGTCAAATTCGGGAATATCACCAAGATCGTTAGTATTACCAGCGAGAACAATTTGTTCAGCATCCTGTTGGGCTTGAAGTGCTACTTCAGGACTGTGGTATTGACCAACGATCGCTAAAGCTAGTTGTTTTTGCTTTTCGCGAGGATTTTCGGGGAGAGTTGCGAGATCGATATCGGTAAGTAACTCAAAGTACTTATCCACAAGAGCATCAGGGACTTTTTCCAACTTGGAATACATGCTCAATGGCTCATCCGTCAGTCCCACATAATTACCGAGGGATTTAGACATTTTCTGTACACCATCTAAACCTACTAACAATGGCAGCAACAATCCAAACTGAGCAGGTTTACCTTGGCGATTTGGATCTTTTAGTTGTAGGTCACGCCCGACCAGAATATTAAACTTTTGATCAGTTCCGCCTAACTCTACATCCGAGTCGATCGCTACGGAGTCATAGCCTTGCAAAAGTGGGTACAAAAATTCATGCAGGTAAATTGGATTGCCTTTTTCGTAGCGATCACTAAATCCTTCTTTAGCCAGCATTTGCCCCACGGTCATACTTGCCTGCAAGTTAATAATTTGCTGCAAATCAAGTTTATTGAGCCATTCGCCATTACGACGCAACTCAAAGCGATCACTGGAAAAGTCGAGAATTTTTTTGGCTTGCTCAAGATAGGTTTCGGCATTGTAAGCAACTTCTTCAGGTGTGAGACGGGGACGAGCCTCTGAGCGACCTGTGGGATCACCGATTTGGGCAGTGAAGTCACCAATGATTAAGACTGCTTTATGTCCAGCATCTTGAAATTGACGTAATTTTCGCAGCGCTACTGTATGTCCAAGGTGCAGATCAGGACGGGTGGGATCGATCCCTAGTTTAATGCGAAGGGGGCGATCGCTCTTTTGGATGCGATCGCGCAAGTTGTCAGATTCGCTATTAGGAAATATTTCGACAACGCCTCTTTCTAAAAGGGTTGCTAAATTGGGTTGGCTTTGAGACATTCTAAAAAGTTACTTAAAATTTTTGTTAACTATAAATTTGTGAAATCACAAGGTTTTAATCATACTACGCTAAAGGTTTGAGGCTTTTAAAGCTTCTAACTCCGCGATCGATAAACCAGTAATTTGAGAAATTGTGAGATCTTCCAAAAGATTCAATATTTTTCTAGCTATTTCAATAGTGCTTTGCTGGAAACCCTGTTGTTTAGCTTTAGCTGAAGATCATGGCAAATTAACGTTACACAACATTATGAGCCTTTAGCCTATGGTATCAAATTGGCGAGAATGTAGCTGAGCATAACGTCCTGCTTTTTGCAGAAGCTCATCATGGGTTCCTGATTCAACAATTTGACCTTGTTCTAAAACGATAATGCGATCGCTATTTCTAATCGTCGCCAAGCGGTGAGCAATGATAAATACAGTGCGACCTTGCATTAAGCGTTGTAATGCTTCTTGGACAAGGCTTTCTGATTCTGCATCAAGAGCTGAAGTGGCTTCATCAAGAATCAAGATTTTAGGATTATGGAGAACTGCCCTAGCGATGGAAATGCGTTGACGCTGACCACCAGAAAGATTAACTCCGCGTTCTCCTACCCAAGTATCATAACCTTGGGGAAGTTCCATAATAAAATCATGGGCATTGGCAATTCGTGCCGCTTGTTCTACAGATTCAGTATCGTAATCCTTCTGTCCAAAGGCAATATTAGAAGCAACGGTTCCTGAAAAGAGAATATTCTCTTGGGGAACGAGGGCTAGTTGCTGACGGAGACTTTTGATTTGGACATCACGAATATCATAGCCATCAATTAAGATTTTGCCAGTCTTGACATCATGGAAACGCATTAATAGATTCATCAGCGTTGATTTACCTGCGCCTGATGCACCGACTAGGGCGATCGCTTCGCCTTTATTTGCCACGAGATTAATATCCGTGAGAACAGGGCGATCGTTTTGATAATGGAAGCCCACATTAACGTATTCGACTTTGCCTGTGACTTCAGGAAGGGCGATCGCATTAGGCTTTTCCGTAACAACGGGTTGAATCTCAAAAATCTCGAAAATGCGATCAACAGAAGCTTCAGCTTGTTTGATTTCGTTATAGCTTCCAGTGGTATTTGCGATCGGGTCAATTAATAGTGCTACACCTGCACCAAAGGCAACAAATTGTTCGGGAAGTAACCATTTATTAGAAATGAGCCAACCTCCCAATAAAAACAAGAAGCAAATTCCTGCGGCCTCTAAAAAACCAACTACGGGATATTGAATGGCTCTAACGCGATCGGCGGCATATTTACGGCGGCTATTTTGTTCTGATTCTTGCTTAAACCGCTCGACTTCGTAGGATTCTGTGGCAAAGGCGCGGACGAGACGAATGCCGCTAAAAATTTCTGATAGTAAGGCGGCGAGGTTAGAAACTTGATCTTGGCTACGGCGGCTAAGGCTCAACATGCGATCGCCAAACCATGCAATTAACAAGGCAATTAGGGGTGCAACTGCAAGCGTAGTCAGGGTTAAAATCCAATTTAAATAAATCATGTACGCCAGTACAAAAATCAATTGCAATACTGACGGAATGAATTGATGGAAAAACTTACCGATGACTTCACCAATGCGATCAATATCTTCAGTCAATCGATAGGACAAATCTCCAGTACGCGACTCCGCAAAATAATCCAAATCAAGGGTTTGCAAATGGGAGTACACATCCACACGCAAATCTCTTGCTGCATTCAAAGCTGCCTGAGCCATCATCGAGTCCTGTCCGTACTGCCCCAAGCCCCGAAATACGAACATAACTACGGTGAAAATCGCGATCTGAATAATCGCATTGACATCCCCCTTGCCTAATGCTTGAGCAACTCGCCCTAAAAGTTCAGCAAGTAGAGGCATTGTACCGATAAAGACTAACGTGCATAAAAATGCTTTAGCTATGAGAAAACGTTGGGGATAAACGTAATCTCGCATCTGCCAGTAGGAAGAGCGCTTTGAAGATTTCCCTAAAGATCGTTGTTTCAAACTCGTAGCTCAAATGTTTGCAATTCATCAAAGATAAGTTTCTCACTTTATCGCACCAACTTGCCGCGATCGCATTGCCTATCATCGCTCAGGATTGTTGGGATCTTCTTCTGGCGGATCTAAAAGCCCAAGCCTTAATAACTTTTTCGCTAAGTTATAAGCATCTTGCTTACTACCGTCTTTGCGAATTCCAAGCACTACAACAACTACAGTAATTTGAGCTTGCTCAATAGTATAAATTATGCGATATCGCTGTCCAACCGCGCGGACGCTGTAATAACCATCTAGTTCACCTAGCAATGGTTTACCCTGTATTTCAGGAGATTCTGCGAGTTTATCAATGCGATCGCTAATTTTTTGACGAATGCGGCGATCGTTAATCGCTTGCAATAATTTGAAGGCTGTAGGCTGAATGACGATGCGGTACATTTAGAGGTCTAAGTCCCGTTTAGCAGATTCCCAATCGAGACCTTGTGCTGATTGAGCCTCAGTAATCCCTTGGCGTAAGTTAACCATGAGGCTAGAGTCTCCCAAAATTTCTAAGGTTTCGAGAATGGATTCGTAATGTTGCCATGTCATGACGGCTAAAACAGGCTTACCTCGGCGGGTAATAGCCAATGTTCCACCTTCTTTAACTAGTTTTTCAGGTAACGAAGTTAGTTCATGCCTTGCTTCGGTAATGGGAAGGTTGGATAGCATTGTTTTTAGAAATCATCTGTACATCTAAGTGTACATCTAAATTTTAGTCTGTGGGAATGAGAGCGAAACTATTAGCAAATTGCTCAAAGTCTGCAAAATTTGGTCTATTAGAAGCATTTTGAGCATCAGGTTGGTAATAGCTGACTGTATAGATAAATTTATTGGCTTCCAGAGTTAATACTTTGACTTTCCAGCTTGTGGAGTTACTGGAAGAATCACCAGTCTCGCCTGCAAATTTTTGGGTGAATTCCTTTTTCGAGCCAGACTTTGCCCCTTTGACTTTGGGATCAAAAGGAACTTCTTTTAGATCTGTGATGTTTTCAGCACTATTAGAGGCGATCGCTTTGCTATCAATCGGTTGTCTTGATATCACCGTATAGATTTGCTGTTTTTGTTGTAGTTGTTTCACTAAATCATTTTTATTTAGTCCCTTAGCAATATCTCGACTAGGCGTAAAAATTACCGTACTTGCACCTGAAGTTTCTAAACCGAGATCAATCGCTTGCCAGTCGGCAGGATAGCGGAGGGTATAACCTGTACCTGTATACTTTCCTGTTGTTTCGGGTTTAGCATCCTCAGAGCCACAAATCTCAATTTTGCTAGCATCTTGATTGGTCTGCAAGGTGTAGCGCATATCTTCAGCGATCAGTTTGATTTCCAATCCTTCTTGAGTCGGAGCCGAGGTTTGACATAAATCGCTAATATTTGCTAGCTGCGGTTTTTGAGCCTCTGCCACAATCGCTACATTGGGCGACAGATTAAGCTGCGATCGCAAATAACTAATTGCTTTTTCAGTCGCAAGATTATTAGTTGGTGTGGTCAGGCTAGTCAATGGAGTCTGCTGACAGCTAAAAAGCAATCCTGCGATCGCGACAATTCCGATATAGGTGTGAAACTTTGGCATAACATAAAACGACATATCGCCACTATCTTAACTAAATGGACATCAAAACACTCGTATTTCCTGCGATCGCTACGATCGGTGCATTGCTCGTTTACTTTGGCTTAGGTATCGGTGTGGGCGTAGCGCGAGTTAAATACAAAATTATGCCGCCCCAAACTACAGGCAACGAAGACTTCGAGCGAGTCTATCGCGCTCACCAAAATACATTGGAGCAAATTGTAATTTTTCTACCTGCCCTATGGCTATTTAGTATTTTTGTTAATCCCAACTGGGGGGCAATCTTAGGTGCTGTGTGGATTGTGGGACGCATCGCCTATGCATGGGGATACTATATCGAAGCAAGCAAACGCGCCGCAGGAAATGGGATCGCTTCTTTAGCAACCCTTGCTCTCATCTTTGGCACACTTTTTAACCTTGTGCGTGGACTATTTTTTGAGAAGTAATGAAGAGTCGTTCACACGACTCTTCATTACTTAGGCAATCGTTGTCAGACAAGGGGCTTAAGCCCCTTGTTCCTATTGATGGATAGATAGAAAGAGTCTATAGGTGTCATAATCATTTGCGTATAAATACTCAGCGAAACTAACAATATCTATATGTCTAAACTTGTCGCGATCGCCGCGAGCTTATACTTTGTTACCCTTGCTTATTTCGGATTTGTCCCTGCTGCTTCGGCACATACACTCAACTATTCTCTAAATTCTGCGATCGCAACACCTATGGCAATTTTTTCTTTTTCTGGCACACGCCCTACAAATATCGGTGTAACCGATGGCAAACTGCTTGCTTGTCCCGATTCTCCCAACTGTGTCTCTAGCCAAAGCACCGACGCAGAACATAAAATCGCACCTTTAAACTACACAGGTGATCCTGCTAAAGCGTTAGCAGATCTTAAGGCGGTAATTGAAAACATGCCCCGCACCAAAATTATTACCGCCGAAGGTAACTATATTTACGCTGAATTTACCAGCGCTCTCATGGGCTATGTCGATGATGTTGAGTTTTACCTCAATACCGACAAGAGCGTGATCGAGGTACGTTCAGCTTCTCGCCTAGGTAAGTCAGATCTTGGAGTCAACCGCGATCGCGTTGAAGCTATTCGCGCCCAAATGGCTTAAATACAGCGTAAAGCCTTGTAAAATCTCAATAGAATTACCGCAATCATCTCTTATCCCAATTCACAAAAGTGTGACAACACTTTTGTGAATTTAAAACCCAACCCAATAAAGATTTTAAAAACGCAAAATGGCGTAGCCATTTCGTGTTTTGGTATAACAAAAGCTAAAGAGCGCACTTTGTGCGCTCTTTAGCTTTTGTTATATCGCAAATAAACAATGCATATCACTCAATCGATACCATTGAGATTTATGATTGATATTGATAAAAAACCGTTATTTGATTATTTAACTAGCTTAATTTACAAGCTCAAGGAAATCTTATGGGAATCGCAGTTGGTTTGGTTGAGGTACTGGGTCATCCTCCCGCACTTTCCGTCGCTGACACAATGGTCAAAGCCGCGAATGTAACTTTTGTGGGCTACGAGAAAGTAAGCGGCGCACGCCTAACCATTATCATCCGTGGACCAGTTGGCGATGTCCAAAAAGCTGTCGCCGCAGGTGTAGAAGCAGCTAAAAAAATTGAAGTCTTGAGTTCCAAGGATAAGGCTCTATTTTTGTCGGCTACTGTAATTCCTCGTCCCCATGCCAATGTCGAAGTAATCACTAAGACTATGCAATTTAGCGAAGCTATGGAGCAATTCCGTTAATCAAGGAAAAGGGAAAAAGGAAAAAGGAAAAATATATTTAAAGAATGAAAATTCTGGTTTTGCATGGACCAAATCTGAATATGCTCGGCTTACGGGAGCCAGAGGTATATGGCAGCACTACATTAGCGCAAATTAACGATCGCCTAACTCAAGATGCAATAGAGTTAGGCGCAGAGTTGAGCTTTTTGCAATCCAATCATGAGGGTGTGCTGATTGATAAAATTCATGCTGCTTTTCAGGTACAGCAAGGAATCTTAATCAATCCTGGTGGGCTTACCCATACGAGTGTGGCGCTTAGAGATGCGATCACCTCAGTGAATATCCCGACAGTAGAGGTGCATCTCAGCAATATCCATAAGCGCGAAGAATTTCGTCATCATTCATTTATTGCACCAATTGCGATCGGGCAGATTTGTGGTTTTGGCGCTGAGAGCTATCGTTTAGGCTTACGCGCATTAGTTAATCATTTACTCCCAACTCAACAGGGAGATTGACATCAAGAGGCAATTTTTTGTTTAGTCTGGTAAAGATCGCAGATCTTCTAGCGTTAGCCCTGTTATATAGGTGATCGTCTGTTCATCAAAATTACCCAACATTTTTTTCGCAATCTCAGAGGCTTTCTGAAGTTGCCCTTCTTGCCTTCCTTTATGTATTTATTATTTAGCGGTACTGATAATATTTTAGTTATTCAAAGCGCGATCGCATATTCCGTTATCCAAAGCGATCGCTGAATATTTTTTGGACAATGCTTGTTGTGAAACAAAATAAATCGCCTAATCCACTGCATATAGTTTTCTTCGGTGCGTTAAAAATATTTCTTAAGCATTATGCGATCGCTTACTCTATCTGACAATTTTCGAGGTGGTGGCTCTCAGTTTACAAAAAAATCATGAAGCAAATAACCTAAATAATACATTGTATTTTCAGGTTAATGCACCATTTGGGTGATAGCCAGAATTTTGCTGCTTTGTACACCATATAGGGTAAATAGCTTAAATAGACAAAATTTTTCTCCCTAATACGCCGTATAGAGTGATTAGACAGCAACTTGACATTCAGACTATATCGCCTATAGTCGTACTAGACAGAATTTTTCTATCTAAACACAGTTAGATAGCTTCTGTTACTGGGTACATTGGTAGCGAAAGGGTATCAGTCAGTTGTTCCAGCTACGATTCTACTTCCGCTACACACTGGCAGAATCGTAGCTGAGCTAGTACTAACTTGCATACAATCTCAGTCGAGAGAAGGTGTAGATGACAGTAGCCTTACAATGGATCATTGCGATTACAGCTATCCTCGCTCCAACCTTACATCTGTTGTCAGATGTACTGGAGTGGAATAGCGGAGGTTTTTCACATATGCAACTACTCATCAACTACGTCGGATTTCTGCCAATACCGTTTCTCCTGTTTGGATTGTATGCGTATCAGCGTCCTCAAATCGGATGGGATGGGTTGATTGGCTCGGTGCTGTATGGAATAGCCTTTATTTACTTTGCTCACACAACACTGATCGCAATTGAGGGGTCTATCTCCAACTACGAGATGCTGCTGGGGAAACTTGGTGGTGTCTACACCTTTCACGGAGGGTTGATGGTGGTTGGGGGCACAATGTTTGGAATTGCTTCTCTACGCGCTAAAGTTCTATGGCAAGGTGCTGTCAGCCTCTTCATGGTTGGGATTATTCTGAACTTTGGTGTTGCGCTTCTACCGCTGCCAGATATTCTCCAAATACTGGGGAGTTCAGTAAGAAATTTGGGGCTGATTGCAATGGGGGTATCGATCATACGAAAATCTGTTGTGTTGCCACAATCGTTAACCTAATGAGTTCCTGCATAAGGAATACCTTAAGGAGACATCAATGGAATTACTTTTTAAGATTTCGTTTTTAGTGCTTTCTGCTCTGTTTGCTGGAGTTGTTCTATTCCTTGCTACAGTTCTCCGATCAACATTTAACGCATTAACAGAAGAACAATATTATGCTGTTTTTTCAAAAATTATTGTGATGGGGAGAAAGTCGATTGCGATCAACACAATTGTGCTCATTCCGATTCTGATATTTGTAGCATATCTGATTTATGGCTTTAGAAACTGGTTGTTTATCATCGGAGCATTGCTATACATATTAGGTTCTTTTGTATCATCAAGATTGATTAATGAACCTGCATATAAGCAATTACTTGAAACAGATATCAATGATCCAGCAGCATTAGCTAGGATTCGTGGATTGCTCAATAAAGGTAATATAACCCGAGCAATTTTCTCTCTATTTGGGACAGTATTGGTTGGAATATCAATCTATTAATATTTCAGTTGATAATGACAAGACTGCAACAGCAACAATTCCCATGGCAAGAATTAGGCAAAATCTTGGCAGGCTTTCTCTGCATCTGGGTTGCATTTGATCGCACTGCCCATTTAACTCACAGTACATTTGGAGAATCGGGTGTACTGATTTGTATCGTTGTAGTAGCGACAACTTTTGGGGTGGAAAAGTTAATCTTTAAACAAACAGTAGCGGATGCAATGCGATCGCTTGGCTTGGGATGTCCTAATCTGCGTACAATGCTGATTGCAATCTTCATTTGCGTGATGCTTTTAGCGTTCTACCCAGCTTTTTCACTGGTGACAGGAGCTAAGTTGACCTTGCATAATGACTGGCTTGGGATGTCTCTAGGCTTGTTTGCCCAAGCAGGAGTCGCAGAGGAAGTCTTATTTCGAGGCTATCTGTTTGGACATCTCCGAAGGGAACGGACATTTTGGCACGCGGCACTCCTTTCATTGCTGCCCTTTGTCGCAGTACATGTCTTACTGTTTGCGTCCTTGGATTGGGCAATCGCTCTGGCTTCAATACTTTTAGCTGTGGCAGTGACAGTTCCATTCTGCTATCTTTACGATCGCAATCGCCGCACCATTTGGGCATCAGCACTCATCCATTGGATTATTCAAGGTGCAATCAAACTGGTCATTATTCCCGATAGTTTCTCCCTACCAATCGCACTTGGTTGGATGGCAATGTGTGCAACCGTACCCTATGTTGTCTTTGTGTTTCGAAGAAATCGGATCTCTAACCAGCTACTGATATAACGCCAGCTAACAAGTAGATGAAGCGAACGATTGAGGAATGTGGATGATGGTGATGCATAGGTTATCTATATGCCGCTTATCTTGATCATTAGTTTTCTCAACAAATTATTTATAGCAAGAGATAGTTGCACATCACGGTATATTTAGCTAAATATACGATCACCCTCGCTATGTCAGAACCTTCGCATTATTGGATTGTCAATGTACGGATTCCTAATTGTTTTATTAATAGTGAGATTCTTGGGCTAGATTTAGAAACTAACCTCTCGCCAACCTTACAGCGCGATCGCCTATTTCCTTGTCACCTCGAAATTCGTAATGGTCAAATAACAGATATTTTACCGAACTCTCAGATTTCACAAATCCCGACTGAAAGTTTACCAATCATTGATGGCAAGCAAGGAATCCTGATTCCTTGCTTTGCGGATTTGCATACCCATCTTGACAAAGGACATATGTGGGAACGTAGTCCGAATTTAGATGGCACATTTCAAGGCGCACTCAAAGGCGTGTATCTAGATTGCACAGAGCAAGGCAATTGGAACTATAACGACCTCTATCGTCGCATGGAATTTGGGCTGAAGTGTAGTTACGCCCACGGCACAAAAGCAATAAGGACGCATTTAGATTGTCCACCGCATCAGGTGAAAACGACATTGCAAGTATTTAAAGAATTGCGCGACAAATGGAAGCAGAAAATCACCCTTCAAGCTGTGTCATTAGTACAACTTTCCTATTTTGCAACTGAGGAAGGAGAACAATTTGCTGATGCGATCGCTGATTTAGGTTGCATTCTTGGCGGCATTGCCCATATGGCTCCAGAGCTAGATCAACATCTAGATCGGATTCTTGCCTTAGCAACCGAACGTAATCTCAGTGTTGATTTCCATGCAGACGAAAATAATGACCCTGAGTCACGCACATTACATCATATTGCCGAAGCAGGTTTAAGAAATAATTTTAGTTCGCAAATAGTCTGTGGTCATTGCTGTAGTTTGGCAGTGCAAGATGAAGATACAGCCAACGCCACGATCGCCCTCGTCAAAGAAGCAAATATCGGCATCGTTAGTTTACCGATGTGCAATCTGTATTTACAAGATCGGGTTGCAGCACGCACACCGCGCTGGCGTGGGGTGACGCTAGTGCGGGAACTGAATGATGCGGGTGTAACCGTGTCTCTAGCTAGTGATAACTGCCGCGATCCTTTTTATGGATTTGGCGATCATGATCTATTAGAAGTTTTCAGCATGGGAACAAAAATTTCACATTTAGACACACCCTATGACAACTGGATCGAATCTGTAACCTCTCGCCCTGCGGCTTTGATGGGCTTATCCGATGTTGGTAAGATTGAGATTGGACAAGTTGCGGATTTGGTTCTATTTAAAGCACGTAGCTATAATGAGTTGCTATCTCGTCCCCAAGGTGATCGCACTGTGTTTAGAAATGGCATAGCGATCGATACGACTTTGCCCGACTATGCAGAACTTGATGATTTGATATAGTCGGCGCAAAGCGCCGACTATGCTAACGATAAATTAAAAACCCATGAAAAACTTTTCTAGCAGCCAATTTAATTACCGTCTATCAATTCCAGAGCCAGAAAATCATCTATTAGAAGTTAAACTAGCGATCGCTGATTGGCAAGCTGAATTTATCGATCTGAAGTTGCCAGTCTGGACACCTGGTTCCTATTTAGTACGTGAATATGCTAAACATCTGCAAGATTTTGAGGCAACTGATGCTACAGGAAATCCTCTATCGTGGCAAAAAATCAGTAAAAATCATTGGCAGGTGAAATATGCAAGTAATAGCGATCATCCCAAAGATACAACCATCAAAATTCGTTATCGCATCTTCTGCAATGAATTAACCGTCCGTACTAATCATATTGATCGCACCCATGCCTTTTTGACTGGTGCAGCCGTTTTTATGTACGTGACCGAATATCAGCAACAACCCTATACAGTCGAGATTGGCGAGATCAAAGATACTTGGCAAATTGCGACTGCTTTACCAGCACTTGAGAATGCTACTAATACTTTCTATGCCAAGGATTTTGACACTTTAGTTGATAGTCCCTTGGAGATTGGGATTCATCAGCGCTATGAATTCACAGTTCTGGATAAGCCCCATAGCTTTGTCGTCTGGGGGCAACATAATGCGGATATGCAACGTGTTGTTAAAGATACGGCAGCGATCGTGGCAGTGGAAGCGGAAATATTTGGGGGACTACCCTATGATCGCTATGACTTTATTCTTCATGCTGGCAACGGATTTGGCGGACTAGAGCATAAAAACAGCACCGTCCTGCTCTACAACCGTTTGGGCTTTCGCAAAGAAGAGAGTTATCTCCAATTTATGAATCTCGTCGCCCATGAGTTCTTCCATACTTGGAATGTAAAACGGATTCGCCCTAAAGCTCTAGAAAAATTTGATTATGACAATGAGAATTATACAAGTTCACTTTGGTTTAGCGAAGGAACTACCAGTTATTATGACCAAATTTTCCCACTGAGGGCTGGGCTTTATGATGCTAAGCATTATCTCAAACTAGTCAGCAAGGCGATCACCCGTCTGCAAACTACCTTTGGACGCAATGTTCAATCCCTCTATGATTCTAGTTTTGACACATGGATTAAGCTCTACCGTCCTGATCCAAATACCCATAACAACCAGATTTCCTACTACCTGAAAGGGGAATTAGTATCGTTGCTATTAGATTTGCTAATTCGTTCTAAAACTAATAATCTGCGATCGCTTGATCGGGTTATGCAGATTATGTGGGAGCGCTTTGGAAAAGAAGAAATTGGCTTTAGCGAAGCGGAACTGCATGAAGTCATTGAGAAGGTAGCAGGTGCTGACCTATCGAATTTCTGGAATGATTATCTCTACGGCACTAAAGAACTTGATTACAACTATTATCTCGAACCCTTCGGGCTAGAATTACGCACATCTCGCCAAGATATTCCCTTTACGGGGATGACGCTAAAAACTAAAAATGGGCTTGCGGAAGTTGAGAAGGTTGAGTTTGGCTCACCTGCCCAAAAAGCGGGACTTAGCACAGGTGACATGGTAATCGCGATCGCAGGAATTCGGATTACTGCGGAAAACTTTAGCGATCGCCTCCGCGATTACGCATCTGGTGAAACGATCACCGTTACCACTTTCCAGCAAGACTTGTTACATACCGTTGAAGTTACTTTACAAGATCCTGTCTGTAATCATTTTGATCTAGTCCAAATTACCAATCCTTCCCCCAACCAAGAGCTAAACCTAAAATTGTGGCTCAGCATCGAATCATAAAGAAGGAAAAAATTCTTGCTATGGCTAGGGCTGGCACGGGGGCACAGCCCCTACAAAATCTGAATTATTCAGGTAGGGGCAATCCCCACGTGGTTGCCCTGTCTCTCTAGCAGCAAGAGATTCATCATCTAAGTTCCACGTAACATCATAAAGAAGAGAAGCGCCGCCTCTCTTTTTTATGGTTCGATTTTATTCGGTTTAGTTACACCTTGCGCCCTTAACAAAGCCTCAATTTCTTCGGCGGGCAAAGCTTTATGGAAAAAATAGCCTTGGATCTGATCACAGCCAAGCGATCGCAATATATCCACCTGCTCTATCGTTTCCACACCTTCAGCAATCACATTCAAATTCAAACTATGGGCTAAATTAATAATTGAAGCCACGATTGTACGATCATGTGCGCTGTGAGTAACGTATTCAATAAAAATACGATCAATTTTTAGAGTGTCAATTGGTAGATTTTTCAGATAACTCAAAGCCGAGTAACCAGTCCCAAAATCATCAATTGATAACTGAATACCCATCTGGCGGAATTCATTTAACAAGATAATTTTTTCTTCAACATTATCCATCATGATCCCTTCAGTAATTTCTAATTCTAGAAAATGCGGATCAAGATTTGTTTCTTCAAGAATTTGTTGTAAACAAGATAGAAAATCCTTTTGCTGGAGTTGCTTGATCGACAAATTCACACCGACTTGAATCGGCGGTAAACCCATATTTTGCCATGCGATCGCCTGTAAACAAGTTTGTCGCAATACCCAAGATCCGATCGCCGTAATTAGCCCTGTTTCTTCAGCAAGAGGAATAAATTGACTCGGTGGAATCGAACCTAAAGAAACATGTTTCCAGCGTAGCAAGACTTCTAAGCCAATAATTTGACCACTGATCAGATCAACCTGAGGTTGGTAGTATGTCAGCAGTTCGTTGTTTTCTAGCGCCCTTCGCAAGTTGTTTTCCATCGATAAGCGCTGAAAACTCTGCTCCTGCATATTCGGAACATAAAACTGAAAGCTATTCTGTCCCTCAGCTTTAGCTCTATACATAGCCATATCTGCATTCCGAATTAGTCCTTCAACTTCAGTATGATGATCTGGATAAATACTTGCACCAATACAGGTGGTGATATGGAGTTCATGACCACCGCAGTTAAAAGGTAAAGTCAAAGCTTGAATCATGGATTCAGCAACTTGGACAACGGCATCCGTAGAATGAATCTCCATAGCCACGATCGCAAATTCATCAGCACCCCAACGCACCATTAAATCACCCTGTTTCAGCAAACTCTTAAGGCGATCGCTAACGGCTTTCAGCAACAAATCACCAACACTATGTCCAAGCGAATCATTAATTAACTTAAATCGATCAATATCCAGAAATAAAACCGCAAATTGTTGTTCTTTATCTTCTAATTTGTTGATAACTTCAACTAAGTGTTCATGTAAATATTTTCGATTTGGTAGCCCTGTCAGTGTGTCATGATGACTTTGATAGGCGATAATCGCTTCTGCTTGCTTTTGCTTGGTCACATCAGCTATGTGAATACGAATGACTTCATTCCAAGGCATAAAATGGATGATTTCTTCAAACACCTTGTCATCGATCATCACCTCTCGCATAAAGAATTTGCTGACAGGATTCACCAATGGCACTAATTGAACCAACAGTTCTTGAAGTAAAGGATGACTAATTCGCATCTCTTCAAGATTAGGAAATTGAGATAAAGCCGCAGGATTAAGATATAAGATTTTGCCAACAAGATTTAACTCAATAATTGGTTGTGGGTTTAGCTCAGGCGATGAAATGAATTGGTTAACAGTCTTATGAACATGAGCCGATATATCTTGCTCAGCAATAGACTGTAAAGGAGAAAATCGAAACAGCTCAGTCTCATCGAAGGGCTGATTATTTAGATGAGGATAGCTGCTTTTAGTAATCTGATTTTGAGAAATATTACTTTTGGGGATATTAGTAATCGCACTGATCACTTGATACACCGCCTTAGTATCCTTACTAAATAGAATTTCATCCCCATGGGATAATATATGCGAAAATCTCTTTTTGCCGTTAATTAAAATTCCATTTGTACTGCGTTTTCCTTCGATACTGCCATCAATTATTCGGAAAAAGCATGAAGACTTCTTAGAAGTTACGGCTAATAAAGTTGCATGTTGACGCGATACAAGATTAGATCGCAGAATGATCGAATTACCTAAGCTTCGTCCCAACGAATAAGTCATATTATTCAAGAGAAAATTGCGAAAACCTTGTGGATCTTCAACCGTAAGTACGTGATGAAGCATCTCTTTGATCTCAAGAGTGGATGACTCTTCTGGTCTCACCTGAATAATGTCCCTTTACAACGAGCTTTAGAAGGATTTGCAATTATATAAACTATTACATCTGTGTTAAAAGTATCATTAACCGATAGCTTTAACAAAAATTCGTATTTCGCTCAAGTGAAATACGCTCTAAGCACATGTATTTCTAATCTTAGAATTTCTTTACTTTTGAGAATTACTAGTTTTAAGGATATGAGTTTAATTATATAAATTTATTAGTCGAAAACAGTCACCTAACTTACGGTTATACAACTAGATTTAGCGGTTGTGAAGTAAATACTAGTAAGTCTATGGCTTTTTAACTGCTTTTCAAGTAATTGTTTAGAGATTTTAGATAAATCGGTAGATTAACGAACCACAAGAGATTTTTTGAAATTGTTGCTTTGCAACAATTTCAAAAAATCTCTTGGTTTGGATTTGAGCACAAAGCGCTGTAAGTACTATCAATGACTGTAGCAATCATAAATCATTTTTTAGAATTGCTAACAAAACCAGAGCTTGGGCAGCCCGCTACGCGGGCTGCCCAAGCTCTGGTTTTGGGTTTTAAATATACTGAATTACTTATAAAATATTGTTATTAATGGCTCGTTAATAACAATGTCAGAAATATGTAGAGAATGGACGGAAGTTCAGCAAACATTTCAGAAAATATGGGGATATGACGATTTGCGTCCATCTCAGCGTGAAGTAGTTGCCAGCTTGTTGAGGGGACAAGATAGTTTGGCAATTATGGCAACAGGCGGAGGTAAGTCTATTTGTTTTCAGTTGCCAGCAATCATCAATGAAGGACTAACTTTGGTGATTTCTCCTTTACTTGCTCTGATGGAAGACCAAGTACGGGACTGCAAATCGCGAAATCTCTCCGCCGCTTGTTTGCATAGTAACTTATCGCAAATAGAGCGCCGCGAGGTTTTGCGTAATCTCCCAAACACGAGCTTGCTTTATATTTCTCCAGAAACTCTCTTGAGTCAGCCTGTCTGGGAAAAACTCAGCGATCGCCAATTAAAAATTTCAGGACTAATGCTTGATGAAGCCCATTGTCTGGTGCAGTGGGGAGACTCATTTCGACCGAGCTATCGTCGATTAGGAGCCGTGCGATCGGCTTTGATGGCACAAAAGCCTGATCATCACCCACACATAGCTCTAGCAGCATTTACAGCAACGGCCGATCGCGATACAACTTCTGAGTTGCAGGCTTGTTTACAGCTAGAGAATCCCCAAATCATCCGTACTAGCCCCTATCGTCCCCATCTCAGCCTCCAAGTGGCGATCGCATGGACACACGCAGGACGCAAATCACGCACCCTCAAATTTATCCGCGATCGCAAGGGGCAGTCGGGATTGATCTATGTGCGGAGTCGTCGTGATGCGGAGATGCTAGCCACTTGGTTACAAAACAATTCGTTTAAAACCGCCGCCTATCATGCAGGTTTACCACCCCAAGAGCGACGACATATCGAGCAGCAATGGCTGACTAATCAATATCCCTTTGTGATCTGCACTTCAGCCTTCGGGCTAGGCATCAATAAACCAGACACCCGTTGGGTCTTGCATTTTCATCCGCCTTTAACACTTTCAGAATATATCCAAGAAATTGGACGAGCAGGACGCGATGGCAAACCTGCTGAGGCTTTGATGTTAGTCAGTGAACCCACAGGATTACTCGATGATAGCGATCGCCAAAGGGTAAATTTTTTCTTGCAACAGCAGCAAAAAATCCAACAACAAGCTCTAGCCCTTTTGCCAAAGCTACCGAGACAAGGAACTTTCGCGGAAGTTGCCAAATTACATCCCGATGCAGCGATCGCTCTGGGGCTGTTGCATCGCGCAGGACATCTCACATGGAAAACACCATTTGTTTATGAAATTCATGGCTTACATAACCAGCAACAAAAACTAAAACAGCAAATGGGGGATCAAAGCAAAATTGCTCAAATGCAAGCTTATAGCCGTGTAAAAGGCGATCGCTGGGCTTTTTTACTTGATAACTTTGGTTTTGAGGAAGAATCCAAGTTACTGCTAAAATCTAGAAGCTAACTTAATTTTTCTTAACAACAGGGAAATATACGTGTCGTCTTCGACTATTCATCGGATCAATCTTGACAACCCGCTTACCGATACATCTTCGACATCTCAAACCGAGCTTCCGTTCACCTTCCAAGATGTAAAAGCCGCTATTCCTGCTGAATGTTTTGCTCCAAATGTATGGCGATCGCTCGCCTATTTTTTTGCCGACGCGGCGATTATCGTGGGCTTATATGCCACTGCTGCTTATTTAGATGCATGGTGGTTTTATCCAATTTTTTGGTTTGCTACGGGGACAATGTTTTGGGCTTTCTTCGTCGTCGGTCATGACTGCGGACATGGTTCTTTCTCACGCATTAAATGGCTAAACAACTTAGTTGGTCACCTAACCCATATTCCGATTCTCGTGCCATATCATGGCTGGCGCATCAGCCACCGTACCCATCACCAAAATACGGCTAATATTGACACCGATGAAAGTTGGTATCCAGTTACTGAGAGCCAATACAAGGCGATGGACTGGATTGGGAAATTCATCCGCTTTGATGCCCTCTTATTTGCTTATCCTTTGTATTTATTTAAACGATCGCCTGCGCGTCCCACAGCCTCGCATTTCGTTCCCAACAATGATCTTTTCCGAGAATCTGAGACTAACGATATTCTCACCAGCAGCATCCTCTTTTCAGTGATGGTTGGCTTTTTAGGATGGTTGGGTTTTACCTATGGATTCCTATTTCTCTTCAAGTTTTATATCGTCCCCTACCTTATCTTTGTCGTGTGGCTTGATCTTGTGACCTATCTCCACCACACCGAAGCTGATATTCCTTGGTATCGTGGGAAAGATTGGTATTTCTTGAAGGGAGCGCTCTCCACCATTGATCGTGATTATGGAATCTTCAACGATATCCACCACAATATCGGCACTCACGTTGCCCATCACATCTTTATTGGTATTCCTCACTATCACCTTAAGACTGCTACTGAAGCGATCAAACCAGTTTTAGGCTCATATTACCGAGTTTCCAACGTGCCAATCTGGAAATCCTTTTTTACTTCTCAAAAGGCTTGTATATTTGTCCCTGACTCAGGCAGCGGCGTATATTACAGCGATCGACTTACAGATTAAAAACCGATCCCAAAAAAGATAGGGGGGCGCAATGCGCCCCCCTATCTTTTTTGGGAAAAAGCGTCCACTTCACATTTTTTGGGTTCGTACTTATAATGTAAGTGAGCATTAAGTATTATTACTGTCTTATCTACAAAGCAGATCAGCAAACACTTTTATCTTACTTAATACTCCAAACCAAATACCGCAATTATCTAAAAACATAAATTCCCCTGATTGCAAACCTTTGTTGGAGGCTGCCTAATATATGTCTACCGAAACTATTAAACGTCCCGAAACCATACGCAAAATTGCACCAAGATATCGGGTTTTGTTACATAACGACGATTACAACTCAATGGAATATGTTGTTGAAACCTTAATGCAAGTCGTAAATGGGCTTACCCAGCCGCAAGCTGTAGATATTATGATGGCGGCTCATGCGAGTGGTTGCGCCTTAGTCATTACCTGTGTACAAGAACATGCCGAATTTTATTGTGAAGGACTACAAAGCAAAGGCTTAACTAGCACCATTGAGCCTGAATCATAGGAAGGCAGGACAAAGCACCGCCTTCTTAATTAAACGCTGAATATATCTATAGCCAATTGTATTAAAACCCACAAGATAAGATGCGGCGCGAAGCGCCGCATCTTATCTTGTGGGTTTTATGTGCTAACAAGACTGACGACAGCCATATATAGAACAGGTAGGATTGTTAATAACAAAATCCTACCTGTTTTTTTATTGTGAATTTTGATCGCCTCAATTCCTATCCAGCACCAGCACGCATCATTCTGTTTTTACTAACTTTATTGGTGTTGTGGCTACCGATCGCTGCACCAATGTATTTAATTTGGGGTGAGGCGGTTGGCGTTGGGCTAACCATTTTGTTGTATTGCGGATTTTTGGGATTAATTTGGTTCTGGGGACGCAAAATTGCTAAATATTCGTATCCCTATCGCTATTACGGTTTGTCATTTACTCGCCAAAATGGCAGCGATTTTTTGCTCGGCTTAGGGCTAGGCTGTGTGACCCTAATTATTTTCTTTGGACTACAGGTAAGTCTGGGTTGGCTATCAGTGCAAACTGTCACTTGGCAGCAGCCCTTACCAGATAACCTCTTACCAGCGATCGGCGTCTATTTTGTCGATTGGCAAGGGGCGATATTACCAGGGCTATTGACTTCTGTGGGCGTAGGATTTGCAGAGGAAATGTTGTTTCGAGGTTGGATGCTATCAGAGCTAGAGCGCGATTATTCCAAAAATACAGCTTTACTGGGTTGCAGTTTAGTATTTGCGATTTTGCATTTTATTAAGCCCCTAAATGTAATCCTCGAAACATGGAGCCAATTTCTCGGTTTGGTGATGCTCAGTGTTGCCCTAGTCCTAGCACGACGCAGATGTGGTGGCAGATTAGGAGTATCGGTGGGCTTACATGGTGGCTTGGTTTGGTGCTATTACATCGTTAATACGACCCATTGGTTAAAACCAACAGGCGCTGTGCCTGAATGGGTAACGGGTATTAGTGGCAATCCGATCGCAGGTGTGATGGGAATTATTTTTTTAAGTGCGATCGCGATCGGCTTCCATAAAAAATAAAAAGAGGCTAAGCCTCTTTTTATTTTTTATGAAAATGCCTATTGCAAGTAGTGCAATAAGTGTATATGATTAGATTCGCTTGGAAAACAACCAAGTAAGGGGTCGATGCCCGAGTGGTTAATGGGGGCGGACTGTAAATCCGCTGGCTACGCCTACGCTGGTTCAAATCCAGCTCGGCCCATCTCAAAAAGGGAGAGTGAACTAAGTTCACTCTCCCTTTTATTTCAGTAATTACTAGTCAAACCAACGAAAGAGCTTTTTTTGCCAGTGGATGCAAAGCACCACTGGCAAAAAAGCTCTTTCGTTCAGATAATAGTGGAATTATTCGGAGTCATCATCATCTAAGTCTGGATCATCAGTAAATGGCTCTCCTAACCATCGCTCTAACATCCGCCTTGTCTCAATGCGTAAGCCGCGAATTTCTTTGTCTACTTTCCTATCTCTACGCTCTAACCTTTCTAACCTTTCTAACCTCTGATGACAGCATCAGCGATCTGGTTAAACTTTGCATCTAATGCGTTGTTAGTTGCCTGTATTGCTCTTGCATTAGAGTCAACAATAGAGCGAGTTTCCCTCAGTTCTTGCTCTAGCCTAGAGATTGATTGGCTATTCCTTTCTGAGAGGATCAAGGCTTGTTCGGCAATAATTTGCAATTGCTCAAATGTCATACTCATCTGAATTATTCTCCTTGGTTAGCTAGCCAAGCTTTGAACTCTTTTTTATTAAGCAAAAATTTGACCTAGTGCTGCGTCAATATCTGGATATTGGAACGTGAATTTATTAATCTCAGCCTTGTGTGGCACAACTCGCTGACCATCTAGCAATACCGTTGCACCTTCGCCAAATACCAAGATCAACGCCGCTGCAGGCACAGGTAAAAAAGCAGGACGTTTAATCGCTTTGGCAAAGGCAACCGTGAAATCTTCATTGGTGACAGCTTTAGGAGCCGTAGCATTGAGCGCCCCTGTAATCTGAGCATTATTCACAGCATAAATGATTAGTTCCGCCAGATCATCGCGATGAATCCATGAAAACCACTGCTTGCCAGTGCCAATTTTGCCGCCGCCACCAACTTGAAAAATCGGTAACATTTTGGCGATCGCCCCACCCATTCCTAATACAATTCCTGTTCTCAGCTTGACTAGGCGCACGCCCAAGCCTGTAACAACATCGGCAGCAGCTTCCCAGTCTTTGCAAACATTAGCTAAGAAGTCATCACCTGCATTACTATATTCGTCAAAGGATTTATCCAGACTTGTACCGTAGTAACCGATCGCTGAGCCGCTAATTAATACCTGTGGTTTCACATCGGCTTGGGCGATCGCCTCAACTAACACTTTTGTAGTTAAAATACGACTATCACGGATCTCTTGCTTACGTTTATCAGTCCAACGCACACCAGCGAGGGGTTCGCCAGCCAGATTAATTACTGCATCGCTACCAGATATCACCTTCATCCAATCGCCTAATTCAAAAGGCTTGTAGCTAATTACTTCAACATTGGGAAAAGATTCTTGGGGAAATTGCTGATTGGCTTTTTGGGAATTCCGCGCTAAAACGATAATGCGATTACCTAAAGCATGTAACCGCTCAACTAATTTCACACCAACAAACCCAGTAGCACCCGTTAATACAATCTTCATCATATATTTTTGCTTAAATTATTAGAGACATCAACCCAAGACTAGTCGCTTATTTTAATGTGAAAACATCTTCGTAACCACATACATGCATAGTTCACCAGAAAATAAACAAAGCAAAAAGTCACGCAACAAACTGTTGATCGTGGATGATGAAGAAGATAACTTAGACTTACTTCAACGTATTTTTCATCGAAGTCATCTGATCCTGCGGGCTAAAAATGGATTTGAGGCGTTGGCAATTTTAGCGAATGAACCAGATATTGCGGTCATCGTCTCCGATCAGCGAATGCCCATGATGTCTGGAACTGAGTTTTTGAGCCAAGTTGCGGAAATGTATCCTGACACCTTGCGAATTATTTTGACCGCCCATACTGATGTGCGCGACTTGGTGGAAGCGATTAATCAATCAAAGGTTTTTAAATATATTACTAAGCCTTATAAAGTAGAAGATTTAGTAGAAGTTGTGCAACAAGCGACGGAAATCCATAAATTATTACAATTAAGAACTTCCAAACTGCGTAACGATCTCGAAAATGCTGAAGCTAGGTATCAAGGCATTTTTGAGAATGCGATCGAGGGAATTTTCCAGACCACGATAGATGGACGTTATCTGATCGCCAATTCCATGTTGGCTCAGATTTATGGTTATCCTTCGGCGGAGTCTCTGATTAGTAATGTCACGAATATTGCCAATCAGATTTATGTGAACCCATTGCGTCGTCAAGAATTTATTAATGTTTTGCGTACCCATGACACAGTTTCTAATTTTGAATCTCAGGTTTATCGCCGCGATGGCACAAAAATCTGGATTTCGGAAAATGTACGTGCAGTCAGGGATTTTGATGGAACTCTAATCGGCTTTGAAGGTACTGTACAGGATATTTCTCAACGCAAGCGGGCGGAAGAAGAATCTCAATTATTACAATGCTTAACCTTAGAAATTAGTGCCGCTAATGATTTTCAAACAGCGTTAGAAGTAGCCCTCACCAAAATTTGTCAATTTACGGGATGGGACTATGGTGAAGCATGGATACCATCGGGGGATGAGCATTTGATCTGTAGCCCTGCATGGTACAGCAGTATTGAGGGTTTAGAAGATTTCCGTCAATTTAGTGAGAGAATTTCTTTCCCAACAGGAATTGGTTTCCCAGGGAGAGTTTGGGGAAATCAACGCCCAGAATGGATTTGGGATATTTCTCTGGAGACCGAGTCCCACTTCTTACGCAAATATCCCGCTTTAGAATGTGGTTTGCGATCGGGTTTGGCAATTCCCGTCAGTGCCGACACCAATGTTGTTGCGATTATGGCTTTCTTTACTAGATCTCCCAACGATCGCGATCAGCAATTAGTAGGCTTAATCGGGGCGATCGCCATGCAGTTAGGGGTATTGATGAAGCGCAAACGAGACGAAGAAAGACTCCGCTTGATGAATGAAGAACTTGCACTAGCACGCGATCGCGCCTTAGAAGCAAATCGCACCAAAAGCACCTTTGTCGCCAATATGAGCCATGAGTTACGCACACCTCTCAATGCGATCATTGGCTATAGCGAGATGTTGCAGGAGGATGCGGCGTTATTGGGATTGGATGATTTTGAAGATGATCTCCAAAAAATTTATCGGTCTGGAAAGCATCTCCTAGATTTGATTAACGACATTTTGGATATGACCAAAATTGAAGCGGGTAAATTAGAAATTTATTACGATGATTTTGATGTACCAATGCTGATATTCGATACCAGTAAAACAATTCAGCCATTGTTGCTCAAAAACAATAATCGTCTAGAGATAGAATGCGATCTCCAACTTGGAGAGATTCGCGCCGATATGACGCGCCTACGCCAAGTTCTCTTAAACATTTTAAGTAATGCCTGTAAATTTACGAAATCAGGTGAAATTAAAATTCAGGTAAATCGCCAAAATTATGTTCAAGGAGAATTCTTTTGCTTCACGATTAGTGACACGGGCATAGGAATTAGTCCCGAAAATCTGCAAAGACTATTTCAGCCATTCAACCAAGCTGATAGCTCCACAACCAGACAATATGGAGGGACAGGGCTAGGGCTTGCCATTAGTCATCGTCTTTGCCAAATGATGAGTGGTGATATTAGGGTAATAAGCGAATTAGGAAGAGGTTCGACTTTCACGATTTGTTTACCTATTGATTGCGAAAGTGCGATCAAAAACTTGCCCAAAAACGGACAAAATTCCTTGCCTAATTTATCAGAATTGCCTCAATATTTACCAAACGAAGCAGGTAAACCACATCCCAAACATCCTGCAATCTTAGTGATTGCTGATGATCCGATAATCCATCAAAGTACCCATGCCTCTCTTAATCATCTAGGAGTTTCTATCTACTCATCCCTAAGTGGAGAGAATGGCATGAAATTAGTCTACCAAATCTTACCTGATGCGATTATTTTAGATATGCAAACTCCTTCTATAAGTGGATGGGAAATGCTGAAGGAATTAAAGTCACAACCTTTAACTTCTGGAATTCCAATTATTTTGTTGACAATTAATGATAGTGACGAAAACCACCAAAGCTGTGAGATTGGGGCAAATGATTATTTGTTTAAGCCGATTGATCGCGATCGCTTGCTGACGATCATTGATAAATACCGCACTGAGCAGAAGTCTGAGCTTTCAGTATTAGTCATTGAAGATGATCTGAATACGAGAGCAATGTTAAAACGGATGCTGGAAAAGGAGAATTGTATTGTCTCGGAAGCCCAAGATGGACAGGTCGCTTTAGAGTTGATGGTTGATCAATTACCGCAAGTAATTTTGCTCGATCTGATGATGCCTAATAGTGATGGCTTTGAATTTATTCATTTACTGAGACTACGATATAACACTCCATCAATTCCAATTATCATCATCACCGCTAAGGATTTGACCAATGCAGACTGCATTCGTCTAAGTGGATCAGTCCAAAAAATCCTCCAAAAGACTAATTATAGTTACACACAACTGCTAGAAGAAATTGTCCAAAGACTCTATAAATTGGGAGTCTTAGCAGCAAATTAGCATTATTCCAAAGCAAAAAAATGGCATAGCCATTTTTTTGCTTTGGAATAATGCTTTCCATGAGGATTCGCCGCGCCTACGGCGTGGCGAATCCTCAAATTCTGGGTACTTTGCCGATGATTGCGATAGACTATTGATTGTTTTCTAGCGCCCCAGCATATAGACCGCTATTTCAATGCCAAACACCAAACCAAATCCTAATATCACGATCCATCCCCGCGCCATCGTTCATCCCCACGCCAAAATTGGTGAGGGGACAACCATCGGAGCTGATGTCATTATTGACGAGTTTGTGGAGATTGGCGATCGCTGCGAGATTCGCGCTAGAGCAATCATCACAGGACATACCAAGATCGGTCATGACAACCAAATTGGCTATGGCGCAATCGTTGGCTCTGAGCCTCAGGATACCTCTTACAAAGGCGCAGTTAGTTTTGTGGAGATTGGCGATCGCAATGTGTTGCGCGAATATGTGACGGTCAATCGCGGCACTAAGGAAGGCTCAGCAACAAGCATTGGCAATGATAATTTATTTTTTACAGGCGCTCATGTAGCTCATAACTGTGCGATCGGCGATCGGGTAATTTTAGTAAATAATGTGTTGTTGGCGGGTTATGTAGAGGTACATGACCACGCCTTTATGGGCGGGGACTCAGTAGTGCATCAATTCACGCGCATTGGTTCCTATGCGATGATTCGTGGACAAACTCGCCTTGGCATGGATGTGCCACCCTATTGCATGGCTGTGGACACAAATATGGTGTTTGGTTTAAATCGCCTTGGTCTACGTCGCAATGGGTTTAGCCACGATCGCCGCCGCTCTATTCTCTCCGCCTATGAAGTGATCTATAAGTCTGATCGCAATCGCACTCAAGCGATCGAATTTTTAGAGTCAGATCCTGAATTTGCCGACAATCCTGATATTCAATTATTTTGTAATTTCATTAAGAATAGCCGTCGCGGCATTTGTAAACTCTATGAAAAAGGTGCAAGTCGCATCGAAGAAGATCGTGATTAGGGCTTCGCCATCAAAAATGAATAACCCCGCCGCAAGCGGACGGGGTATCAAATTCTTTTTTACTAGAATTTACTCACACCGCAGAGCGGTGGGGTATTTACCCTCTTAGTTCAAATAAAGCGGATCAAGACAGAGCAAAGCTCTGCCTTGATCCGCTTTATTGATGCTTAGCCGTAATAGGCTTGGAGCATTAACTGCTTGAGGTCAGCAATTAATGGATAGCGAGGATTTGCACCCGTGCATTGATCATCAAAGGCTTGATCCGCCATATCTTCCACATGAGCCATAAAGAACTCTTCACCAGTTCCCTGCTCCGAAAGCGCATCTTTAATCGTATTAGGAATATCCACTTGACGTTTGAGATTTTCCACAGCAGCGATCAATAATTCCACCTTCTCATCATCAGTCTCACCACCCAAGTTTAAATAGTTAGCAATCTGGGCATAGCGCCATTTACTATTGGGATACTTGTTTTGGGAGAAGATTGCTTGCTTAAAGGGAGTATCGGTGGCATTGTAACGGATTACATGGGAGATCATCAGCGCATTGGCTAGCCCATGAGCAATATGACAAGTACCGCCTAACTGGTGGGCGATCGAGTGACATACACCTAGGAAGGCATTGGCAAATGCCATCCCTGCGATCGTGGCAGCGTAATGGACTTTTTCCCTTGCTTTAGGATCTTTAGCTCCATTTTTATAGGCACTGGGCAGATATTTGAATAACAAACGAATTGCCTCAAGGGCTAAGCCATTGGTGTATTCCGAGGCTAGGACAGAAACATAGGACTCGATCGCATGGGTAAGCGCATCAATACCTCCGTAAGCCGTGAGTCGCTTGGGAATATTCAGCGTCAGTTCAGGATCGACGATCGCCATATTCGGAGTCAAAGCATAATCAGCGAGAGGGTACTTGATTCCCGTTTTTTCATCGGTAACTACGGCAAAAGGAGTAACTTCAGAACCAGTTCCCGATGTAGTAGGCACAGTAACCAAAATCGCTTTTGCGCCTAGAGGGGGCAACTCATAGACCCGTTTGCGAATATCCATAAATCGCATCGCCAAGCCTTCAAATTCGATTTCAGGATGTTCGTACATCAGCCACATGATTTTGGCTGCGTCCATTGGCGATCCGCCACCAAAAGCAATGATCACATCGGGGTTGAAACTATTGCAGATTGCCAAACCTTTGCGAACTGTCGCCAAGGAAGGATCAGGTTCGACAGCATAGAAGGTGTAGTGGGCAAGTCCGATTTCTTCCAAACTGTCGGTGACTTCTTTGGTTAAGCCAAGTTCAAATAAAGGGCGATCGGTGATAATCAACGCGCGTTTTCTGCCCATGAGATCCCTCAGTGCGACAGGCAAGCAGCCAGACTTGAAGTAAATTTTGGGTGGGATGCGAAACCAGAGCATATTTTCGCGACGCTCGGCGGCGGTTTTGACGTTCAGTAAATGATGAGGGGTGACATTCGCAGAAATAGAATTTCCACCCCATGAGCCACAACCAAGGGTTAGCGAAGGATCGAGACGGAAATTGTAAAGATCGCCGATCGCACCCTGCGATGATGGTGTATTAATTAGTACTCGCGAAGTTTCCAACTTATGCTCGAAATAGCGAATATGTTCCTGATTACTAGGAGCCGTATACAGCACCGAAGTATGTCCATGTCCACCAAATAGAACTAGCTCTTCAGCCTTGTCTACCGCATCATGGAAATCTTTAGCCCGATACATTGCCAGAATTGGTGAAAGCTTCTCGAAGGCAAAAGGTTCATCTTTGGAGATCGCTTCAACCTCACCAATCAAAACTCTGGTATTGTCTGGGATCGCAAACCCTGCAACTTCAGCGATTTTAATCACCGTTTGTCCGACAATTTCCGCGTTCAAGCGTCCATCGGTCAAAATCACCTTGCGAACCTTATCGCGTTCCTCCGCATTCAGGAAATAAGCACCACGCTTGATAAATTCTTCTCTGACGGTTTCATAAATTGCATCGACAACGACGACTGACTGTTCAGAGGCGCAAATCGTGCCATTGTCAAAGGTTTTGCTTAAAATGATCGAACTCACCGCCATCTGAATATGCGCGGTTTCATCAATGATCGCGGGCGTATTACCTGCACCTACACCGAGGGAAGGATTGCCCGAAGAGTAAGCAGCTTTGACCATCCCTGGCCCGCCAGTTGCCAGAATCAGCTTGATATTTGAGTTCTGCATCAAAGCTTGAGAGAGGGGGACGGTTGGCTCATCAATCCAGCCAATAATATCGGGGGGCGCACCTGCGGCTACGGCTGCATCAAGGACAATTTTTGCAGCAGCGATCGTGCATCCTTTAGAGCGTGGATGGGGCGAGAAAATGATGCCATTGCGGGTTTTCAGCGCAATCAATGACTTGAAAATAGTCGTTGAAGTGGGATTGGTGACAGGTACGATCCCCGCTAAAATTCCTACGGGTTCAGCGATGCGCTCATAGCCAAAATGCTTGTCGGACTCAATTACACCGCAAGTTTTATCATTCTTATACTTGTTGTAAATCATCTCCGAAGCAAAGTGATTCTTAATCGCTTTATCTTCGATTACGCCCATGCCCGACTCTTTCACCGCCGCCTTGGCTAAGGGAATCCGCGCTGCATTTGCTGCGAGAGCCGCCTGTTTGAAAATGCGATCGACCTGTTCCTGTGTGAAAGTAGAGAATTCCGTTTGCGCTGCTTTCACTCGTTGAATCAACAATTCCAATTCTTCAATATTTGTAACTTTCATTTTCAATTCTCTTGATATTTTTGTCGAAATTTCTAGATTAAGCTTGCGTTAGATGTTGATGGGTGGATTTCTGGGAGCGATCGCGCATCCATTGCCAAGAAACAATATTAATCAAAAGCCCGATCACGAATAGAATTGCCATGAGTGCGATTTGATACAAATCTGTCTGCACCATGATATCGGCGATAAGATGCGAGAGATTTAGGATGGTGTAAAGTACCGTAAAACTAAAGTGGATCGTGCGATAGCGCCTTGAGTTGGTAAAAACAGTACCGATAATTGCCGCCATTGGTAGCACGAAGAAGAGCAGCATCAACCACATAATTGGAGCAATCTCTGCCATGTTTTGAGATTGGGAGGTGATAATATTTAGCCCGTGAAATAGGGGCATCAATCCTAGTTGGGTATGGAAGAGTAAACCTAACAAGAATACAACCCAAAGAGAGATGATTTTCTCTTGATATTGTTCATAATGTTTGTGTAGCATAACCCCTTGCCTCCTAACTTATTATTAAATCCCAACTGCACCCAGCGCATTGATCCCGCGATCGCGAAATATATCAACTGTCTGCTGCACCAGTTCTGGTGGTGCAGGTGGTGTGTCTTTGAGAGAATAGGGCAATCCTAGCTGTTCCCATTTATATTCTCCCATTTTATGAAATGGTAAAACTTCTAATCGCTCCACATTCTTAAGGGTCGCGATAAAATCTGCGAGTTGATTGATGTTGTCCGTGTTATCGGTGAGATGGGGGACTAAGACAAACCTGATCCATACAGGTTTAGCAGTTTCGCTGAGATACTTTGCCATAGCAAGAGTTGGCTCAATGGAAACGCTGGTAACTTTGTAATAAAGTTCAGGAATGTAGGATTTGATGTCTAGCAACACCAAGTCGGTTTCTTCGAGAACGGGTTTGGCTACTTCTAAAGCACAATAACCTGATGTATCGAGGGCTGTATGCAAGCCTAGTTGATGGCAACGGGTCAAGATTTCTCTGGTAAATTCAGGTTGCATCAAGGGTTCACCGCCACTTACGGTCACTCCTCCTTTACGAATGAAGGATTTGCACTTTTTAATCTCATCGATCAAATAGTCAACGGTAACTTCTTTGCCATCATGGGCATTGCGACAGTCTGGATTATGACAATAGAGACAACGGAGGGGACACCCTTGAGTGAAGACGATAAATCTGATCCCTGGCCCATCTACCGTACCAAAAGTTTCGATTGAATGAATGCGTCCAATTCCAGACATAGAATCTCCTCTTTGTTTTAAAAAAGTGCCGCTTTGCGGCACTTTTTTAAAAACTATACTCGTTCATGGAATGTGCGTTTAATCACATCCATTTGCTGTTCGCGAGTGAGCTTGATGAAGTTCACCGCATAGCCCGAAACGCGAATCGTAAGCTGTGGATAGTTTTCGGGGTGATCCATTGCATCCAGTAAGGTGTTGCGATCAAGCGCATTCACATTAATATGATGTCCGCCATCGTGGAAATATCCATCTAGCAATCCAACCAGATTATTGGTGCGATCGCTTTCCTGTCTGCCCAAAGCCGAAGGTACTATCGAGAAAGTATTCGAGATACCATCTTGACAATCGCTGTAGGGCAGTTTGGCAACCGATGAGAGCGAGGCGATCGCACCGCTTTCATCGCGTCCATGCATGGGGTTGGCTCCGGGAGCAAAGGGTTCACCAGCCCTACGTCCATCGGGAGTGTTACCTGTTTTCTTGCCATAGACCACATTAGAAGTAATGGTCAGCACGGATTGAGTGGGAACTGCATGACGATAGGTGGGATGTTTGCGAATTTCGTTCATGAACCTTGTCACAAGGTCGATCGCAATATTATCAACACGATCATCGTTATTGCCATATTTGGGATACTCGCCTTCAGTTTCATAATCCACTGCCAAGCCTTGTTCGTTGCGAATTACTTTTACCTTGGCATGTTTAATTGCCGAGAGCGAATCCGTAACTACTGACAAACCCGCAATCCCACAGGCCATGGTTCGATAGACATCGCGATCGTGCAGAGCCATTTCGATGCGCTCGTAGCAATACTTGTCATGCATATAGTGAATGACATTCAGCGTATTGATGTATGCCTTAGCAAGCCAGCCCATCATTTGTTGCAAGCGTTCATTGACTTCTTGATAATCAAGATATTCACTGGTAATCGGTGCAAACTTTGGTGCAACTTGATCCCCAGATTTCTCATCCTTACCACCATTGATCGCATAGAGCAAAGTCTTCGCAAGGTTGACCCTCGCCCCAAAGAATTGCATCTGTTTGCCAATTCGCATTACTGACACACAGCAGGCGATCGCATAGTCATCACCATAGATGGGTCGCATCAAGTCATCATTTTCATACTGAATCGAACTGGTGTCACTGGAAATCTTGGCGCAGAACTGTTTGAAGTTTTCGGGTAAATGTTCTGACCAAAGCACCGTTAAGTTAGGTTCTGGAGCAGCACCCAAATTTGAGAGCGTATGCAAAAATCGATAACTAGATTTGGTAACCAAAGTTCGACCATCGGCACTCATACCACCGATCGCCTCCGTTACCCATGTGGGATCACCTGAGAACAAGTCGTTGTAGTCAGGAGTACGCAAGAAACGTACCATGCGTAGCTTCATCACAAAATGGTCAATCAGTTCTTGCAATTCAGTTTCTGTAGTTAGACCATTCCGTAAATCCCGCTCGAAATATATGTCTAAAAACGTTGAAACTCGACCAAGGGACATCGCAGCCCCATTTTGTTCTTTGACCGCACCTAGATAGCCAAAATATAGCCACTGCACAGCTTCTTTGGCAGTCATTGCAGGACGACCGATATCAAAGCCATACTTGGCTGCCATTTCCTTTAGCTCAAACAAAGCACGAATTTGCTCGGAGAGTTCTTCCCGTAGACGAATGGTTTCTTCGTCCATTACGTCCAGTTCGAGAGATTCTTTCTGGGTCTTTTTGTCGTCAATCAGGCGATCAACCCCATATAGAGCCACACGGCGATAGTCACCAATGATCCGTCCCCGTCCATAGGCATCGGGTAAACCAGTGATGATCCCCGATTTCCTTGCCTTTCGCATTTCACTGGTATAAGCGTCAAACACACCATCATTATGGGTTTTGCGATACTTAGTAAAAGTTTCTTCCGTTTGGGGATCAAGTTGATAACCATAGGCTTCCAGCCCAGCCTTAACCACACGAATACCACCATAGGGCATGATCGCGCGTTTCAAAGGCTTATCGGTTTGTAAACCCACAATTTGTTCTAGTTCACGATCAATATATCCAGCATCATGAGCCGCGATCGCTGTAGGAATCTTTGTATCAACATCCAATACCCCTTTTTCGCGCTCTAGCTTCATTAGTTCCAAGACTTCCTGCCAAAGCTGCTGTGTTCTTGCGGTTGGTGCAACTAGAAATTCGGCAGATCCTTCATAGGGAGTGTAATTCTTTTGGATAAAATCCCTAACGTTAATTTCTCTTGTCCAACTGCCTTCCGTAAAGCCCTGCCATTCTACATACATTGCTTTAATCTCCAAATTTTTTGCGAAAGATTAAAATCAATTTATCTTTCTATTCCATTATAGATTTACCTACAAGTTCCCAAGAGAATGCTGTTAATGTCATTACAAAAGTTAACTACGCGATCGACTCATCACATCGCTAGATGACAACAAAATCTTGGAGTTAGTTAGGTCATGAAAATTGCTGTAAATTATTTCCATTTACACAGTTGTGTGGGAGAAGTCATGAGTGGCTGTTGATATTGATAAAACCCCTCAGTATTCAGCTTTGCATCATTAAACAAAATCCATTCTGTCTTTCCACCTCGATCCATAGCAGTACGAATGACTTTGCCATCTTGGAGAGACAAGCGCCCTTCTTGATCCCAGTTAAATTCAGTGTTTGGAATGCTAATCCATTGACTACCACCCCAAGACATTGCTAGAGCTTCGCCTGTAACCAGACTACCTTGCACTTCACCGCGAACACAGATCAAGTCATCCGTATGAGGGTAGCCATAATATCCATCCACGCGATCGCCTATTTTGGCAAAATTAAAACAGACCCCTGCGCCATTGCGCCAATCTTGGGGTTGTGGTTGACTACAAAACTGATAGTTGCCATTTGATAGTGAGGCGATCGCATTTTGAGCATTGGCTTTGTCACTAGAGAGGAATAAACCCATCGAGATAGCTATCAAAATCACGCCGCAGAACTTGAGGAGATTGTTCTTGCCAAACACAATTGCATCACCCCCTAATAGGAAGTTGCTTGTATCTATATTCTACTCCTTTACATTCACAACAGAGGGCGGCGCGAAGCGCCGCCTTCGCAATTTGGGATTACAGCGCCAAGCGCTTTAATCTGCGACAAATGGCTTAAACATTAATCGGAACTGTGCGATCGCCGCTCTCGTCAAAATTGGCAGAACAGGAATTATACAGACAGCAGAGAAGCCAATGAAAACCAGAGCGATCGCCTTGAGCGTGATAACCGCCTTATTAGTTAGTATTCCCAGCTTTGGTAGGGTCGCTGCCGTAGCCGCTGCACCAAAGGATTTTGAACCTGAAGAAAAAATCACAATGGAAGTCTATCGGTCAGCAAATCCTGCGGTAGTAACCATCAAGACTACGAATAGCACTGGCTCAGGCAGCATCATTACCCCTGAAGGCTTAGTAATTACCAATGAGCATGTCATTCGTGACGCAAAAAATGGGCTGGTCAAAATTATTAATACTGAAGGTAAAACCTATAACGGACAGGTTCTCACGGTCGATCGCAAAAATGATTTGGCTTTAGTGCGGATTAACTCTAGCGATCGCTTTCCAACCCTAGTATTTGCTGATCGCGAAAATATTCTTGTCGGTCAAAAAGTATTTGCGATCGGTAGTCCCTTTGGATTGTCAGGCACACTCACCACAGGCATTCTCAGCCGTGTCGCAACCAATGGCGATCTACAAACCGATGCCAGACTCAATCCTGGGAACTCTGGTGGCCCATTGCTCAATTCTCGTGGTGAAATGATTGGTGTAAATAAAGCGATTCTTAGCCCCGATGGACGTTCCAATTCAGGAATTGGTTTTGCCACAAGCGCCCCCATCGCCAAAGAATTTCTCACCCGTAGCGCCGCAATCATCAAACCCAATACTGTTGCCAGTCTTCCTAGTTCTCAGACAAAAACAGCACCTGCCCTATCGCCCCAAACCACAGCTCCAGCGATCGCCTCGGCACAAACCGCACCACAAACTGCACGATTAACAGAACGTCCCCAATTAGGAGTAATTCTCAATCCAGCGAGCCTCACTGTTTATGAAGTGCGTCCCAACTCTCTCGCTAGTCTCATGGGTTTACAACGGGGCGATCGCCTGATTGGTTTAAATGGCGCACCAATCAGCGATGCGAAACAAATTGTTGATTATTTAGCACAGCGTCCATCGACTGCAATTTTGACCATAGCCAGAAATACAGGTATTACCAACTATCAAATCAAATTCTAAAACCCAAAAGAGAAATGGCGGCGCTTCGCGCCGCCATTTCTCTTTTGGGTTTTAGACCTGCGCTAAGCACAGGTTTTTAAATTTGAGAAGATACATCGATCTCTCGTAAGAATTTAGCGCTATCCTCTGGCATCGCTGGATTAATGTACATGCCACTACCTAGCTCAAAGCCTGCGGCTTTAGTTACGCGCGGCACGATCGCTAGATACCAATGGAAATAGTCAGATTGCCGCTCATCGGTGGGCATAGAGCGAATTGTATAATTGTAAGCAGGATTATTTAAACCATAATAAAGCTTAGCTAGCACTGTTTTTAGACTATAGGCAAGATCCACTAATTCAGTGTCGGTAATATCACCAAAGCAGGAAACATGTTGACGAGGAAATACCCACAGATGGAAAGGTGAAAGCGCCGCATAGGGGATGAACGTAACAAAATGTTCTGTTTCTAAAACAATTCGTACTTTTGCCTTTAATTCATCTCGGAGCGTATAGCAGAATAAACATTCGCCCATATCATCAAAATAACTAGTTGCTTCAACCATCCGATAGCGAATCTGTGAAGGCACAACGGGCGTGGCAGTAATTTGTGAATGGGGATGCTCTAAAGATGTCCCTGCACCCTCACCATGATTTTTAAAGATGATGATGCTTTCAATACGCTTATCTTCACTAATAACGTTATAGCGCTGACGATAAGCTCTGAGAATATTAATCACATCACCAATTTCCATTAAGGCGATCGTGACATTATGAGCGGGATGTTCAATCAAGACTTCGTGATAGCCCACACCTGTAATCGAGCGATGAATACCTTCACTATGACGAATGCGATCGCCGATGGGAGAAAGCGCGGGATATTTATTTGGGATAATCCGTACTCGCCAACCATGTTCATCTTCTATGCGTAAATATTCTGTTTCCGATGGATTTTCATTGCCTTTACAAAAAGGGCAGCTATGTTTATAAATTGGTAATTTTGGAGGAATCTCATCAAGCGATCGTATAAACTCATGGGGACGCTTCGATCTCTCTGTGGCAAAAATCACCCAGTCTTTAGTGATCACGTTTTGGCGGAGATGTGACATAGCAATTTACGAGGTTTGAGCGCTAAGTATCAGAGAAAACTACAGACTGATTGCGCCCCTGCTGTTTAGCACGATAAAGCGCGGTATCGGCCTGCTTGATCAGTGTTGCTGGCTCTTGCATAGAATTTGGTAGCAGACTAGCAACGCCGAGACTAATCGTAACTATATCGCTGATACTAGAACTTTGGTGAACAATACCTAAATTTGTAATCGCAATCCGAATCTGCTCCGCAACTATCAACGCACCTTGAATATCGGTATTTGGTAAAATTATGACAAATTCTTCACCACCATAGCGAGCTACTAGATCCGCAGGACGAGATATAACTTGTTTGACTCTTTGCGCGATCGCCGTTAAACAATCATCGCCCATTTGATGTCCGTAAAGATCGTTATAGAGTTTGAAATAATCTATATCAAACAATATCAAAGCGATTGGTTGTGCATTACGGCTCAGTCTGCCCCATTCCATTTTCAGGCGATCGTCAAAACATCGACGGTTACCAACTTGGGTCAATCCATCAATATTCACTAACTTTTCTAATTCTAAATTGGCTTGTTTGAGAAGACTTTCACTATGTTGTAATTCTGTAGTTCTCTCAATTACTTGCAATTCAAGATTTTCCATTGCTTGTTTGAGAGATATCTGTGCTGCATTTTTCTCATCAATTACCGCAGAAAGAATTAACGATGTTAAAGCTAGCACTGCCATAAAAGATTGCAGTAGTAATAAAGATGCGTTGGGTTCATTGGGAATATAGAGTCCATGATTTTTTGCCGTGGCTAAAATCGCTATTAGGGAAACGATACTCACTAATAAGCTCGCAAAAAAACTGCCATACCGAAACACTGTCCAAATCAGAATTGGTAGAAATAGATAAGCTAAGGGATAGCCACTCACAAAAGCAATCCAGCTAACACCTAAAAATATGCTCAGTCCTAATCCTATTTCCCAATATTTATCTTGAATATTTTTATTCTTGTATGTATCAGCGAAGTTTTGCCATAGCAGTAAGGTCGGGGTAAAAATTAAATGTGGCAGCGCACTACCTAGCCACCAAGTCATCCAACTAAGTACATAACTCGTCCATGGGATGACTCCAGTCACCCAAAGGCTCGTAATCCCAAACGATGCGGATACAGTCGGCGCAAAAACTGCTGCCAGAATATACAAAACGACTGTATTCACATGACTAAAAATATCTTTGTGCCGTGCAAACCTTTTAATTAGATAGGTGGCAATCATTGGCTGTAGAACGTTTCCACAGGCACAAGCCATCAGAATTAATACGAGATTAAAAACCGATAATGATGGGATGGAGTTTGATAAACCTAGGGTCAGGGCATAGGTAGAGCCACAAATAATTCCTAAAATGACGCGATCGCCTAGTAAATAAACTAGGGCTAAGGTCATCCCTGAAGGAAACCAAACTGAAGCGACTGTACCGGGTAAAGTCGCAAATTCATGACTAATCCTTACCCCATAAGCATAGGCAATTGCTATCAACAGATTCAGAATAATAAATTGAGCAATTCCCCTCTGCAATAGCCAATTGCCTTTCATGTAATACCCTATGAAATTATCAGGCTTTTCTTATTTTACAGCCTATATAACCTCTTTTAGCATCCAAAATCCCGCAAAATGTTCGATATCTGGGCTAGTTTGTACTGCTAAGAAGTGAAATCCTTGAGAGTTTTGTTTGGATTTCTCAAAAGCGGCTCCCTGTGCGATCGCCTCTTTATCTTTAGGTGCTTGCAAATTTGCCAAAACCCATCGGGCATCTGCACTAGCTTCTAGTTGCATCTGTGTGCGATCGCCCAATAAATTGCGCTCAAACTTGATAAACACAGGATCAACCCCTGACATCCAAGCCGCTAGAGCCGTCGCCCTTGCCGAAATAATAATGATCCCTGAAATGATGGTATCGGGATCAAGATGCCTGATATCTAGCAGTTCGCTAAAGTCCATCGACCATTCTTTCGCATCTGCAAAATCACCTGCCTTCAGCGATACCAAGACCCACCGCTCACCCATCAGCGCATCAGGAACAGGCTTGGGGGCTTGGGCTGCTAATACTTTTAATGGCAAAGGATTAGGATCAACGGCTTGAAAGCCATCACGATTAGGATAAATGCTCGCCATTCTCTCCACTAACCAAGCTGACATCGTAAATACCCGCCGTGATGCTTGTCCAGTAATGCCTGCGAGCTTACAACCACGCATAATAATATTGGTCATGCTAGGACGGAAAAAGCGGATCTTAACGGGAGTTTGTCCTGTGCTATTTACGCAGTCAGTGAGTTGCTTGGCTAACCATTCGGAGTTGACTTCCGTAGATGGACATTCGCGCACCCATTCAAACTGGCGATCGCGATCGCAGATCAGCAATTCCCAAACTTTTTTATTATTGCTATCCAGTAAGGGACGGGAATAAAAATCTAACTCCCAAATATTCGACATAACTTAATTTCTAACTTGACTTTGTATAACATGGCTTTTTTCATGTTATCGCGATCGCTACCTCTAGAGTTTTTTAGGTGTGGGATTTTAGCTAGGCGATCGCGAATATAGGCAGTTGTTTCCGCAAGTCCTGCAAAGTAGTGCAGCAAATTAGGATGAGTAAGGGTTATTCAAAATTTAGAGCAAGGCTAATCCATGTTAATATATCAAATGTGATATAAAGAAATATGGACAATCAAAGTAAACCTTTAGTGTGGCTGCATGGAGAAGTTAAGACTCCGCCTTTCAGCCAAGAAATACGGGTAGAAACAGGTGTTCTACTTAGGCAATTGCAGCAAGGATTGTCTCTCAGATTACCTCATTCTCGTCCTATGCCAAGTTACGATGCTGACTAGCAGGATTAATGCGATGGATTTAGATAAAAGAGCGCGTTTGGAGTCTAAGGGCTGGAAGGTCGGTACAGTTTCAGATTTTTTAGAGTTAACACCTGAAGAATCTGTTTTGGTAGAAATTAAGTTGGCTCTTAGTCAAAGCTTGAAGGAGCGTCGGCAAAAGCTGATGACTCAAAGTGAACTTGCTTCTAAGATGAGTTCTAGTCAGCCTCGGATCGCTAAAGCTGAAAATGGTGATGCTTCTGTTTCTATTGAGTTATTGATTAGGGCAATGTTGGCGACTGGTGCGACTCCTCAAGATATTGGACAGGTTATTGCTGGCGTAGGTTAAGCGATGGTTGCGGCAAGTCGAGATATGTCGATAGATGCGTTGCTAAAATTTTATATTGGGCACGGGTTACGCGAAGATAAGGCTAAGTTATTTAGCGATCGCAAATCTCTCCACGAAAAAGGCGATCGCTAAGAAATAAATCCCAAACAATTATAAAATTCATGGTTCAATTTTTTCGCTGTATGTTCTAGGTTATAAGAGATCTAACATTGAGGCAACAAAATGGAAAATCAATTAATTGTAAGAGATCCTGAAATTCTCTCTGGAATACCTATATTTAAGGGAACTAGAGTTCCTGTAAAGAACTTAGTTGATTATCTGGAGGCAGGAGACTCTCTGGAAGATTTTTTAGATGACTTCCCAACTATGCAGAAAGAAAAAGTAGTGAAGTTTTTAAATCTATCAATCAAATATTATTTGGCACATGATTATGAAAGTGCTGCTTGATGAGTGCTTGCCCAGCAAATAAAAAGGCTAGTATTGTAGATGTCTCTAATTACATCAATTAATCATGAAACACATCAAAATTTTGGTAGAAAAGCATCCAGATGGTTATTTGGCTTATCCTCTAGGTATTCAAGGGGTTGTGGTTGGTGAGGGAGATTCCTATGAAGAGGCTCTCAATGATGTGCGATCAGCTATTTTATTTCATGTCGAAACTTTTGGGCGATCGGTTTTAGATGATGTTGATGTAGCTTTTTGCTTGTAACAAAGAAATTCTGTGAACTCTTTAACTTGCAGTATTGATTCTTCTGGAAGTAGTTCTAGTAATTCTAAAAGTTGTTGCTTTACTTTCTGTTTGTCACTTTGTTGATGAGCGTTTATTGGATTTATTTGATGAGGATAGAGCGTTTCTACATCTAGAGTGTCACGAAATGCTTCGGGATCGTTTTGAGATGTTTCGATCATATCGCCTTCAGTGGTGAACTTTAGCCATCCCCCAAATAGTTCAACTAGGTAAGCTTCGCCATCTTTAAATATTTCCACGATCGCACCATCAGTCCCTTGGGGGGCTGTTCCACCAGAGTGAAGCTGAATTTCTTGATTTAAGGTGACGGAATCAAACATTTGAAACTTACTCATGTTTTTGCCTCCTGCTGCGTTGTGGTACTGCTGTTACAAATCTAGCAATGTTTTCGCCTTTCAGTACAATCCAAGCTGTGAGGATTTCCCTTGATTGCTCATACCGATAAGTTGATGATTGCTTGCCCCAAAAATAAAAAGGTTAGTATTATAGATGTCTCTAATTACATCAATTAATCATGAAACATATCAAAATTGTGGTGGAAAAGCATCCAGATGGTTATGTGGCTTATCCTCTAGGTATTCAAGGGATTGTGGTTGGTGAGGGAGATTCCTATGAAGAGGCTCTCAATGATGTGCGATCGGCGATTTTGTTTCATATCGAAACCTTTGGGCGATCAGTTTTAGAGTCTGAGTCTTCAGTGCTTGAGGCTTTTGTAGCTGAGGCAAGTGTGTAATGGCTAAGTTTCCTGTTGATGCGCCGAAGTCAAAGGTAATTAAGGTGCTTGAGAGTTTTGGATTTTCGATAGTACGAGAGAAGGAGCATATCTCGATGGTCAGACAAAATGCTGATGGAACAACGACTCCTTTAACTATGCCAAATCATAAGCTGATTAAGGGTTCTACGCTTAGAAGTATTTGTACTCAATCGGGGATTTCGCGGGATGATTTTATTGCTGCTTATGAGCGAATATGAGAGATAGCTTTTTTACAATTAATTCCAACTGTTAAAACTAACCTGTCTAGAAATCATAGAAATGTACTCTTACACTGCTATTTTTAGTTTGTCTTCACAAAATCATCTTTGGTTTCAGTGTTTTATCAGAGATATTTTGCTTGACGATGAAAATCCAGTAGAATTTTTTAAAACTGAGAAATATCAACTATTAGCGACAAGAAATTTCATATTTTACAAGTCCGATCATGAAGAAGAAGTCAATAATAAGCATTTTGAGACTGAAGCAATAAATGTAATCGTAAAAGCTCTAAAACGTCTGGAATTTGCTTATGTAGCGCTAGATGAAAATCTCATTTGGCATACCACTGATATCATGAACAAATATGGATATTTAACCCATATTAAAATATCAAATCATGCAAATCAAGACGAATCTATTGATTCACTAGATATATTTGGAAATGCTTCTAGTGGGATTTCTTTCCCAAACTCAAATATCACCCTATCTTTTGATAAGATAAATAAAATATTAGAGGTTGTAGAAAACAATCTTGATGAATATATTGATCGATTTTTAAGTCTTAAAAAATCAAGTGTAGATCCAGTTTTGCATCTAATGAATTTGTATTCCTTGTATGAGTATATTAGTGAAATAAATGCATCAATTAAAAGTTTATTTAATAAGGAAATAGAAGGAAAATCAATAGAACAAAATGGTAATATCAAAAAAATTACTTTTTCTAAAAAATTCAAAAATGCTAGAAATTTTGTTGCACATGGTTCACTTCATGGTATTGAAACTTTACTAGTTCTAAAACAATTCTTACCAAGTGATTCTGGAGGTAATTCACTTTCATTTAGCCGCTACAACTCAGAGCATATTAATTTACTCAATGAAGTAATACATGAATCTCAATTTCTTATTTTGAAATATTTGAAGGAGACTGTAGGAATTTCTGAATGAATACATATTATGGAACTAAAGAAGCACTAAAAGTACTTCTTTGATATTAAATTACAAGTTATAGGTCTTTTCGTGATAGCAGAAGATATCCCAATCTATAAAATTCATTGTTGTGAAGACGCACAACAGACTCCCATCCATGCCAGCCTTGATCGCTGCACAAAAGCAATGCTCTAGGAAGACTAGCTTTTAATGCATTTTCAGTATTGTCAGTCCTATTCATAAACTCGATATACGAATACCATTTACCGTCAAACATATTTAAAATATGAGGTGGATAGTACCAACCAACCTTTGCCCCAAACTTTCTCCAAACCTCGTAATTGTATTCATAGATTTGTCCCCCGCATTCTAGCCACACCTCTTTCTGTACACTAAACCCAAACTTCCCATCACTATAACGTACCCATAACTGGTCAATTGTCAGTAAATCTTCAGAAGGAAAGTCTTTAATATGCTTGATGTCCAACCAAAACTCTTTTTCTCTATCTGAGATATTCAACATGATCGAAGTAGTCAGTTCATCAGCATTACGAAATTCTTTTGCCTTGAGTAATCGTTCTAATTTACGATAATCGATGCCTTTAGCCGATCTCAACTCAACAGGTGATTGAGATAAATTAGAATTTGAGGCGGTTTTACTAGAAGATGTTGTCTGTTGATTTGATGCAGAATTAGGACGTGTTACCCCAACTTTATCAATATACTTCAAGGCTAAAGGCTCAGATGGATTAAGTCTCAGAGCTTGCTGAAAACTCATCTTTGCCATACCAATTAGGTTTTGATTCATGTAAACAACACCTAACAAAGCATGACAAGTACTATTATTTTCATCAATTTGGATTGCACTCTTCAATTCTTGTAGTGCTGATTTCCATAACTTTTGAATGATATAGCTTTCAGCTTGGCGAATATGCCGATTGATCAAGCTATTAGATTTACTTGAACTGCTATTTTGGGAATTATTTTTGTTAGAGGGTGGTGCTTGCTTATTTGGTATAGCTGAAGGAATTGATACAACGTGAGTTCGACGGAGTAGACAAAAGCAAAAGAAAAGCTGAGACTAGGTTTGAAGAACTAAAAGCCTCAGCAATATGAACAATATCGTATCGCACTTGGATATCACGCGAATCTTCTGTGAAGTGGATGATTTCTGCCAAAGCTTTGAAAAACACTGGCAAAAGCAACCAATGTTGCCGTCAATGATAGGAGAAAGGAAAAGTCGGTCAAGAATGAGGTTGAGTGAAGTAATAACCATAGCGATCGCCTTTCATGGGTCAGGATACAAGACCTTCAAAGAGTTCTATACCATGACCGTATTACCGTTTTGGCGAAAAGCTTTTCCCAACTTGGTAAGCTACAACCGCTTTGTGGAAATAATGCCATGGTCATTGATGTTGCTATGTTGCTTCCTGCATACGCGCAAAGGGGAAGTGACAGGAATATCGTTCATTGACTCAACCCCAATTGATGTCTGCGTAACCTTTCGCGCCCATGCCCACAAAGTATTTAAAGGAATGGTCAATTGGGGTAAAAACTCAATTGGTTGGCACTTTGGCTTCAAACTGCATGTGATTGTTAATGACAAAGGAGAATTGCTTGCCTTTAAACTTACTCCCGCTAATGTTGATGACCGTGAACCTGTGCCTGACATGGCTCAAGACCTCTTTGGCCAGCTATTTGGTGACCGTGGCTATATCTCCCAAAAACTCTTTGAACAGTTGTATCAACAGGGTTTGCAACTGATTACCAAGCGTAAGAAAAACATGAAAAACTGTCTGGTCAAGTTGATCGACAAAATTCTACTTCGTAAGAGAGCAATTATTGAATCGGTCAATGACCAACTCAAAAACATTTCTCAGATTGAGCATTCAAGACACCGCAGTATTTTCAATTTTCTCGTTAACCTTTTGGCTGGTTTGGTTGCTTATACCTATCGTGAGACTAAACCTGCTTTAGATCTTCAGTTTAAAGGCTTGCCTGCTCTTCCTCCTGCCTGCTTTTAGCCCGTCGAACTCACGTTGATACACGGTGTTCTGCTTGTAACTCTTCGGCTTTAAAACTATAGATGCCAGAAGAAGTATTAACAGAAGTTGATGTTTTTCGCCCAACACCTAGCTCTTGTAAACTCTCTGTAACCGAATTGGGACGTTCTTTAACCCTGTAAGCAGTGAGTTGATCCAATAACTTCCCAAACTTATCACTCACTACTTTCCCATTCAAAAACTGTCGCCATTGATATTCATTTTCCAAAACGTCATAGAGCGTAAACGGTTCCACATTCGTGAGCAAATGCAAACAAGTCACACCCAACCCAAACAAATCGCTCTGAAACACCGACTTACCCAAAATTTGCTCAGGAGCGCCATAACTCGGCTTCCCGATGCCCGTCCCCGTCTTTGCCAATAAAGTCGCCGTTGCGTGTTTTGCCGCCCCAAAATCTACCAGCACCAACTTTTGATCACTACGCCGCCGAATGATATTGTCTGGCGAAATATCACGATGAATTACTAACTTGCTATGCACAAACTCCAAGATTTGCAGAACCTCCACCAACACATCCCGCACCTGCTGCTCACTAAAAGCACCAACTCGCGATAGTTCCTGCTCCAAAGTCTCACCATCGATAAACTCTTGGATGAGATACTGCTTGCCTTCATGAATTGTGAAAGATAGAAGTTCAGGAATTTGCGGATGCTTACCCAAATCATCGAGCCGCTTTGCCTCCTGCTCAAATAACCTGATCGCGACATCCAAATTCCCTTGACTGGCATTAGGATTGATCGTTTCAAACGCAAACTGCTTAATCACACAACGCGGCTGTGATGGCTTCGACTCATCCTGAGCCAAGAAAGTCTTACCAAATCCCCCCTGTCCGATTACCTTCAAAGCTCGATAACGCTCTTGAATTTGTAACTTCGCACCGCATTGGGTGCAGAATTTGGTGGTTATGGAGTTTGCGCGATCGCAAGCAAGACAAAGACAGTTACTCATGCCGAATGAAATTTTTTGGAAAGCTATCTTTGATAATTATGACATTTAGATAGGATGATGATCCATCATCATCGATTACCTCAAAGCGATCGCCTTACAAATCAACTCAAACAAAAAAGAGGAGCAAACAATGTTTGCTCCTCTTTTTTGTCAAATAAGCTCAGTTATTAATTGGACTATTGGACAACCACTTTGCCTGCCATACCAGCACCACGGTGAGGAGAGCAGTAGTAAGCAAATTCACCAGCTTCGTTGAAGGTGGACTCTAGCTCAGCCTTAGGCTTTTGAGCTAACTTCTTGTGAGAAAGTTCTTCATGACCATCAAACACGATGTTGTGGGGGAAAGCTTTGTTATTCACCCATTTAACAGTGTCGCCAACTTTGATTGTGACTACCTTAGGTTCAAATACTAGTTGACCACCATCAGAACCCATCTTCACAGTGACGGTATCAGCCGACGCAGGCGAAGCTGTGATGAAAAGGCTACCAACAACAAACAAAAGGCTAGCGATCGCTAGACCTAGCTTTTTCGCAAAGGAAGAAATATTCATAATTAACTACCGACTAAAATTCAACTTGACCTGCACTAATTCGACTCGACTCGAACTAAAGCAACTAAAACACGTAGAGAAAAAGCTAATAAAATTAACTTTTTATTTAACTAGACCGTGACTCGACTAAAAGCACAGAATTCTAGTTTAATAATATACCTTTCCGCCGCCCCAGCCGATACCTTTGACCTTAGGTTCGTAGAGGATATAACCTGCAATTAGCTTGAGGTCATTGTCGGTAAGACCACGCATGGTGGGGAAAATGTCGGTACTCTTGAGGCTGGGGTGAACGTCGTAAATTTCGGTTACACCGTCATAGGTAGTAGGCTTCTTCATGAAATCCACCAAACCGAGAACGTTGTTACGGACAGGATTTGCACCAGCCAAGGATTCGGGAGAAAGGTTAACGTTAGGATTGGTGAAAGTTGCACCGCCAAGGTGACAGGTAGCACAGGCATTAGAGAATAATTTCTTGCCCTTAGCAATATCCTTTTGAGTTAAAACAATATTGGTAGTTTCGTTAAGGGGAACTGTACGCAGCTCGATCGGAATATCGGCGGCGCTGACACTGGAAGTAAAAAGCTGGAAGGCTAGCATTACGAATGCGATCGCCACCGCTAAATATTTAAAAGAATTTTTGTTCATAATTACGGACATAACTTAATTTATCTAAGTTTATCTAAAAGAATTTAACCTAATCTCAAAGATTTATTGCGATTTTGCGATCGCGATTACTCTTTAGATTTTTTAGGGATTTTTGGAAGAGGTTTTAGAATTTTGGGCTTCGGATGCCATGATTACAGCTTTTGCGTCTTCCAAAGCAAGTTTGGTTTCGGCATCTTGGTAAGCGATCCCAAGGCGATCGCATAATTTAAAAACAGACTCAAGGGTGAGTTTGTAGTCTTCTGCGATCTCAGCGATCGAATAATCAGCAAAGCCCATAACAATACTCTTATCTAGTTAATTCTAGAGACGTTTGTGCTATTTTCTCATGCAAAGGGGAGACAAAACCTAAAAAGTAAAGGCGGCGCGATGCGCCGCCTTTACTTTTTAGGGCTTAACTAAAATGGCTTTAACTTACAGCAATTACCGATCAAACAAACCACAAGAAAATTTTTGAAAGTGTTGCAAAGCAACACTTTCAAAAATTTTCTTGGTTTGGGTTTGAGCACGAAGCGCTGTTAGATAATAAAGACAGTAGTAAACAGTGAACAACAATGACAGACGCTTCTAATAATTCACCTGTTGATTTACCTGTTGATGTTGCAGTTAAGGCGGCGATCGCAGTTACCCAAGCACCTGACGAAGTGCTGATCAATCGTGAAATTGCGATCGCAGGGACAGCAGATTTTTCTCAAGTTTTACAAATTTTGGTGCAATTGCCCAACGATGCCACTGTAGCGGTACAAACTGACCCAAACACGGGAATTTGGCAGGCAAAAATTGCGGCAGGTTTTCCCAATGCATCGGCGACATTTTTGCGGGTACGGGCTATAGGCGTAAACAATCTGCTCTTGACGGAGCTAATCGTCAATATTTTAGTCAAGCTGCCAACAATTTCCCTAGTCACCAAGCAAGGGACTCTCTTCAAAATCTCACCTGCGGATTCCGCAACCTTACCACCCAACGCCAAGGTCGAAGTGACGGCTGGGCAAACCTTTGAAGTTTTGCGTTATGGTGCTGTCGATGGACATATCAAGGTTTTGCTCAAGCAACCGATCGCCCCTGTTGGGGAATTTGGTTATTTCTATGCGCTCCATGTGGATTTGATTGCCCCAATTACGCTGACAGTGAAGCAAGACACAGTTTTTAAAATCTCCAATGCTGCTTCGATGGCTCTGGCTTTTAATCAGAAGGTATCGATAAAGGCGGGGACAGAATTGTTATTGGATAGCACCTATGAGTTCGCTGATCACCATATCAAAGTCAAGCTTGCACAACCCTTAGCCCCTGTAGGACAAGATGGTTACTTTTTCCTGCCCCATGTGGAGTTGTCGAAACTAGGTGAAGCGATTGATTTTACGAACCCTGCGGATGTTGACAATATTCAGATCAAGGGCGCGATCGCCACGGTGATCACTGACACTTTTTTGAAATCATCTTCGCAGGATGCCAGTAGACTCTCCAATTCGCAAAAAATCATGGTCAAAGCGGGTACGACCTATCCGATTAGTGGCTATGCTGCGGTTAATGGTCATTTTCGGGTGAAGTTTACCTCAGAGATTCCGCCTATTGGGGATGTGGGCTTTTTCTATGAGCGCCATGTCAGCATTACCAAAAATGGCAAAGCGATCGCCTTTGACCCAGATATGAAAACGCTGACCATCAGACAAAATACGGTACTCAAAAAACGCCCCATCGATTCGCGCCAGTTAACAGCTAGTGAGTTAGCACCTCTCACCGCAGGCGATGTTTTTGGGGTGGATAGCTATAGTCTCACCGATATTCATTTTCAAGTCACCTTAAATGAAGACGTACCCCCCCTAGGAAAGTCTGGGTTTGTATTTACGGGGCATGTCAATCTCAAGCAAGGGAATAAGGCGATCGAGTTTACGCCCAAGCGCAAAGTTTTAGGTGTTCCCTATTTTTCGCAGTTAGATAATCCCCGTGATCCTTTTGTAACTTGCAATGTTACTTCGATCGCGATGGTGTTGGCTTTTCATGGCAGGCGATCGCGCAATCCCCAACAACAACTAGAGGATGAGTTATATCAATGGGTAATCGATCGCTACGGTAGACAGGCGCGGACTGATAATTCGGTTTTGCAAAAGCTGTATCAAGCCTATGGCTTTGGTGGTGGCTTTAGTACATCTCGCACATGGTCACAAATCAAACAAGAACTCATCGAAAATCGCCCCGTTGTGATCGGTGGCTACTTTACCCACGGCGGACATATCGTTTGTATCATCGGCTTTGATGAATTTGGCTACATTGTCAATGATCCCTATGGCAACGCCCTCACAGGATATCGCCAAACTGAGGGAAAAGGTTTGCGCTATCCCTACATCTACATGCGCGACATGTGTGGTGTCGATGGCGATGTCTGGGCGCATTTTATCTTGCCAAAATAGAATTAAGCCTTTGCTATGCAAGGGCTTATTTCTATTTTGGCGCTTTGCGCTGAATGCAAACCCAGAGAGATTTTTGAAAGCGGCGCTTCACGGCGCTTTCAAAATAACTAAAGCTTCAATAGATGTAATTTAGTTGGAGAAATCAATTATGGAAGAATTGCTAGAGCTACGCTCGTTACTAATTGACGGCAATATCTCCGATGCGCTGTTGTTGGTGGAGGAGATGACAGAGATGAGCAAAGATGACAAAATCAACAAAATTTCTAGCTATGCCAAAATTCTCCTCTTGCATCTAATTAAACGCGCTGCCGAACAACGCACCACAAGATCATGGGATCTGTCGATCAAAAATGCCGTCAATGAAATTCAGAAAACTAATCGGCGGCGCAAAGCTGGCAGTATGTATCTTGATCGCCAAGAATTGACTCAGGCGATCACTGAGAACTATGACATTGCCCTAGAGTTAGCGGCGGCTGAAGCCTTTGGTGGTAAGTATGAGGCAGATGCGCTAGGCACAATGGTTAATCAAGCAGAAATTGTCCAAGAGGCGATCGGGCTGATCAATTAGAAAAGTTGCAAAGCACCTTTTCTAATTAGGCGATCGCCGATCCATCGATCACATCTTGCCAACGCCCATTACCCACAGCCCTTATAGCTTCTTTAAGTTGAATATCACCTGTATAAATCGCTTTACCAACGATCGCCCCTGTCACACCAACGGACTCTAGGGAGAGCAGATTTAGTAAATCCGTAATCGAGCTAACCCCACCTGACGCAATCACAGGCACATCGACATTTTCGGCAAGTTGACGCAACGCTTCGATATTTGGTCCTTGCATCGTGCCATCGCGATGGATATCCGTGTAAATAATTCCTGCGATACCCACAGAAGTCATCCGTTTCGCTAGATCCACTGCCATTACTTCCGATGTTTCCAGCCAGCCTCTAGTCGCGACTTTGCCATCACGGGCATCTATACCGATCATGATTTGTTCAGGAAATTCCGCGCAAATATCGGCAATTAATTGCGAACTCTCCACCGCCGCCGTTCCCAAAATCACCCGACTCACGCCAGAGTTCAGCACTGACACGATACTTTCGCGATCGCGCAATCCGCCACCCATCTGCACACGCATTGGAATTGAACGAGCGATCGCCTCAATTACCTTTAAGTTTTTGGGCTTGCCTTCCTTTGCACCATCCAAATCAACTACATGCAAATACTTAGCGCCTTGACTGTACCAGCGTTGGGCAACCTCTACGGGGTCTTCACCAAATACTTCTGATTGTTGATAATCCCCCTGATAGAGCCTGACACAGCGTCCATCTAAAATATCAATTGCGGGAATTACATCCATAATTTTTACCTACGATCCCAGAAGCTTATTTTAGCTAGATTTAGCGATCGCGGTATAGTACAAATCAAGGAAAATCAAATTTATGGCTTTACCGTAAGATAAAAAACCAGTTTTTGATGGCGCGGCTCCGCCGCGCCATCAAAAACTGGTTTCGTCTATGGCTAGAAACCGATAAATTGGTTTTTATGCAGTTTTTATTTAATATTTGCCAAACTCAAAATTTGTCCCCTATGAAATCGCCTAAGCAGTCAGTATCGCAACGGTTAATGTCTATTGGTATCGTGATTAGCGTTGTCTTTTTGCTGATGGCGATTCTTGCGCCGTTCCTGCAAGCCATAGGGGTATTAACCAATCCCAGTGAATTTCTCAGCAATCCGATCCATCAGCCACCATCACCACAACATTGGTTTGGCACAGATTTACAGGGGCATGATGTATTTACAAGGACGATCGCTGGTGCTGGTGTGGCATGGCAAGTAACGATCGCCTCAACGGTAATTAGCTTAGCGATCGGCGTACCCTTAGGGATGCTAAGCGGCTACAAGGGCGGTTGGTTGGATCGCGGCTTAGTGTTTCTGATGGATGCGCTGTACACTTTGCCCAGTCTATTGCTTTCGCTGACGATCGCCTTTGTGGTCGGTGCTGGTGTCTGGAATGCGGCGATCGCGCTCAGTGTTGCCTATATCCCTCAGTATTTTCGCGTAATCCGAAACCAAACTGTAAGTACCAAAACCGAAGTTTATATCGAAGCTGCTCAAGCGATCGGTGCTGACACGAAAACGATCCTCATCAAATATCTCGCGCCCAACGTGATCCAAAGTTTACCCGTAATTTTCACTCTCAACGCTGCTGATGCGATTCTGACTCTGGCAGGTTTAGGCTTTTTGGGCTTAGGCATTCCCGAAGATGTGCCTGAATGGGGTCACGATCTCAAGCAAGCTCTAGATGCGCTTTCGACTGGTGAAAATATCTGGTGGACAACTGTTTTTCCTGGTTTAGCGATTACTTTTATGGCGATCGGTTTATCGCTAGTAGGTGAAGGCTTGACTCAGAGATTTAGTAGCAAGAAAACTGAAGTTTAACAACATTACAATGAGCCATCAACACACAAATAACTAAGATGAGTCAAGATAAACCAAATAATGAACAAGCACAGGGACTGTATAGGTTATGCTACCGCCTAACAAACGCTATCTATCCTAATTGGCAGTATAAAGCGATCGAGCTTGTTAGAATAGACGAACGTACTGGACATCTATATGTGCTTGCAGAAGGAAATCTTGACTTTGAGATAAAAACTACAGGAGGCTATGAGCCATGACAGACATCAATTACAACAAAATGGAATTGGATGACTTACGGAAATATGTACTTACTCATAGGGAAGATATCCAAGCTTTTCAGTCATACATTGATCGCTCGAAGGCTTCTGGAAGAATGATAGCTGTTGACGCAGCCACACCTAAATGGGAAGAAGCTCTAGAGGAAAATATCCGCCGTACAGCTAATTAGCGATCGCCGATCTTGTGGTGCGATCATTGCAAAATTATTGGATGCAATCAAGAAGCTAGGGAATCAGGAGGAGGATTTATGAGTAGATACAGTATGAATGTTCAATGGTCTGAGGCGGATCAGTTGTTTCTAGTCACAATTTCAGAATTTGCTGATCTCGTTGTCATGCCTTGTACTCATAGCGAAACTCGTGAGCAAGCAATTCATAATGGTGAAGAGGTTATTGAAATGTATTTAGAAGCTTGGCAAATGGAAAGTGAATCTATTCCTGAACCAAAGATACTTCAAGCTGCTTAGCTATGTTCAAATGAGATCACCAATCTTGTAGAAGGTGCGTTAAGGAAATGTAACGCACCTTCTTAATTTCAATTAAATGAACTTTTTACATAACAAATGTTTGTTCGTTAAGCTACGCTAATGCACCCTACCTGCTCAATCGTTAGACATCAAAGAAACTCATGACACAAAACTTCTTTGTTCGGCTTAGAACATACTTTGAGAAAGTAGGAGCAGTTCTACGTGGCGAGGCAGATTCAGCATCGATATTTCCGAACACGACTGACATAGGGGACTTGCGAGGAAATAAGATACCAATCAATTAGGAACAATGGTTATATCCCATTTGGGTAAAGTATCAGAACGTTGCCAAAATGGAAAATACTGTTTCAAGTCTTCTGGTAGAAGTTTTATGCCCTTCACATAGGCTGTTTCCACTAAATGAACAATTGGTGAAATCCCTTTCCATGTCATGTTACTAGCCCACCTTACAGCAGCATCAACAGAATCTAGAATCGTACCATGCCAATAATTTTCTAGAGCAGCCCAACAGCGTTCAATAGGATTATATTTACTGTGATAAGGGGGATAGTAAACCAGACGAATTTTCAAGTCAATCTTTTGCGATAACTCGACCATGCGTTTGATAAATTGAGTGCGATTACTGCGGGTAGCCGAACCGCCATCAAGGTTAATCACCCATTCGTCAAAGGCTGAAGCTCGTAATTGATTCTTTTGCCACCAATCACTCAAGCAATCAACAATAAAATCACTGGTTTCCGCAGACTGCCCCATATAGATTGCCAATTGGTCATTATTGGTATTGAGGATACCAAAGGGAACTAAAACTGCTGACCATTCGGTATCATGATCGTTAGCTTTTTGGGGTTCTAACGTGCGGGCTTTGCCACCCCGTGAAAGATTACCAATCTTCACKTTTGCTTTGCTATCAATCGAAA
>NZ_NDHW01000038.1 GCF_002251945.1 Pseudanabaena sp. SR411
GCATACGTTTGCGACGAATTTGATTGTGAAGTATGAGTTAGATCCTTCTTTGGCGATGGAGTTGACGAGACACCGGGATGTCAGGAGTTTTAGGCGTTATACCAACCGCAAGAATAAGATTGCGGCGAAACGTGCTTTCTTGAAGGCGGCGGAAAGGCTAGATTAGTTTAGATCCACATATATAGGATTTCTCAATCTAGTGAGGTACATATTGTTTTATCCAATCTATTTAAATATGTGGCTGTAAGTCACTTGTTTGTGCAGCATTATAGCTGTTGCCAGTCATGTTAGGACGAAATCAAAACCCCAAAGAGAGTTGCGACGCGAAGCGTCGCAACTCTCTTTGGGGTTTTATGTCCTGATACATTTGGCGATAGCTATAGTGTCGGAATTGCTATATTCTAGATTTATCATGTACAAAGCATGAGCTAATTAGCTCATGCTTTGATTGCAAATGGAGTCAAGTACAGGCGATCAATTGCAAAACTGATATGTGTTTGACCATTTTCCCAAGTTAATTTGTTGATTATAATGTCAGTGTGGGCAAGCCAGTTTTCATCAACTAAAGGAATAGGAACATCAATGGGAATTAATCGATAATTTTGTTTCTGTGCTTGGTGTTTCGCTCCTTTTACAAGTTGTTGTGGATATTGTGATGGGGGAAGTTTGAGAATACTATTGATTTCGCAGGGCATACCCATTTTTGTTTCTCCATTTTTTGTAATAGGGGCTTAAGTAGTAACTGGGCAAAAAGCAGTTTTAAGACAATAGTAACTATTGAGTCCTACCATTTTCGTTTTCTATGGAATTATTAAGACTTGTTCTTAAGTAAATTAACTTTACCAACATTTGATGCTTGGACTACCACTTTAGCCCTGCCCATAAAAATTAAGAGTCAAGAGATGATTGATTAAAGATACCCATTTAGATTCAAAATTAGCATCTTTAGCCGTAAAAAAATTATCGTTTTTGTAGAAGTCTATTTTATCTATGATGTATACTGGATAAGAATTCGAGTCTTAATGTTGTTTTTTGTCTAGTTGCTAGATGATCTCCTTAATGTGATACCTAAGAGATGGGCGGCGCGAAGCTCCGCCCATCTCTTAGGTATGGTTACACAATATGATTTGCATGTTTCAAACTAGTTGTGTCCCTATTTACGAACAGTAAATAAGTACAGGGAATAAAGTAGAGGGCAAGCATCGTCGCGCCAAATACTCCACCTGCAATTACGATTGAGAGAGGTGGCCAGAAGCCTCCTCCAGAAAGAATCAAGGGTAAAAAACCTGCCATCGTGGTAAAGGTAGTGGTGAGAACATGGCGAGCGGTGTGGATAATTACATCGATCATTGCTTGGCGATCGCCTGTTTGTGCCTTTAGATCGGTTTTAAGCGCAGTCAGTACGGTAATAGAATCATTCACCGCCACACCAACTAGACCGACTGTGCCAATGATCGGGTTGAAGCCGAAGGGATAGTTAAATAGCCATAGGGATAACCCGCCTAATCCCACCGAAAGAATTGCGACAATGCCGATAAATCCCGCCAACGCAAAGGAATCCATCGATAAAACTAAAGTAACAACAAGGGCGATCCCTAAAACGATTCCATAGCCTAGTAGTCCGCCTGTGGCGCTAGTCCGTTCGGCTTCTTCGCCACCAAATTCTAAACTATAGCCCTGTGGTAATTGGAACTGCTTAGCTAAGATAGGGCGAAACTCTGCTAGGGCTTGACTGGGAATGGTTCCAGCCGTGAGGTAGCCTTGGACTGTACTCACTCGCCGCCCATCTTTGCGGGTGATTGCCGCATTTTTAGCTTCGAGGGTAAGTTTGCTGATCGATTCTAGGGGAATGTAGCCATTACGATCGCTTGGCAAAATACTGGTCGATTGCAATTGATTGAGGTCGGCACGTTCGCGATCGCTAAACCTGACACGCACAGGAATTTCTTCTGTATCTTCGAGAATTGTACCGCCGCGTATGCCCTCGGTTGCACTACTTAACTGTTGAGCGATGTCGCGGCGACTCAGACCCCGCGATCGCGCTTCTGGCTCATCAATTTGTAAAGCGAGTTGCGGAAAGCGATCGGTCAGGCGAGTTCGTACATGGGTAATTGATGGTAACTGTACCAATAACGATCGCAATTGCTCACTAATATTTTGGAGAACATCGACATCATTTCCATAAACCCGCAATTCAATCGGCGCTTCAAAGGGAGGTCCCTGCTCAAATTGACGCACTAACACCCGCGCCGCAGGAAAGGCGGCATCCATTTCTATTTGAATATCGTGGATAAGTTTGTTAGGAGCTACACCTTGAGTTTGCAAGATCGCATTGGCAAAGCTGCTGTCATTCTCACGATTTGTGATTTGGTTGTAGTAAACCTTGGGAGCACTCCGTCCTAACATCCAATGCACTTGCTGTATTTCAGAATGAGTCCGTAACTGCTTTTCTACGTCTTGAGTCAGGTTTTGAATTTGATTGAGAGAACTGGCGGACGGCATCTCTAGCTCAAGGGTAAGCTGTTCGCGATCGGCAGGTGGAAAAAATTGCAAATTGAGGGTCGTCATCAGGGCAAAGCCGATGAAAGAGGGAATGAGAGTGAGGGCGATCGCTGTTTTCGGATGGCTAAGCGACCAGTTCAGCGATCGCCGATACCATAGAGTTAAGCCTTGATTGGCGAATCCAGTTTGTAACCATTGGCGATTACCGATCGCCTGATAGATGATGCCATTGGTTGTAAAAGAGCGTTGATGACTCCATCGATAAACAATCGCCGCGATCGCAGGGGTAATCGTCAGGGCAACTACGAGAGAAGCCATAACTGCCAAAATCACATTCAATCCAATTGTCCCCACAAATTCGCCCACTGCTCCCGGAAGTAGCGCGATCGGCGCGAATGAGAATACCGTGGTTAATGTGCCACCAAAAAGTGGCGCTCGCAAATACTGTACTGTATCCAAAATTGCTTCTTCAAGGGGCATTCCCTCTTTAAGTCGCATATTCATTTCATCGACTAAAATAATCGCGTTATCAATGAGAATGCCCAAAGCAACAATTAGCCCTGTAACGGACATCTGATGCAGAGGAATACCTAAAAGTCCCATGCCAATTAAGGCGATCGCCACACAAAGAGGTAACGCAATCTGCACCACGATCGCCTGTTGCCAGCCCATCATAAAGATACAGATTAGAAATAGAATCAGCGCACCTGATAGCAGATTACTAATTAAATTATTTAATCGCGCTGTCACATAGCGACTTTGATCAAAGACAGTTTCTAAACTGAGTCCCTTTGGTAAATCTGCTTGAAATTCTGTAAGAACTTTTTGAGCATCTACTGACCAGCGATCGAGTCGATATTGGGGCTGCACATAGACTCCAAGCATGATCGCGGGTTTGCCTTGGGCGATCGCTAATTCTGTCGGCGGCATGGCAATCCCTTTGCTGACAGTGGCGATGTCACCCAATAGACGAAAATCACGATTAGATTGGCATGACGGACATCGGATCGGAATCTGTTGCAAACGGCTCAAGGTATCCAGTTCACCCTTAACTTCATACAGCAAATTATTCTCACCCCGAAACTGTCCTGCTGAGGTTTTGGCATCGCTCTGCTGAATTTGGTTGGCGAGTTCGGTGGCGGTAATTCCCAAACTAGCGAGATTACTGGTATTCACTTCTACGGCAATCTCTTCATCGGGCGCACCAAAGATTCTTGTTTCATCAGTCCCTGATATCGCCTTGAGCGCATTTTCTAATACTTCTGCTCTGCGCCGCAAAATCGCATAATTAGGTGGACTATCTTGATCCCAATTGATTGAAGTTAGTAGTGCATAGCCCCGCACTTCACCCTCATCTAGTTCTGGTTCTGTCGCTTCGGCGGGGAGAGTGGCGCGGACATCACGCAATTTATCACGCACTCGCGACCAAACTAGCGGTACTTGACTTCTACTCACACTATCCAAAAGATCCACAGAAATCGCGGATACCCCTGTCCTTGAGGTTGATTCATAGGTCTTAATTTCGGAAATCTCGGCAATCTTCTCTTCGATGGGAGCCGTGACCAAAGTTTCGGTGCGCTCAGCCGTTCCCCCTGGGAGGAAAGTGGTAATCAGTGCGAAACGAGATGTCAGTTCAGGATCTTCCAATCGAGGCAAAGATTCATAGTTGACGGTTCCCCAAGCGACGATCAAGAAAATCACCAAGGCTAATAAGCGGAGATTGCGAAAGAATAGTTGTGCCATTAGTTCATCTACTAGAGATTGTGAGAATGGTTAGATCCCCCCCCAGCCCCCCTTAAAAAGGGGAGAGAATTAGAATTTTCTTCTTCCCCCTTTTTAAGAGGGATTGAGGAGGATCTCTTTAAGGTTTTGCCCGCAGCGAGAAATTCTTAAACGGTTTCTAAATTACAAGTAGCGCTAGTTATTTAGTTACCGTTTGTCCATTAACTAAGCGCTGTGTACCACTGCTGACAACTTCTTCATTTGCAGAAATAGTACCTCTAACGAGAACGCGATCGCCTTCTGTGTGTAGAACTTCCACATCGCGTTTTTCTACTCGATAAGCATCACCATCGCGGGCGATCACAAAGCATGACCACAACCCACGCTCACCCCTAGAGAGCGCCGTAGTCGGTAGCCAAAAGCCTTGTATTTGCTCAGTTTGTGATACTTTTAGTCGTGCAATTTCGCCCGATTTGGGTATAGCAAGATTAGTGGTTTTGTTATTTGATTTATTTGCCGCTTGACTGGAATTTTGCAATTTCAGAACTACTGTACTAGTTCGGGTTTGCAAATTAGTTTCGGGCTTAATGGCGATCACGGTCGCAGTGTAAGTGCGATCGCCAATCTCAACAGTCTGATTACTGCCTACCGTTAGAGTTGCAGCAACTGAAAAAGGTACACCGATTTCTAGCTCTGGATTTGCCGATTCCACCAGTCGCACGATCGCTTGTCCAGCCTGTGCGACGCTGCCTTCATCAAGATTGCGCTCACCGATGACACCTCGAAAGGGAGCCGTTAAATTACTCTTGGCGATCGTGATTTCTAAATCCAGAATACTGGCTTCGATCTGAGCAACCGCCGCCGCTTGAGCATTGATTTGTTCAATTCTCGCGCCATTTTGGACTTCTTCTAATTGACTTCGCGCCGCCGCTAAGCGATCGGATAAAGCATCACGATTAAAGGCAACTTCTTCAAATTGCTCTTTGCTCACTGCACCTTCTTTGTATAGCGATTCTCTTCGTTGGCTCCGAGTATTGGCTAAGCGCAACTGATTTTCTAAATCAGAAACCTGCGATCTCGCCGATGCAATTACTTCCCGCCGTGAACCATTCTGTAATTCCTGTAACTGCGCTAAGGCTCGCAACCTTTGCGCTTCTAACTGCGATAACTGTGCCTCTAGATTTTGCGTATCTAATCTGGCAATTACGGCTCCTGCCTCTACAACCTGTCCGCGATCATATAGAACTTCAATTACTTTGCCAGCCCGCTCAAATCCTAGATCAGTGCGCCGCGTTGCTACGACTTCGCCTGTGTAATAGCGAGTGATGTTATAAGAATTTACAGGCGTGAGATTAATGACAGATACTGTCAAAGGTTTTGTAATTGCTAGCTGCTCTGGGAGCGCAAAACGTTGACAAAGAATAACTCCTGTACCTACTACAACCAAACCGCTCGCAACAATGCCAATCCAAGAGTTGCGCTGCCAACCGATGCTGATTTTCTCTGTATTCATAATCTGCTGTGTGTAATTTGCTTTGCGGCAGTTGTGAGGGATAATCTGCTAAAACATCCCTAAAACTCAACGTGATTATTAATGTGATTAATTACCAAAACTAGATAGCCATATAAAACCAACTTGTTGTATAAAGCTAGTTTTATACAACAAGTTGTATATGTCAAGTAAAATTAAATACAAAGTCAAACAAAACTAAAACCTATGACCCTATCCCATGCGATCGCTACGATCTTGCTTCAATCACCTCATACTGGCTATGATGTCGGCAAAGAATTTGATGAAAAAGTAAGTTGCTATTGGCAAGCCACATCGCAGCAGATTTATCGAGAACTAGCAAAAATGCAGGAAAAAGGTCTGGTCGAAGTTGAAAATGTGCCGCAATTAAATCGACCTGATAAAAAGCTCTATTCCTTAACTGAGTCAGGTAAACAAGAGTTAATGGCATGGATTACTGAACCATCAGAGCCAACAGCAATTCGAGAGAGCTTACTGGTCAAAGTCAGAGCTGGATATATTGTGCCTGATGAGATTTTAATAGAAGAAATCAAGCGCCGTAAAAAGCTCCATCAACAAAAATTAGCCTATTATCATTCGATGGAATCGGAAATTAATATTGCAGAACTAACTCGTCCTCAACGCCATATGTATCTCACACTCCGTTGTGGCATTCGTTACGAAACATCGTGGATTGAATGGTGTGATGAGGCGATCGAGCAATTACAGCAAGAATAAAAACACTCAATTTGTCTATTTGCTATTCGATGAATAAGGAACTTAAGCTCCTTATTTATCGTGTAGTAATCAGGAATTCACAATACCTCGTTTAATGGCAATTAAGGTCGCTTGAGTGCGATCGCTTACGCCTAGTTTACTTAAAACACTATTGATGTGGTACTTAACTGTACTCTCAGAAATATATAATTCAGTGGCAATTTGTTGATTAGTTTTACCTTGGGCAACTAGTTTTAAGACATCCAATTCTCGATTAGATAGTTGAGGGCGATTGAGTCTTTCTGAAAGCTTTTCACCAACTTCAGGGGGAATATATTTTTTGCCATCATTGACAGTTTTGATCGCTCTAATAATCTCATCGACTGGAGCATTTTTAAATATATAGCCCTTGGCTCCAGCCTTTAAACCTTTATAAATATCTTCATCCCCATCATAGGTCGTGAGAACAATGATTTTTGCCTCGCTAAACTCTTGATGAATAGCAGCAATCGCATCGGCTCCACTCATCTCTGGCATTCGCAAATCCATCAAGGTGACATCAGGACGATACTGGCGAAATAGGGCAACGGCTTCTAGTCCGTTATTCGCCTCAGCTACAGTTTCCATGTTAGGAGTGTAATCGATCATTAATACCAATCCGCTCCTGACAATTGGGTGGTCGTCCGCTACCATAATACGGATTGTTTGATCAGTCATGATTTTTGTTCCTCTAATGGAATCTCTACTAAAATTTCTGTTCCTTTACCCAAGATACTGTTAATCAATAATTGTCCCCCAATGCGATCGCATCGTTCGGATATGCTCAAAAGCCCAAAACCGCCATTATCGAGATTGGGCTGAAAGCCGCAGCCATTATCAGTAATGCTGAGGGAAACTAGTGCATCTTTATAGGTAAGAATTATCGAAAGTTTCGTTGCTTTGGCATGTTTTAGAGCATTAGTAATCGCTTCTTGGGCAAGTTTGAGTAAGTTGTATCCAATCATCGCTGAAACTTGATATTCACTTCCTAAAATCTGTAAATCAACTTGAATAGGACAATCGCTAGTTAATTTCTCGACTGATTGAGAAATCTTTTCGGCTAAGTTGGAATATTCTTGGGCTGTAGGATAAATTTCCCAGACAGAGCGCCGTGCTTCAGCTAGTCCCGTTTGCGCGATGTCATTGATGCGATCAAGGATTGGTTCAATGGCTAATGAACCTTCTTGAATTAGCCATTTTACGACTCCTAGTTGGAGGGAAATGCCTGTAAAAGCCTGTGCTAAGGTATCGTGAATTTCGCCAGCCAGTCGATTACGTTCCGCATAGATGGCAGCTTGCTTTGACTCTTCAGCCATACGGAGAAGTTGGATTGCTAGCGTTGCTTGATTAGCCAAAGCTTGCGTCAGTTCTAATTCTTCAGCTTGAAATTGGCGCTTTTCGGCAAACCGCAGGGTAAAGCTGCCGATAATTTCCGCTCCTAATAAAAGAGGGATACCTAATAGAGTTTTTACCCCCATATTTCCCAAGCTTTTACGCAGAGGTGGTGGTACTACCGAAGCATCATCTACTTGATAAATAACTGGACTACGTTCGCGGATATGCTTTTTAAGAAACAAATCCTTATCCATGTTTCTGCCACGAAGCCATTTCCCTGAGAGAATGTCGATATTTTCGTCAGTTACAGGAATAATTTGATTATCCATATAGACAAGATGCAGATAAAACTTTTCAGTAAAAGAGTTATATAACCAGAGTGCGGAAGAAGGAGAATCCAGTTGTTCAGAGGATACCTTTAGCACATGCCCTAAAGAACTTTCGATTTCGGGTTCCGTTGCTAACACATCTAGAGTTTGTTTCAAGACTGCATTAGCTTTGACTAATTGCACTACTCTTGCCGCAGCAGCCTGCTCTTGTTCATGGGCGATCGCTGATTGCTTCGATTGTTCAGCTAATTGCATTAATAGAATGGCAAGAGCCGCTTGGTTTGCTAGAGCAATGACCAGTTCGCGTCTTTCTCCTACTAGCTCTTGTTTTTCGTTAAAACCAAAGCCGAGAAAACCTACTGTGCGATCGCCAGCTTTAAGCACCAAGGCTCCAATCGCTTTACGCCCTAAATTAATATGCCATTCATAGTTGTCAGGCCAAGTAATCTCTCTAACTTCTGGTTGGATATTCAGCATATCTAGGGTCAAGAGCAGATCTTGCTCTTCCATCATGGCAAAGATTGGGGTAATATCCGCAGGAAAGGGGGCAGAGAAAATGGCAGGTTCAGAGGGAGCAGGAGATTGGATTAGCTTACCATCGACTACCCTTGCAACTATCTCTAACATCCTTTCTGGTTGATGCAATATAAATAGGTGGGCGATATCGGCTTTGACCGTAGCACTAATTTCCAGCAATATCTGTTCTAGGAAATTATTAAGATTTTCTTCTCGAGCCAGCCAAGATAGACTGCGACTTAGGGCTTCATTGGCTTTTTCTAGTTCGGCAGTACGTTGTTTTTCATTAACTAATAGAGATTGTTCACGTTCACGGGCGATCGCTGTTTGTTGGGCTTCGTTCGATAGCCTTAACATTTCCACCGCCATTGTCATCTGTTCAGCAAGGACTTTTAATAGCCCAAAACTTTTACCAATAGGGGGATTTTCTTCCGCAAAGCCAAGTCCTAACCAACCGATCAGGCGATCGCTAATCTGCATTGGCACAAGCCGTATAGCCTTGTTATTGTGTTCGCGATGAAACTCTCGATATTCAGGCATTATTCTTGGATCATTAGGAGGGACGACCCATTCCAACGGTGATTTCAGAAGTTGTTCGGCTAGATCTTTCAATTCTGGCGTGAATGGAGAAATTGTCAGTCCTCTAGACATTTGAATCTGCGGATCTATCCAGCCATCTTGGTCGAATAACACAGCATGACGGATGAATTCTCCTTCAATTAGAGCCACTGCACCAGAATGCGCTCCTGATATTTCTAGACTTGCTTTTAGCATTTCAGCTAAGAAATGCTCTAGATTATCAAGCCTTGCCATCCCTGCGATCGCACTGCGTAGAGCCTTATTCGCTTTTTCTAATTCGGTAGCACGTTCTTGTTGAGATCGGAGTAGAGCTTGCTGGGTGCGATCGCGCTGAATTGCACTACCGATAGAATTTGCGGCAATTCTTAACATTGACAATTCAGATTGACCTCGATGTTTTACTCCACGACAGTCATCAAAACCCACTACTCCCCAACATTTATTTTCTACAAAAATCGGAACAACATGCAGTGCTTTGACTCCAAGTTTCTCTTGCCCACTCCGAAATGGTTCTGACATGTCTTTGGTCAAATAAGTTATGTTTTGACCTTGATTAATACTTTCATACCATGACTCAATACCTTCATAGGTTCCCTGAGAGACTTCTGGATGGGAAATTTGTGAGATTGTGTCTAGAGAATCCCACTCATACAACATTTTCCAGCAAGGTAGCGATTGTTCTGGACAATTAAAATGTTCAATTACGGTAACGCGATCAGTATCTAAAGCTTCTCCAATAATCTTCAGAGCAGTATTAACAGCATCATCAAGTGAAGTGATCGTCAATAACGCACTAGTTGCATTAGCAGATGCTTTTAGTAGGCGATCGCTTAGCGTCTCCTTATGATCTTGATTCAGATTTAAGAAGTTCTGTGGCATCTGCTTCGCTCAGAAAATATTACTTAAAAATATTGATTAAATAGATAGATATAGGAACTTAATTACTTGGCATTGTAGATTTAAAGTTGTGTAGGTATGATGCATATATTTAACTTTAAATTTCTATAGTCAATTCTATTACATTTTCTGTTTGTCTTAATACAAATAAAAAACTCTGTACTTAAGTACAGATCTAAATCAGTTGTTTGATTAAAAAATTCAATCTTTTAAGACAGGGACTAATAATTCTTCCATCTGATAGGGTAGGGAAGCAAGCAAAACTCAACCTAAAATTAATTAAAACAAGTAAGGTAGAGATTTTTTATTGCTGTTGAAACTTAACTCTCACACCTAGGATATTTAGTGAAACCATGTCAGAAAACAATTCCATTGAACCCAAAATTGTTGATAAGAAACCAGTGGTAATGACCCTAGAAGCAGGGAAATATTTCTGGTGTAGCTGTGGATTGTCAGCAAATCAGCCTTTTTGTAATGGCGCACATAAAGGAACAAGTTTCACTCCTGTAAGTTTTGAACTTTCTGAATCCACAAAAATGCCGCTATGCCTCTGTAAATATACGGCTGGCGTTCCAAAGTGTGACGGTACTCATTTAAAGCTGACAGATTCTGTCGCAAGTTAGTCACACCCTAAAAGTTTTCTTAGAATTAGTTAGATTTCATTCTTTATGAAAACAGCGATCGCCTCAAAAGTTAATTCTCTAACTACTCGTATAACTTTGCTGGTTGCTAGTATGTTAACGATTATGGCAAGTGCCACRATCGCACCTTCTTTACCAGCAATGTTGAAAMATTTTGAGTCAGTGCCRAACTCAGCTTATTGGGTAAGATTGGTGCTAACTCTACCCGCGCTATTTATAGCTATTAGCGCTCCAGTACTGGGAGTTTTAGTAGATCGGATCGGACGGAAACCATTATTGTTTCTATCTCTAATTGTCTATGGCTTAGCGGGTAGTTCGGGATTATGGCTAAATTCCTTAGATACGATTATTGTTGGTCGAGCGTTGTTAGGTGTTAGCGTGGCAGGGATTTCCATTTCTACTACGGYTCTAATTGCYGACTACTATAGTGGGGCTGCTAGAGGAAAGTTTCTGGGCTTACAGGCAGCYTTTAGTTCTTTAGGCGGTGTAGTATTTGTCTCTTTGGGWGGTTGGTTAKCYGATATTGGATGGCGTAATCCTTTTCTAATCTACTTCGCAGCATTGTTAGTATTGCCTGCGGTCTTGTCTTTTCTGTCAGAGCCACCTCGCCAAGATTCAATTCAATCTTCTGATCATGCTGATAAGTCTGAAAAGTCTAGGCGCTTGCCATATCTCATTGTTGGGCTAACATTTGCAGCCGCAATGCTAGGTCAGATGGCTTTTTATACGATTCCCGTACAGATCCCCTTCTATCTCAAGAATTTATTCCAATCCTCTGCTTCTCAAAGTGGAATCGCGATCGCGATTTGCATTCTCGGTTCCGCTGTATCATCCTTTCAATATCAACGGCTCAAAGCCAAAACAACCTTTTTTAATATCTATGGCACTGCTTTTAGCACTATGGCTCTAGGGTTTGGTTTGATTAGCCTAGGCAGTAGTTTTACAGTCGTTGCCTTAGGCTTAGGAACCGCAGGTATTGGATTGGGGTTGGTGATGCCAAATATGACCTTTTGTCTTACTTCCGCTACTCCTGTGAATATGCGCGGCAAGATTTTAGGCGGTTTGACGACTTCTATGTTTTTAGGTCAGTTCTTATCACCTCTCGTGAGTCAGCCTTTGAGTCTCGCGATTGGCTTGAATGCCACCTATGGTACGGCGGGAATTGCAATGGTGATATTAGCGATCGCCTTTATGGTTTTGCTGTGGAATTGGAAAGACTAAAAATTACCCTTACTACAAATCTATCGAGGAAGTAAAGTTATGTCATCTATCGCTATTATTTATTTTTCTGGCACAGGACACACTCACCTGATCGCTGAAGCCTTTGCGGAAGGTGTGAATAAGGTCGCAGATACTAAAGTTCAACCTTTTAGAATTACTGGCGAACAAATCCATAATGGACGTTGGCACAATGAAGAAGTTTTAGAAGCACTCAATCAATCTGATGCGATCGTTTTCGGTTCGCCGACCTATATGGGAGGCGTAGCCGCACAGTTTAAGGCGTTTGTCGATGCTGCTAGTGGGATTTGGTTCCAACAGCTATGGAAAAACAAATTAGCAGGCGGCTTTACCCATTCAGGTTCTCCTAGTGGAGATAAGCAGGGAACTCTACTTTATTTGGCAATCAATGCAGCCCAGCATTCGATGATTTGGGTTGGCGCTGGTGAGATGAATCAGAATGGAGTGAATCGTCTAGGTTCTTACATGGGAGTGATGTGACAGACTGTTCCTGACTTTTCTGGTACTCAAAAGCCGTAGAGCTTGATTCTGGCGTTCGCTTGTCGGTAGAGTTATATGGTGAGCGGATCGCGCAGATATCTAAGAGATGGAAAAGTTGATTTAGCGATCGGCTATGTATCACAGCAATTGCTTTGCGTAACTTCCCCGAAGGACAGTTAGCAGGAGCTTTTTTATGATTGTTTTTAGTTTGACCAATGAGTACGCACTCATTGGTCAAACTCGATAGTACACAATCTTTTAATTGAAAATGAAGATCTCAAAGCTCAAATCACTTTTTAAATTAAACCTCAACCCAAGACTGCAATGTTTATTGCTAGCTTTGCTAATAGTTGGGAAATCTGCGATCGCAGATTCTAGCAAGGCAGAAGATATTACTGTAAATCAACTATCCGATGTCAAAACTACGGATTGGGCTTTTACAGCTTTGCAATCTCTCACAGAACGCTATGGCTGTATCCAGAGCTATCCCGATCGCACTTATCGCGGCAATGTTGCCTTGAGTCGCTATGAGTTTGCCGCAGGGCTACAGTCTTGCATTACTAAACTAGATGAGATGCTTAGAAGTGGACTGAGCGACAAAGTAAGTCAAGAGGATCTGAGTACCTTAAATCGATTACAAAGTGAATTTACATCAGAGTTAGGAATAATTTCCCAAAAGGTCAATAATCTAGAACAGCGCACAGAGCAGTTAGAAATTCAAAAATTCTCTCCAACAACCAAACTATCAGGGCAAGTGATTTTTGCGCTATCGGCAGGGAGTTTTAGTGGCGATCGCATTCTTTCGCCAACTGGTGCGGTGATCACCCGCAATCAACCCAACGTTACTTTTTTAAATCGATTTTCTATCGATCTCAATACCAGTTTTGTGGGTAAAGATCTGCTCAAGATCCGCTTGCTTGCTGGTAGTGCAGGCGCAAGTGATAGTACTTCAGGATTTTTAGAACCCAATTTTGCTAGCGCTCTTGATTATTCTATTCAAGGTCGTGACAATCAGGTTAGCCTAGCACGTCTTTATTATTCATTTAATATCGCTGAGGAAGTCCGTTTAACGATCGCCCCTTTCATGGTGGCTGGTGATTTTATTGATAAAAATCGCTATGCAAATGCTAGTTTTAACGACTTCTCCACTCAAGCTCTTATTAATAATTTTATTCTCTTACCCAGACCTGCGGGGGCTGGCGTTGTTGCTGAGTGGACTCCTAAGCAACTTCCTATTCAAATACGAGCCTTATATGTAGCTACAAATGCTAATCGACCAACTGGCTCAGCGATCGTTAATACTTTGCGATCTAGTGAGTCGGCGGAGTTACCAGTTTTAATTTTCCCTAATCGTGGCGGTGAACAGGGCTTATTTGGCGATCCCTATCAAGGTGTTGTGGAATTAGAATATTCTCCAGATAAAAAGTTTACTCTGCGTTTGCAATATGCTGGAGGCAGGGTGATTGGCAGTAATTTTAATGCTTTTGGAGTGAATTTTGATTGGGGAATTAGCGATCGCGTAGGTGTATTTGGACGCTATGGCTTCAGCAACTACAACAATACGGAGTTTGGGAATATTAGCCCTAATTATTGGATGGCTGGTTTTTCATTTAAGGATCTCTTTACCCAAGGTTCGATTACAGGGCTAGCGGTTAGTCAACCACTCATCGTGAGAGAGATTGGGAATGCTTCGCAGACTAACTTTGAAGCTTTTTATAATATTCCGATCAACAAATTTATTAGAATTACGCCTCTGGTTCAAGTGATTACCAATGCTGGCAATCGCAACGAGAACGGCACGATTTGGGTTGGAGCTTTACGCACGGTGTTCTCTTTTTGAGACTTACCTAAAGCTTCCTCGCTAACGCCTTGATCGTACTGCGTAGCCATTGATTTGATTCATCATGATCGCTTAAAACACTCCATAGCATAGATACCTTCCAAGGCTTAGTCTCAATTGGTAATTCAAAAATAGTGAGATTACAGGTTTTAGCCATAGTGATAGCTAGACGTTTAGGAACAGCCGCAACCATATCACTAGTAGCGATCGCAAAGGGTAAGACCAGCATATGGGGAGTAATCAAAGCAATCCGCCGTTGTAGATTCTGCTCTTGTAAAGTGCGATCAATTGCTCCAGAGTGATCGCGGCGTAAAGTTGTAAGGGCATGAGATAGCTTTGTAAAGGATTCTAAACTAATTGTTCCATTGGTTATATCGGGATGATCTTGACGCGCAATACCAACAAAGTGTTCTTCAAAAATCGGTTCTAATAGAGTTTGTCGAGGTGGATTTGGAAAAACTCCCAATGCAATATCAATTATGCCTTTTTCTAATAGTTCACCAACACTATCTTTCTCAAAACCGATCGTATGGAAATTGATTAATGGTGCATTTTGACAACTAAATTCTAGTAGTGGTGGCACAATCACTAAGCTAGTGTAGTCCGAGCTACCAATTGCAAATGTGCGATCGCTAGAAAGTGGGTCAAAAAGATGGCTTGTGATGATCGTCTGACGAATCTGGTGTAATACGGCCAAAATATTGGGGGCGATCGCCTTAGCTTTGACCGTTGGTTGCATTTGCTGCCCTAATCGAATAAATAAATCATCTTCAAAGAGAACTCGCAATCGACTAAGTGATGAGCTCATGGCAGGTTGTCCAATCTGAAGCTTTTCGGCTGCCTTCGTGACACTGTGTTCTGTAATCAAAGCTTCAAAAGCAACTAGTAGGTTTAGATCGATTGCGGCTAGATTTATCGATTTCATTGATAATATGTATCCCAAATCTTGTCTTGTTGAAAGGGGTGAGGATTGCTAAGGTGGATTTATACAACAATCCTAAGTAATGAGAATACTAAGATTCAACTAGGATTGCTACAGTAAAATCGAATAAAGGATTTAGAAGACGAAGACCAAAAAAGTTGCGGTAATTACTGGTAGTCATAAGGGTTTAGGATATGCGATCGCACGTCAGCTAGCTCAAAAAGAAGATATTCAGGTAATCATCACTAGCCGTAATCTTCAAGATGGTATCACTGCCCAGCAACGGCTAGCCAGTGAAGGGTTACAAGTGGATGTACATACTCTAGATGTAACTAGTGGAGCAAGTGTGAAAGAGTTCATAACTTGGTCGCTCATCTAGGTAAATAGGTGGAAGGAGGGAAAAGAAGCCGACGCAGGAAGTCAAAATCAATCCAACGTAGATTGTATGCCCACTCGAACATGGCTACATACAGATACAACCCACATTCCGCTCGTAATGGAATGAGAAAAACAATTACGAAACAGGTGCAGGGAGCAAATAATAGCGTTGGCAGGTGGGAGAAAAAAACTTTAAAATATGAAGCCGAAGAGGAGACAAATTAACAACTTGAGAGAGTCCCTGAAAATAAACTAAATGAACCGCCATAAAACATTGAAAAACCCAACGCAAAGTCGGAGAACTAGTGGGTTTACCCAATTGGCTCGGAATAGTATCTTGGGAAAGAGCTAAAGCAAGTCTGAGTTGTCGTTGGGCTAAATTATAAACGAGTAAGCAAAGCACCATAATCATACCCAAAGCCTCAATCCGTTTAGCGGACTTGAGAAAAACACTAGAAGTAAAAAATAAAGGGTCTTTGAGAAAGCGAAAACCCCGCTCAGTTGCCTGTTGAGACTTGTATTCACGTAAAGCATCATCGGCAGTGAATTCCAGAGAATCAAGGATGTTCGTGGCTAAAACAAACCTGCCACAGCGCTGTCTCTGAGCCAATATTTCTGAGTCTATAGGAATAACCGTCGCGGTAACCCGATAACTAATGCTGGTGGGTATAGCATCAGGTTGTGGCTTCCCCCGTTTCGCATAATGTTTTTTTTCTAGTGTCTGAATATTTGAGAGTTTGTGCCATTTCATCTTAGCTGATAGTTTATCGGCAGCAGAGAGCGCATCGGCAGTACAAGCAAAATCTTGTCCCGACAGAGTCTGTAAATCTTGATGGCATTTTTGCTGGATTTGCTCAAGCTTTTTGTCTAACTTTTTGATGTCTGACTTACGTCTTTCTTGGCTTTCAACTAAAATCCATCTTTGACTAACGCCGCCATATTCACTCACCGATTCGGTTGTGCTGTATCCTTTCAACTTACTCGCCTGTAAGACAGTTTTTGTCTCGACTAATTCACCTGCCGCATTGATGGTTAATGGCACTCTGGTTAGCCATTTAAGTCCTGTCATCGCTACCAGATTTTCTTCACTGTATAGGGCTGCGTCGGCTACGCATATTCCCTCAAATGTCCACTGTTCCTCGAATTCTTGTAATAG
>NZ_NDHW01000004.1 GCF_002251945.1 Pseudanabaena sp. SR411
TCAAAAACTTTGACAGAACTTTAGACAATGCTAATGCGAGAATTCATCTTTGCTTTATCAGGCTTATGCTTAAGCGCCTCGCTAAGGCTTCCTAAGATACCAAATGGGTTCTATAGGAGAAGAATTATTAGCAATACAATGCGCGATCGCCTCAACCCAAGCCGAAACATCTTCAGCATGAGCCGTACTAATCGCTCGCTCAAATTCCTCCTCAAAGCTAAGCAAACTTTCCTGCTCCAAAGATTGAATCAAAACCTCCTTATCAATTGTGCCAACCATCGAATTACCATTCTTTGCATATTCTGGAGCCTTTCTAGGTAAACTTTGCAAAGGCTCAATAAACTGCTCAAAATCCATCACCATAGACTGACGCACATAACGATCAAAAGCATCATCAGCCATGTTTGGCTCACCATTAGCAGCACGAGAATGTAACTCCTCAAATAAAAAACTAGAGCGATCACAAAACAAATTTGTAATCTGACATACCGCTTCCCCTGCTATTCGCAACTGCGATCGCGTATCGAGATCAACCAGAGTCAGATCTAAAAGTTTAAACACCATTGGAAAATTCGCATCTTCAGGAGTCTGTCTCGCAGTCGAAAGGACATCCCATAAATCCAACTCAAGCTGTTTAACTTTCATTGTCACACCGAAAATTAATTTGAATGACAAGGGCAAGGACGCAAAGGACAAAGCCAAGGATCGAGACGTTCTTGGCTAGCAAATTTCTTAATCCCATAATTTGACTCTAGCAAAACCAATACCTTCTGGACATAAGTATGCACTTGTGTCGCCACCATTCCCGCACAATGAATCGGTGAAACCGCCGCAAACTTTTCCTGCCCTTTCCAGACTTGAACAGCGATCGCATGAATTGGTGTATCCGTTCCTGCTTGTCGGTAAACCACTAATACAGCCCAATATACTGACGCAAACTCTTCAATATTCACAACTAAACGTTCAGCAGAATCTCCACGTTTACGAGCGCGAACCAGATTGCGGCGATCGCGATGACGGGCATAGGAACGGCGACTATAGCAAACCGCAGGATTCCAGCAGCGATCGCCATCATTGCCATGAAGTTCTTGAGCCTGAGACGCAGAGAGCATCGCACACTTTTTAC
>NZ_NDHW01000039.1 GCF_002251945.1 Pseudanabaena sp. SR411
CCATATAGGCAGAGAAGATTTGGATCACTGTATATCAGCGATTTCCAATGAATATTTTTTCAGTGGGAATAGAGTACATGTGATATCACAAGAATAGTAATTTTGATGCTTTCAAGACGAAGGTATGACCTACTCATCAAACATCAATGTAAATATTAAGGTTTTATTATGTCCAATACTTCACAAATGCGTAATGAGCTTGGTGATTTCAGCAGTATAGTTTGCTTCAGAGCAGTAGTTGTGGGTACTGAAGAAGCTCTAGGGGAAAAAGCCGCAGCGATCGCTCTAATTTCTGCTGGTCGTAACCGTGGTAAGCAAGTAGCTGAACAGCTTGGGCTTGCAGGAAAAGGTATTGCTAACGCCGAAATCGTTCCTCAACTTCAGGCTGCCTTGGGGAAAGATGGCACAAGGCTTTGTATTATCGACAAAATTGTCGAATCGGGAGAAACGATTTTAGCTTACTGTCGCGAAACAATTTGCTCTGCTGGCGAGCCTCAAGGCTCTCCTCGCAAACTRACATTTACTCTGGGAGCAGTACAAGGGGTACTAGAAAAAGTCACTGGCAAACGTCTTCGTGGCAAGCAAACTGAATCAGTTCTCCGTGGCGGTTCCCATGATGTTATTGAGTTTGAAGTCCTCGCCTAAGACTTCATCGGTTTAATTGTTTTGTGTATCATTTGTACTTATAGGAGAATTTCATAGTGGCAATTAACGCTGAAAAACTTAGTCTCGTTCTACAAAATTTTGTATCCGCAACTAGCGATGTTCAGGGTGCGGCTCTCGTCACTCCAGATGGTTTACCCTTGGCTTCGACATTGCCTGGTGCTATGGATGAAGAACGAGTATCGGCAATGTCTGCTGCCATGCTATCTTTGGGGGAAAGAATTGGACAAGAATTAGCCAGAGGTGATATTGAACGCATCTTTGTTGAAGGCGACAAAGGCTACGGTATTTTAACAAGCTGTGGGGATGATGCCGTACTTCTAGTATTGGCTGATCAAAAGGCTAAGCAGGGGATTTTGATGTTGGAAATTAAGCGGATTGTTTCAGAAATCAAACAGATTCTAAAATAAACGTTGAATCAATTCTCAGGATCATCGGCAAACTCAAATTCAGCGCCAATCATCCATTCTTACTTATCCGTTTGGGTCGTTACTTAAAAATAAAGCTAACACTTACTTCCCAGCCAATGATTAGTGGTGCGACGAAGAACGACACTAATCATTGGGCTTTACTTTCTATTTCTAGGCTGAGAAGGAAGTAATACCAGTTCAATAAAGTGTGACTACACTTTGTTGAACTCAGAAAAATACTGGGTTTTATTTTTAATTCTCTGAAGTGTAGTCACACTTCAGAGAATTGGTATGACTTTGATTATAGGGTTGGTTTCTGATTTCCGAAAGTATAACTTCACTATCAGAAATCGTTAAATATCTATACTCCCTTCCCAGTGAAAGAATAGACGTTGCGGCGCGAAGCGCCGCAACGCTATTTCTTGGTTTTATATGTCTATTTCTTCGGTGGGAAAGGAGTAAGAACTGGTAAAAGCTTATCAAAATGATTGATAAGCTTTGATGATAGCAACTTATTT
>NZ_NDHW01000040.1 GCF_002251945.1 Pseudanabaena sp. SR411
TTTTGCCTGCTGAAGCCAGAAGAATTCTCGACAAAATCGAGTTTTACTACACCCCTAAACATGGCAGTTGGCTCAATATGGCTGAAATTGAGTTGAGTGTTTTAAATCGCCAATGTCTCGACCGTCGTATTCCTGATAAACAGCTTTTGATTCAGGAAATCTCGGCTTGGGAAAATCGCAGGAATTCTCTCTCGTGTAAAGTTAACTGGCAATTTACTACTGCTGATGCTCGCATTAAATTGCTTCGTCTCTATCCGTCAATAACCCTTTGACTGTCTACTAGTAAGAAAGACCCTTTCATTTTCTAAAAAATTAGAAAATCATATCGGTGCTATTTTCTTCTTTGCTCACCATTTCAATTCATCCTTACCTCTTTAACACTGCCAGATTGAGTACTATGTTCATTCCATAGAAACCTAGCTAAGAGCGATGTCTAGAAACATCATGACAACGAATCCCAAAATTGTGCCAATTGTGCCATCACGCTCGATTCCAGCCTTCTGAGATTCAGGCAAAATCTCGTCACAGATCACAAATAGCATGGCTCCAGCCGCAAAACCCATCGCCCAAGGTAAGATGCCCTGCGCCACACTAACGACACCGACACCAAATAATCCACCGATGGGTTCCACTAAACCCGTAAGTAACGAAATCCATAGAGCATAACCTACGCGATAGTTCTGGGCGACCAGTGAGAGAGCTACAACTAAACCTTCGGGCATATTTTGTAAGCCGATACCCAGAGCCGTAGCAATGCCATCATTCACATTTCCTGAACCAAAGCTCACGCCAACCGCCATTCCTTCGGGGAAGTTATGCAAAGTAATGGCGGTGATAAATAGCCAAATCCGCGATCTCTTATTGTCGCAGTTGCCATCGACACCCTTTAGGAAATGCTCGTGGGGAAATAAGCCATGAATTATAGCTATAGCCAGCTAGGTTAGGACATAAGATATAAAGCAAACTAGTTGACTGAGGAATAATAATGCCAAAACCATATAGTTACGATTTGCGTCAAAAGGTAATACAAGCAATCGAAATGGATGGACTGAAGAAGAAT
>NZ_NDHW01000041.1 GCF_002251945.1 Pseudanabaena sp. SR411
GCAGACGTGACTCTTTTTTCCTCCTCTATCAATAGCTGATACTGCTTTCTCTCGTAAATCTATGCAGTAAGCTGCTGTCATTTTCGGTTCTTTTTCTTTCTCTCCTGTCTTAATATTATGTCCTATCTTTCCCTTTTTTTGCTGTACCATAAATTTGCCACTACTGAGGTTGAAATACCGATTTCACCGTTGGGTTCTCCTTGATTCGTCTCCCTAGATGGAAGCATAAGGTTGCCGAAAGTCTTGAATTACAAGCATAAGCTTGCCGAAAATCGTAAACTCTTGAAGCAACCAAAAGCCTTGAGCAGCCTGATGTTATCTTCCATCTGCATCTGGATTTACCTCCCAATCGCTGATTTTACCACTCCAGTCATAGACAAATTTTGCCTGTGGCTGGGCTAAATGGCTACCCCTGTTAAAGTGCAAAAATAGCGCACGTAGATTGGTCGTTTCAGCCGTCAAAAGTTCAATAAAATGGATTTTTGACAAGATGTTTTACGGATCTATATCGCTGGAATTACGCAAGCTCGTTAGTCACCTTAACAGGGGTAGCTAAATGGCTTAAGGAGACGGGATTTAGCGACCCTCTACAACCGAAATGCAGACTGGCTAAGTGTTAGAGATCTTTACCCTAGAAGTTGACACCATAAGTTTGCCGATGCGGCAAACTTATGGTCATAATCACACAGACACAAGTAAACTCAGCTCAAAATCCCAACTTGTCACAGAGTAATCTTAGAACAAATAATTGATGATTATTTGTCATTATATTTATGTGAATAAGCATTTATACTTAATTAAGGTAACGTGTTTTCAAGGTTTGAGGGCTTTGCTTGGTGCGTTGTTATATATTGAAGGGGTATCTGCCCGTTAGTTAGCTGTCGTTATGCAAAAATGGTTTAATACTGCTGGTCCTTGTAAGCCTGACATTCACTACATGTTGTCAGCAACAGAGCGCTTGCCTGAAATCAAACAATTAATAGCTCAAGAAAACTATTTCGTGATCCATGCGCCAAGGCAGGTAGGTAAGACTACAGCCATGTTGGCACTTGC